>DATJGR010000342.1:0-2708 GCA_035494855.1 Pseudomonadales bacterium | reverse complement strand
GGTGTTGTGCACGAAAGTGGGCGAAACGTTCGAAGCAGGCGCATCGCGTTGGGACTTCTCGCCCGAATACACGCGGCGCAGCGTGCACGAGTCATTGAAGCGGCTCTGCACGGACCGCCTCGACGTGGTGCTGGTGCACTCGAACGGCGACGACCTCGACATCATCCGCAACCGCGGCACGTTGCAGATGCTGGCGCAGCTCAAAGAAGAAGGTCTGATCTGCGCGTTCGGCATGTCGCACAAGACGATCGCCGGCGGCCTTCATGCGGCGGAGACGTGCGACGTCGTGATGGCTACTTTGAGCGCTGCCGCAACGGCGGAACTGGAGGTCGTGGAACGCGCGCGAGCACGCGGCTGCGGCGTGCTCGTCAAGAAGGCGCTCGATAGCGGCAGAGCCGCGCAGGGTGACGATCTCAGGCGACAGAATCTGCAATACGTCGCCTGCGTTGCCGGCGTATCGAGCATCGTGATCGGTACCACGAATCCGGCGCACCTGCTCGCGAACGCAGCCGTACTCGATTAATCGCCGGCCCGTTTCAAGCTGCCGAGAATCGCCGACGTCGACAGATCCGGCACGTGCGCCAGCACGCGCACCTCGCCGCCGTGGCGGCGCACGATCTCGGCGCCGACCACTTCGTCGATGCGATAGTCGCCGCCTTTCACGAGAACGTCGGGCCGCACCGAATCGAGCAACGCTTCGGGCGTGTCTTCGCTGAACGACACGGTCCAGTCGACGCTCGAGAGCGCCGCCAGCACCCGCATTCGTTGTGTTACGCCATTCACCGGACGTCCTTCGCCTTTCAGTCGCGCCACCAACGCGTCGTCGTTCACCGCCACGACGAGCCGGTCGCCCAGTGCCCGCGCGTCTTCGAGATACGCCACGTGACCGGCGTGCAGAATGTCGAAGCAGCCGTTCGTGAACACGATGCGCTCGCCGGCGCGGCGCGCGTCTTCCACCGCTTCGAGAAGTTCCTCGCGCGACAGAATGCCGCGGTCCGTATGACCCTCCGCGGCGAGTTCGCGACGAAGCTCCGGTACCGAGACCGTCGCCGTGCCGGACTTCGTGACGACGAGTCCGGCCGCGAGATTCGCCAGCATCGCGCTTTCGTGCACGCTGCAGCCGGCAGCGAGGCCGGCCGCCAGCACGGCCGCCACGGTATCGCCGGCGCCCGTTTCATCGAACACGTCGACGGCGCGCGCCGGTACGTGATGGTGCGCGCCATCGCGCTCGATCACCGACATGCCTGCTTCGCCGCGGGTCACCACGAGCGCCCCGAAGTCGCAACGTCGGACGAGTTCGGCGGCTTTCGAAACGAGTTCGCGATAATCCGTCCAACCGCCGATGGCCTGCGTGAACTCGGCGGCATTGGGCTTGATCACGTCGGCGCCGCGGTACGCGTCGAACGGTTTGAACTTCGGATCGACGACCACGCGCTTGCCGTGTTCGTGGGCGATATCGACGAACCGTCGCGGCCGCGCCAGCGTTCCCTTGTCGTAATCCTCGATTACGACCGCGTCGGCGGCAGCAACGTGTTTGCGAAACGCGCGTTCCAGTGGCCCCTCGACGTCGGCCACAATCGGTTTCTCGAAATCGATCCGCAACATCTGCTGCCGACGACTGACGACGCGCACTTTCAGGATCGTCGGCCAATCCGCGAGGGCGACGAGTTCGCACCGCACGTTCGCAGCGTCGAGTTTCTGCCGCAGCGTGACGGCCGCGTCGTCGTCGCCGACGACACCGATGAGCGTCACGTCCAGACCCAGCGACGCGAGATTCAACGCGACGTTCGCGGCCCCACCTGCCCGATCCTCGCTCGACTCGATGTCGACGATCGGCACCGGCGCCTCCTGCGACACCCGCCCGGCCGCCCCGTACCAATATCGATCGAGCATCACGTCACCGATCACGAGAACGGATGCGTCGCGAAACGACGGGACTTTCAGCTTCATGCGGGGCCTCGGCGAGACGGTCGCGATGGTAGCACGCAGCAAAGACGCGTCCGACTCGAGCACGGTGAGGGTGGCATCCAGCTTCGAACGACGGCGGAGGTGCGTGTGTGCCGCGTCGGGCACGCTCGAGCCATCCCCGGGCGCTCGAGCCGCGCATCACACGCCGGGCCGGAGCACCGATCACCCGCCCCCTTAAATCGCGCCCCGATCTTCGACGCGACGATCTGTCCCTCGCCGGCCGATACAATGCACCGCACGTTCTTAGAATCACGCATGGCATCAAACCTCGCAGCGCCCCGCTACTGGCCCACCTGGTTCGGCGTCGGTGTGATGTGGTTCGTCGCGCAATTGCCGCTACGCGCGCAATTCGGTCTAGGCCGCGCGATCGGCGCGATCGGGTACCGATTTGCGCGCGGACGCCGACACATCGCGCGCACCAATATCGCGTTGTGCTTTCCCGAGCTCGACCCAGGCGCGCGGGAGGCGCTGGTGCGGAAGACTTTCACCTCAACAGGCATCGGCGGGGTCGAAACCGCGGTGGCGTGGTTCGGCGACATCGGACGGTTTGACGGGCGTGTGACGTTCGAAGGGCTCGAGACGCTAACGGCCGCACAACGGCGCGGCCGCGGCGTGATGCTGATCGGCGCGCATTTTTCCACGCTCGATCTGGCCGGTGCGCTGCTGTCACGAGCGGTCGACCTCGACGTCATCTACCGCTACAACAAGAACCCGGTGATCGAGTGGGCGATGCGTCATGG
>DATJGR010000341.1:0-2856 GCA_035494855.1 Pseudomonadales bacterium | reverse complement strand
GCCGTGGGCAACCGCCTCGGCATCAGCTCGACGCCAACGGTGTACGTCAACGGCCGCATGATCAACGGCGCACAGCCCATCGACGTGTTCGTAGCGGTGATTGACGAGGAGCTAGCCCGCGGGAAATAGCCGATCGAAGTTGCCTCCCAAAATCCGTGATGCGTCCGAGGCGCTGACGCCGGCCCGCTCGACGATCTGTTTCTGCGTGTCGTAGATCCCCTTCTGCCACCCTCTTGGGAAGAACGACGAATCGCTTCCAAACAAGAGCCGCGACGGCCCCACAACCGCAAGCGTCGTCTTGAACACGGCATCGAGCGTCAGACCGGGCGTGTACCGAATCCAACTGTTCGAGCTCGACGTATCGAGGTGAATGTTCGCGCAGGTGTCCGCGGCCATCAGCGCTTCGCGCAGGAGGCCGGCGCCGAAGTGGGGAATGATGAAGGGCACCTGTGGAAATGCGAGCGCAAGGTTCGCGACCTCAAGAGGATTCCCCAACCGCAGGTCGAAGTGGCTTGGCAGCCCGAGTTTGCGCCTGACCCCGACTGTCAGCACCCCGCAGTGCACGAAGACGATCACGCCGGGTCGTTCGGCGGCGAGTTCAACGATCCGCCTGACGCGTTGGTCCGTGAGCGCGACATGATGCATCGCGGGAAAAAGACAGATGCCTCGCAAGCGCAGTTCGTCGAGTGCGCGGCGTGCTCGCTCTGACGCGTCGGTCGCTGACGGATCGAGCATGAAGAAACCGACGAACCGTGACGGGTGGCGTGCGACGGCCTCGCCGACGGAAGGTTCGTCGCCCGGAACACTCGCAATCAGCGCGGCGCGGTTGACGCCGTGCCGATCGAGTTCCGCGATCCACCGATCCGCGAGCGTGTCGGCGGCGACTGGATCGTCCCACTGCAGCTCGCGGCAGATCTCCGACGCTGACGCCGCTACGACTGCGCTCGGCGCTGCCTGCATCGCGAGCTGTTGGCGCGCGAGGGCGCCGAAAAACTGCGGCGAAAAGAAATGGCAATGGGCGTCGTTGATCATTCGTTCGGATCGTTCGAAACGTTCGGGTCGTTCACTACAGCATTTCGATCGGTTCGGGCGGATGCGCGCGTGGCGGCAGCTCGAGATGCCGGCTGCGCACGATCCACGTGACGGTCAGCGCCACCGCGCAGAAGATCAGACCAATCGATAGTCCGATCCACAGACCCGCGACGCCCCACATGAACCCGAAGCACAGAGCATAACCAACGGGCAGCCCCAGTACCCAGTGGCCGATGACGTTCATCACCATGGGTGTCCGCGTGTCGCCGATGCCCCGGAGGATGCCTGTGGTCACCGCCTGTGTCCCGTCGAAGAGCTGGAATGCCGCAGCGATCGCAAGCAGCCGGGCCCCGATGCCGAGCACACGCGCATCGGTCGTGAATACGGCCAGCAGCGAATGCGGGAACGCGAACAGGATGACTCCGAGGGCGATCATGATCCCGGCGCCGACCGCCAATGCGGTCCATCCCGCACGTCGCGCCCGCCGCGCGTCGCGCCGGCCGATCGCGTGGCCGACGCGCACCGCACCGGCCGAGGCGAGGCCGAGCGGCACCATGAAAACGAGGCTGACGATATTGAGCGCGATCTGGTGAGACGCAGACGACACCGCGTCAAGTCGGGCTGCGAGCGCCGTCGCCAGCGCGAAGACGCCGACTTCGAGCGTAATCTGCGATGCCGCTGGAGCACCTAGCGTCAGGAGTTGTCGGAGCCGATGAATATCTACCGCGAACGGAACGTGAGGATGTGCACTGCCGCGGCGCCGGTGTTCCCGACGCACGGCGACGTAGAGGAACGCGGCCATGTACACACGCGCGATGCACGTTGCCCACGCCGATCCCGTGACCCCGAGGGCCGGCATGCCGAACCGGCCGTAAATCAGAATCGCATTTGCGCCCGCATTCACGACATTGGCAGTGACGAGCGCGTACATCACCGGCCGCACGACATGAATGCCCTGAAGATATCTGCGGAGTCCCGCATACAGCAGCAACGGAGCCGCGCTCAACGCGATCACTTGCAGATACGGTCCCGCGAGTACGCCAATCTCCGGGTTCAGACCCCACGCATCGATGGTGAGAAACGCCACCCACGTCAGGGCCATCACGAACGGCGCGACGAGAAGCGCGAGTACGATGCCGTGGTGCAGCCAGCGGAGACATTCATCGAGACGGCCGGCGCCCGCGGACTGAGAAACGAGCGTGTCCAGCCCGAGCATCAGTCCCATCCCGAAGATCACGATCGCGGTGAACACGCCGCTGCCCATGCCCGTGGCCGCAATCGCCGCCGGGCCGAGGCGGCCGACCATGAGCGTGTCCACCAAGCCCATGCTCATCCACCCGAGTTCCGCGAGGATGACGGGGAATGCGAGACGGAGAAGAGGACGGAGCTCGGAGGACACCGACGACTACAGACTACCGTCTACCGGCTTCCGGCCCGTGCCGGAAGTCGGTAGCCGGAAGCCGGCAGTCATCAGAAGGTAATGCGGAAACCGAGCTGACCGACGCGCTGCTCGGGCTGGCCGAAATCACCCGCGAACGCGGTCGGCTGCATGAACGACGCAAGGGGTACACCCGTTGCGCTCAAGCGCCGCGACGTCAGCGGAATGAAGGGATTCTTCGCGTTCAGCAGATTGAATACTTCCGCAATCGCTTCGACTCGCGCGGAACCCGCCAGGCGGAAGCCGCGGCTGACGCGGAGATTCAACTGTGAGTACGGCGCACGGCGGCTGCAATTGACGGTCTCACACGAACCGCTTTGCTCAAACTTCGCGGTACCGTCGGCGTTCAAGCCCGTATACCGATACGCGTTCGCCGTCTTGTCGTT
>DATJGR010000340.1:0-11868 GCA_035494855.1 Pseudomonadales bacterium | reverse complement strand
TTCGACGACTATTCGCTCGATGCCGTTTCGCGCGAAGTGCTGGGCGAGGGCAAAGCGCTGGAAGGCAGCGCGCACGATCGCATCGGCGAAATCATGCAGCGCTACGAAGAGGATCTTCCGGGCTTCGCGCTGTACGCGCGCACCGATGCGCGGCTCGCGCTCGAGATCACCGAGAAACTGAATCTGATTGCGCTCGCCGTGGCGCGCAGCAAGCTCACCGGCATGACCCCCGATCGCGTTGCTGCCAGCATCGCGTCGTTCGACTTCCTGTATCTCGCCGAACTGCACAAGCGGCGCATCGTTGCACCCAGCGTGCGCAGCGAGGATTCGCGGGTGTTTGCTGCTCAGGCCGGCGGCCACGTGCTCGAACCGCGGCCCGGGGTGCACGACAACGTATGGGTGTTCGACTTCAAGAGTCTGTATCCGAGTCTGATCCGTACGTTCAACATCGATCCGCTCGCGCTCGCGACCGATGCTCTCGCCGACGCGGATCTGATCGACACGGTCGGTGGCGCTCGCTTTCGTCGCGAACCGGCGATCCTGCCGCAACTGCTCGACGATCTGTTCCCGCGCCGCGAGGCGGCGAAACGCAGCGGCGATGCAATTGCGTCGCACGCGATCAAGATCCTGATGAACTCGTTCTATGGCGTGCTCGGCACGCCCGCGTGTCGCTTCTACAACCCGAAGTTGGCGAACGCGATCACCGGTCAGGGCAAGCACTTCCTGTTGTGGTCGAAGGACTGGTTCGAGAAAGCGGGTTACACCGTGCTCTATGGCGACACCGACAGCCTCTTCGTGCAGACGCGCACCGTCGACGCCAACGAGGCGGAGCAGGAAGGGAAGGCGCTCGCGGTGCGGCTCAACAGGGACGTTCAGCAGTACATCGTCGAGCGCTGGCGCGTGAAGAGCCATCTCGAACTCGAGTTCGAGAAACTGTACGTGAAACTGTTCCTCGCGTCGGTGCGCCACGGATCCGGCGGCGCGCGCAAACGCTATGCCGGCGTCATCCACGGGGTTGACCCCGCTGAAGTGGAGTTCGTCGGAATGGAGGTGGTGCGGCGCGACTGGACCGAACTCGCGAAGCAGGTGCAGCGCGAACTCTATGCGCGGCTGTTCAACGACCAACCGGTGGACCAATACCTCACCGACATCGTCGGGCGGGTACGCCGCGGCGAACTCGATCACGCGCTCGTCTACCGTAAAGGCCTGCGAAAGAGCGTCGGCGAATACACCGCGAGCACACCACCGCACGTTGCGGCCGCGCGAAAATCGACGGGCAAACCAGGAAGACTGATCGAATACGTGATGACCACGGCCGGGCCGGAGCCGCTCGACAATCTGAAGCATCCGCCTGACCGGATTCACTATGTCGCGAAACAGATCAGACCCGTGGCAGAGCCGGTGCTCGGCGCGCTCGGATTGGACTTCGATCAGGTGATTGGGGACGATCGGCAGATCGGATTGTTCTGAACGACCACGCCGGTGCCTGGCAGCGGCGGCACTTATGGCAATGAGGAGATGTGGCGATGAACGACGAAGGCTGGGTGCTGAATCAGACGATGTTGCGGATCAAGGACCCGGAGCGCTCGGTGCCGTTCTATCGCGACATCCTCGGCATGACGCTGCTCGACCGCTACGACTTCCCGCCGATGAAGTTCTCGCTGTATTTCATGGGGTATCCCGATGCGAGCGACGGACCGATCCCCACCGATCCGGCGGCGCGCGCGAAGTGGGTGTTCGAGCGCAAAGCGCTGCTGGAACTCACGCACAACTGGGGCACAGAGGTGGACGCGAACTTCGCGTACCACCACGGCAACGCCGAACCGCGCGGCTTCGGACACATCGGCATCACCGTGCCCGACGTGTACAAGGCGTGCGAGCGTTTCGAAAGTCTCGGCGTCGAGTTCGTCAAGCGTCCCGACGATGGCACGATGAAAGGGCTCGCGTTCATCCGCGACCCCGACGGCTACTGGATCGAAATCCTGACGTCGAAGGGGCTTTCGGGAATGATCAGCCAACGGCCGCGCTGAGGGCGCACGACGACGGCACCATCGGATTCATCCCGCCGCCTGCACGCTCGCCTGAGCCGCCTGCGCGTCCTGCATACGCTTCAACTCTTCCCAGCCGAGATAGGAAGTAAAGCCGTTGTCGTCGAAGAACAGAATCGCGCCGTCGCAGATGAACAGATACTGCGTGTCTTCGAGGGCGGTGGTCGCGCCGTGCAGCACGCCGTTGGGCTCGTACACGTAGTCGCCGGTGTCTAGCGTCGCATCGCGCACCTTCAGTTTGCCGTTCAGGATGAACGTGTGCGATGCCGCGAGATGCTTGTGTGGCGGCGCGACGTAGCCTTTCTTCCAGTCGAACAGCACCGCCCAACGGCCGCTCTCGGGTCCGAGCCAGAGGATCTTCTGATACGCCATGCCGGGCGACGTTTCCATCCACGGCATCTTGCTCGCTTTCACCATCGTGTCGGTGAGGTTCACGTTAACGGGAGAGATGTCCTGCGGTAGTGCCATTGCTGATCTCCTGGATCACAAACGATAGATGCGGGCCGCGGTGCCGTAGAACATCGCGTCTTTCTCGCTCTCCGAGAAATCGGCGACGATCTTCTTCAGGCCATTCCACAGCACGGGATACGAGATCGACCACTTGTCGACCGGGAAGTTGCTTTCGAACATGCAGCGGTTCGGGCCGAAACACTCGATCGCGTGCAGGTAATAGCGCTTCTGCGCCTGCACGAATTCGTCAGATGTGGGCGGCTTGGCGCGTTCGCTCCAACCGAAGCCGTTGTCGGGCATGGCGAGGCCGCCGAGTTTCGCGACCACGTTCGGGCACCTGGCGATTTCCGCGATGTCTTTTTTCCAGTCCGCGAAAATCGCTTCGCGCTGTTCGCGGTAACGGCCTACGCCAAGCGGCGTGCCGAAGTGATCGAGCACCATCGTCGTTCCGGGCACGGCGCGCGCGAGTTCGGCAAACGCGGCGTTCTGATGGTGGTAGTGCCACGTGTCGTAGGTGTGCCCGAGGCGCCCCAACACTTTCATACCGTCGCGAAAGTCTTTGCGCGCGTATAAACCGGGAAGCGCCCTACCCGCAATCATCAGGTCTTCCGGATGTGGATCGAGCGCGCCGGCGTGCCGAATGCCTCGGAACAGGCCGCGACCGGTTTCTTCGTGTGCCTGCAGCACTTCCTCCAGCACAGCGCCTTGCGTCAGATCGGCATGCGCCACGATGGCGGAGATGACCGCTTTGCCTCGGCCTCCTTTGGCGCTCGCCGCGGCGATGTCGGCGACGAATTCGGTTTCGCCGATGCAGCGCAGGTGTTCGGGACCGGTGGTGCGGTAGCTCGCGCCGCATTCGACGAATACGGTCTTCTCTACGTTGTGGCCAGATCCGGTGTCGGCCCACAGCTCGTCGAGTGCGTAGTTGCCGATGTCGTCGCGGCGCCACAGATGGTGATGCGGGTCGACGATCCGTCGAGCGGGATCGATGGCCGGTTCCGTGACCTGCTTGAGCCAATTTGAATCGATCGGCTTGATGCTTGGCATGGCGCGTTCCTCACTCCCGAACGTAACCCTAACGCTCATCCTTGAATTGCGGAAGCGCGATCGCGTAGCCTGAAGTCCCGTTGCGATGCGTGCAGGAGACTGCGATGACCCAGTTCCACGATTTCACGATGAATGCGATCACCGGTGAACCGGTCGATTTTTCGGCGTTCAAGGGCACGACGTGCCTGGTCGTGAACGTCGCGAGCCAGTGAGGCCTCACCCCGCAGTACGCAGGTCTGCGTACCCTTTACGAAAACAACAAGTCCAAGGGCTTCACGGTCCTGGGCTTCCCGTGTAATCAGTTCGGTAAACAGGAACCCGGCACAAATGCCGAGATCCTCGAGTTCGCCCGATCCAAGTACAACGTCGCCTTCCCGCTGTTCGAGAAGATCGAGGTCAATGGCAGCGGCGCGTGCGACCTGTACAAGCTGTTGAAGTCGCTTAAGTCGAACGAAGACGGCACCAGCGACATTCAGTGGAACTTCACGAAATTCCTGGTCGACGGTTCCGGCAACGTCGTTGCGCGCTTTGGGCCCCGAACGACGCCGGAAGAAATCGCGGCAGAGCTTCCGAAGTACCTTTAGCTGCGCGGCTTGATGCCGAGTTTCGCGCGGCCGCGCTCGATCGCGAGGTTGGAGAGTTCCCGGTTGCCGGTCTGCCATGTCACGTGCAGACCCATCGCGTGGATTTTCCAGCCTTCGGTCGAACGCTTCAGGTCCACCCTGTAGTAGCCGCCGATTGTCCAACAATTGTCCCGAGGCGCGTCTTCGACGATGAAGTGTTCGGCGCGCATGTACATGACGCAGTGCGCCGTGTCGCCGTTCAGATCAATGGCGTGATTGGTCAACGTATGCTGAGTGGGACCGAATCCGGCGAACAACACTTCGGAGCTGCGCACCCAGCGATCGGCGGAGTAGCGTCCCGCTTTGATCCCGACGGAGGTGTACTCCATGTCGATCTCGTCGGCGAAGATCGACCGCAATAGTTTCCAATCGCGCCGGTCGAGCCCTGTGGCGTAGCGGTTGACGAGGTCGGTGATTGCCGCGCGGTCGAGCAGTTGTTCGAGATTCGACATGTCAGCCCTCCCGGTAATGACCGGCCCATTGTATCGATCCGCGCCGCGGCGTTACCGTTCCGCCCTCCCCCAACGGCTGACAACATGAAAGCGGTTTACTGCGAAAAGCTCGGTGGCCCTGACGACCTGGTCGTGCGCGACGTTCCGGAACCCCCGTCTCCCGGCGACGGACAGGTGAAGGTGGCGATCGTCGCGCGCGGTGTCGCGTTTACCGACGTGCTGATGGTGGCCGGCGAGTATCAGGTGAAGCCGGAACTACCGTTCGTCGTCGGCGGCGAAGGCGCGGGTCGCATCACCGCGGTCGGCGCGGGCGTAACGAATTTACGCGTCGGCGACGCGGTGTTGACGCCGGGCGGATGCGTCGAACAGGTGGTGGTCGCTGCATCGCGCGTCACGCGGCTGCCCGAGCACGTGAATCTCGAAGCCGCGGCGTCGTTCCGCAGCAACTACGCCACCGCCTACTACGCCATGCAGCGGGCGGATCTGAAAGCGGGTGAAACGCTGCTGGTACACGGCGCGGCCGGCGGCGTCGGACTCGCTGCGGTCGACATCGGCAAGCTGTACGGCGCAACGGTGATTGCCACCGCCGGCTCGGACGCGAAGCTCGACGTGGTCCGCCAACTCGGTGCCGACCACCTGATCAATTACACCGACGGCTTTCGCGAGCAGGTGAAGGAACTGACCGGCGGACGCGGCGCCGACGTCATCTACGATCCGGTCGGTGGCGACGTGTTCGACGAATCGATGCGTTGCATCGCGCCGTTCGGCCGCATCCTCATCGTCGGCTTCACCAGCGGCCGGGTCGGGCTCGCGAAGACGAATCACCTGCTGATCAAGGACGCCGCGGTGATCGGCTTCACCGTCGGCGGACTACAGCGCCACGATCCCGCGTGGGCGAAACGCAACGCCGACGTTCTGATGGGTTGGCTCGCATCCGGACGGATCAAGCCATACATCTCGCACCGCGTGCCGCTGGAGCGAACAGCCGACGCTTTGAAGCTGATCATCGAGCGGAAGGTCATCGGCAAAGCCATGGTCGTCTGATGTTTCGTCGCCACCGGTTCGCGCCCCGGTGCTAGCATCCTGACGCAATGCAGCATCGGCAGGACGGAGGCTGAATGAAACTGGACGGTGCGAACAGCGAGCGCATGGCGCCACCGGCGCGCGAACTGAGCACGGCGTTTGCGAAAGAGATCGCGCCGGATGCGAGCATCGAAGGCATCCGCTTCGTGTTCGACCAGCTGGCCGGATTGCTCAACCGCAAGCTGCCGAGCGTGGGTGCATTGCATGAGGCATTGCCGGTTCAGACGGACGGGCGAAGGATATCGGTCGACGTGACGGTGCCGGCCGGCACCGGTCCGTTTCCGGTGCTCGTCTATTTCCACGGCGGTGCATGGGTGGCGGGCAATCCGGCGAGCCACCGCAAACTGACGCACCGATTCGCCGAAGGCGGCTGCGTCGTGGTGAGCGCTGACTATCGTCTGGCGCCCGAGCATCCCTTCCCGGCCGGTTTCGACGACTGCCTCGCCGCCGTCGCGTGGGCCGTGCGGCACGCGCACGAGTTCGGAGGCGATCCGGCGCGCATCGCGGTCGCCGGCGATTCGGCCGGTGCCAACCTGGCAGCGGCGGTGGCGATCGAGCTGGCGCAGCGCCGGCGCGGTCCGAAGCTCGCGGCAGCGGTGCTGATCTACGGCGTGTTCGACTTCGCCGAGGTCGGCGGACCGATGTTCGCGCGCGCTCTGCGTGAGGCCTACCTCGGGCGAAATGCGAAATTGTCGCTGCTCGAAGATCCCCGCGTGAGCCCGATCCACGGCGCCCGGTGGTTGCCCCCGACGCTGTTGATCGTCGGTGGACAAGACCCGCTCCTCGACGATTCGCGTGCACTGCAGCAGCGATTGGAGGCGAACGGCATGAGGCACGAGTTGCTCATCGCATCGGGCATGCCGCACGGCTTCATGCAGATGGAATTCTTCGGCGACTCACGACGCTGCATCGAACGGACACAGCGCTTTCTCGCGACCGAACTCGCCCGCTCGCGCCGCAGCGACCTGCGTGGCTTCGGCTTGCGAATCGCCCGCGCGGTGGGCCGGGTGTTCGGGTGATGGCACACCTGCTGTCGCTCGCCGCCGGTGTGCTGCCGGAGTTTCCGCCGCAACGAATCGTCCGGGCGGCAGCCGAATCCGGCTACCGGGCGACCGGCATCTGGTGTGACACGGATACCTGGACCGACGCGACCACGCGCGACGTTCAGCGCGAGCTGCGCGACGGCGCGCTGCAGGCACTCGACATCGAAGTGATCTGGATCCGGCCCGGCCGTGCACTGACCGACGCCGCGCGGCGGCTGATCGACATAGGTGGCGCGCTCGGCGCGCGCAATGTGCTGATCGTCAGCGCCAACCCGAGCCTCGACGACACCAAGCATCAGTTCGCCGCGCTGTGCGAGCTTGCGGCTGCGGCCGGTATGCGGGCGGTATTGGAGTTTCTGATGATCGCGCAGGTGCAAACGCTCGCTCAGGCCGTCGACGTGGTGACCGACGTGGCCCATCCGGCCGGTGGCGTGCTGGTTGATGCGCTGCATCTCGCGCGCTGCGGTGCGTGTCCCGCCGACGTGGCATCGATCGCGCGCGATCTGCTGCCGTACGCGCAGCTGTGCGACGGTCCGGCCGCGCTGATGAATCCGGACTACGACGCGTACCTCGCCGATGCGATTGACGGACGCTGCGCCGCCGGCGAAGGCGCATTGCCGTTGCGCGAGCTGCTCGCGGCGCTTCCGAACGCCGTGCCGCTCAGCCTCGAAGTGCGTTCGAAGCGCCATCGCGAAACGTATCCCGATCCGGTCGATCGCGCCCGCGCGGTGCTGGCCGCAACGCGCGATTTCCTCGGAACGCTCTAGCGGTTCGACATCGGGTTGGCGCGTTGCCGACGCGGTGCGATGATCGCCATCCGGCCGCATGGAGTCCGCTAATGCTGACATTGAACGTCAACGGCAATGAACATCTGATCGACGGCGTCGAGCCGTCCACACCACTGCTGTGGGTGCTGCGCGACAACCTGAATCTGGTCGGCGTGAAATACGGCTGCGGCGTGGGTCAGTGCGGCGCGTGCACCGTGTGGATCGACGGTCAGCCGGTGCGCTCCTGTTCATTCAGCGCGGTGGCGGCGGCCGAACACGCGGTAACGACGATTGAAGGGCTCGCAGGTCCGGACAAGCCGCTGCATCCGTTGCAGCAGGCGTGGATCGACCTCGACGTACCGCAGTGCGGTTACTGTCAGGCGGGGCAGATCATGTCAGCAGCGGCGCTGCTGAAAGCGAATCCCGATCCGACCGATGCCGAAATCGATCAGGCGATGGCCGGCAACCTGTGCCGGTGCGGCACGTATCTGCGGATCCGCAAGGCCATTCACGCAGCGGCGAAGGCGCAGCGCGACGGGGGGAACGTGTGATGGCTGAATCCAATCGTTCGTTCACCAACGACTCGTTTCTGGCGCAATACGCGGCAGAGTCGGACCGTGCACCGCAATCGATGCCGTTCACCGTTGCGAAGATCGGCCGGCGCCGCTTCCTGCAAATGACCGGCGTGGCGGGTGGCGGGTTACTGCTCGCCGTAGGCACTGGCTGGCCCGGCAAGGCCGCCGCCACTGCAAAGAGCGCGGGCACGTTCACACCGAACGCCTACGTGAAGATCGCCGCCGGCGAGATCGTGATCTATGCGCCGAATCCGGAGATCGGCCAGGGCGTGAAGACGAGTCTGCCGATGATAGTGGCGGAAGAGTTGGATGCCGCGTGGGACGACGTTCGCGTGGAGCAGGCGCGCATCGACAAGGATGCGTACGGCGGCCAGGTGGCCGGTGGTTCCCGGTCGGTGCCGCAGAACTGGGACGGCCTGCGACGTGCCGGCGCGGTGGCGCGCGCGATGCTCGTCTCTGCCGCGGCAGCGCGTTGGGGCGTGAAAGACAGCGAATGCCAGACACGCGACAGCGTCGTTACGCATGCGCCGAGCGGCCGTAGCGTGGGTTACTTCGACATCGCCAACGACGCAGCCCGGTTGCGGATGCCGGATGCTGCGAAAGTTCCGCTGAAGAGTCGCGCCGACTATCGGTTGCTGGGAACGCGTATTCCGGGCGTGGACAACCGCGCGATCGTCACCGGAGCGCCGCTGTTCGGCATCGATCAGGTACTGCCGAACATGCGCTACGCCGTGTATCAGAAATGCCCGGCCACCGGCGGCCGTGTGGCCAGCGCGAATCTCGAAGAGATCAGGAAGCTGCCGGGTGTAGTCGATGCCTTCGTGCTGGACGGTAACGGCGAAGTGAACGGGCTGATGCCCGGGGTCGCAATCGTTGCGAACGGTACCTGGGCCGCGATCAGCGCGAAGCAGCAACTCAAAATACGGTGGGACGAATCGGCCGCTGCGAAAGACAGCTGGAACGCGGCGGTTGCGCAAGCCGACAAGCTTGCTAAGGGGAACGGCGGCAACGTAGTGAGCAACAAGGGCGACGTAGACGCCCAGTTCCGCGCTGCTGCCGCCACTGTCGAATCGACGTATCGATACGCGTTCGTCTCGCACGCCCAGCTCGAGCCGCAGAACTGCACTGCGTCTTATCGCGACGGTGCGATCGAGCTCTGGTCACCGACGCAAACGCCGCAGCAGGGCGCAGAAATCGTCGCGTCGGTGCTGTCGATTCCGCGCGACAAGGTAACCGTGCACCAGACGCGTTGCGGCGGTGGCTTCGGACGCCGCCTCACCAACGACTACATGGCTGAAGCAGCCGCAATCGCAAAGCGCATTGGCGTGCCGGTGAAACTGCAATGGACGCGCGAAGACGATATGGCGCACGACTTCTACCGTGCCGGCGGCTTCCACGCGGTCAAAGGCGCCGTGGACAGCGCCGGCAAATTGTCTGCGTGGCAACACCACTTCATCAGCTTTGCCAACGACAAAGGCGAGGCGGTGGTGGGGGGGCAGATGTCGGAGAAGATATTTCCGGGCGAGTTGGTGGCCAACTACAAGCTGATGCAGACGAACCTGCCATGGGAGACGCAGTGCGGTGCCTGGCGCGCGCCGGGTTCGAACGTGTTCGGTTTCGTGGTGCAGGGCTTTCTCGACGAGATGGCGGTTGCGGCGAATCGCGATCGGGTCGAGTTCCTGCTCGAGGTGCTGGGCGAGCCGCGTTGGATGGCAACCGGCGACAGCTGGCGCTTGAACACCGGCAGGGCCGCGGCAGTGGTTAAGCTCGCGGCGGAGAAGTCCGGTTGGGGCAAGACGATGCCGCCGGGACGCGGTCTCGGTATCGCGTTCTACTTCAGCCATGCCGGCCACTTCGCCGAAGTGGCAGAAGTGAGCGTTGCGCCGGACAAGAAAATCACCGTGCATCGCGTCACGGTGGTCGGCGACGTCGGCCCCATCGTCAACCGCAGCATGGCGGAGAATCAGTGCGAGGGGGCGGTGATCGACGGGCTCAGCACGATGATGGGGCTCAAGGTAACGTTCGAAGACGGCCGCGCGCAGCAACAGAACTTCCGCGACTATCCGATTCTGCGGATGCCGAACGTTCCCGAGGTGGACGTGCACTTCATCGAGAGCGACAACATGCCGACCGGCCTCGGTGAACCTGCGTTGCCGCCGCTCGCGGCGGCCGTGTGCAACGCGATCCATGCGGCGAGCGGTCTGCGGCCGCGCACGATGCCGATTTCGGAAGAAGGGTTCTCGATCTAACTGCTTTACTAAGTGGCAATTCCGAACAGACCACGCAGGTGCGGATTCAGCATTCGACCGGTCGGGTCGAGCGCTTCGCGCATCTCGAGGAACTCTTTGAAGCGCGGATACAGCTTCACCAGCTGATCGTGCTTCAGCGAATGCACCTTGCCCCAGTGTGGCCGGCCGCCGTACTTCCAGAAGATCGGCTCCATGACGTCGAAGTACGGCCGGTAGTCGAAGCGCGCGTCGCGATGTATCGAGATCGATGCGCGCGGACCGCCTGAGAACATGCTGAGCCAGAGGTCGTCGCCCGCCACGTAGCGATACTCCAGCGGAAACACCGCGTCGATCTGCTTCTCGTCGATCGTGCGCAGAATCTCCCGCAGACACGGTGCTCCCGCGTCGAGCGGCACCGAGTATTCCATTTCGTTGAACCGGTAGTTACGCACGTTCGCGAGAATGCGATACGAGACATCGACCACCGGCTCTGACTGCGGCGCCGCGGCCACGGCAGCGTCAATCATCGCGCCGCGCGCGGCAACTGGCACGTGCACGAGCGCGCGCATCAGTTCGTCGTACGGGTCCGGCTGGTCCGGCGGGGGCTGTGGGTTGTGTATCGGCTCGTCTGTTTCGTCGATGGTCTGCACGCTGGCGTACTTCGAGTGCGTCAGCGGGAACATTTCGAAGTGCGAGTGCGCGCGTGCTTGCGCTTCGAAATCCTGCAGCACCTCTTCGGTTGGCTGGAGCCGCGTGGTCTTCTTCAACCGATACGCGGCTCTGTTGCGCATCCGCACTTCGGTGACGAAGCCGAGCGCGCCAAGCGAAACCTGCGCTGCAGCGAACAACCGCGGTTCCTTGGCAGCGTCGAGTTCCATCACATTGCCCGACGGTGTAATGAGGCGCAGCCCGCTCACGTACGCGGACAGCGTATTCAACGAAAGCCCGGTACCGTGCGTTGCCGTGGAAATGGCGCCGGCCAGCGTTTGCCGATCGATGTCAGGCAGGTTGAACATGCCCTGGTGCACTTCCTCGAGCACCGGCCCGATTTCGGCGAGGCGAATTCCGGCGCCGAGCGTGGCTTCGAGCGTTGCCGGGTCGTGCGCGCGCAACCCCGTGAGGTGGTCGAGCACCACGATGTGGCCGTCAGTGGGAACGAGCGCCGAGAACGAATGGCCCGAGCCGACAGGCCTCAGCGGACCCGAAGCGCGGCCGAGGAATTCGATCAGCTCGTCTTCGGTTTGCGGCGCGAAACGTCCAGCCGGCTGCGCGCTTTGCCCGCCGGACCAGTTGCGCCACGGCAACGACTCGGAGGATGGCATGCGCTCGGCAGCGTTCACGATCGGCGGCGCGGTACCGGTGATCGACCCGCCGAACACTTTTGCGAAGAGCGCCCCTGCGAGAAGCCGTCGGCGCGATACGCGGCTCATGCGCCGCCGCCGGTTGCCATGAACCGGATATAGGCGCGCAGGTCCTCGCGCTCGCAATCCATGCAGTAACCGAGCGGCGGCATGTTGTTGAAGCCGTTGACGGCGTGATCGAGCAGCACGGC
>DATJGR010000339.1:0-8928 GCA_035494855.1 Pseudomonadales bacterium | reverse complement strand
GATCAACAGCGTGGTCTGGCCGCGACGCAGGCGCTTCAGTTCCGAGAGAATGTGCTCTTCCGTTTCGGTGTCGACGCTCGAGAAACAGTCGTCGAGCACGAGCACCGGTGCATGACGGATCAGTCCGCGCGCGAGTGTGGCCCGTTGTTTCTGTCCACCGGACAGCGTAACGCCACGTTCGCCGACGATCGTATTGAGCTGCTCCGCGAATCCTTCGACCGTGTCTTTGAAGTCTGCCGACGCCGCCGCTTCCCAGATCAGGTCGAGCGCGCGCACTGGATCGTCGTAGGTGAGGTTGTCGCGCAACGGTTCGCCGAACAGGAACGGATCCTGCGGTACGAACGCGATCTGTGAACGCAGCTGCGACAGTGGATAGTCGCGCACGTCGTGGCCGTCGACGAAAACCGTGTTCGGCGGCGGGTCGAGCAGACGGATCAACAGCTTCAGCAGCGTTGTCTTGCCGGCACCGACGCGCCCCATGATCGTGATCGATTCGCCGGGCCGCACGGTCAGCGACACGTCGTTGAGCGCGGGTTCGCGCTTCGTGTCGTAAGCGAAACTCAGATGTCTGAACTCGATCGCGCCGCCGAGTTGCGCCGGTGTATCGCCGGTCGGCCGGTCGTCGATTTCGGGTGCCAGGTCGAAAACTTCGAACAGCCGATCGGACGCGACGGCTGCGCGCTGGAACAGATTGACGATGAACCCCGCGACACGGAACGGCTGCACGACCATGTTCACGTACATGAAGAACGCCGTGAACGTACCGACGGTGATGGCGCCCGACAGCACCAGACTGCCGCCGTAGCCGAGAATGACGATCGAGCAGACCGCGGCGAGCGACGGCATCCAAGCCGCCATCAGCGAATTGATCTGCGCCTGTCGGTAGAACGATTCCGAGTAGCGCTGATTCGTCACCGCGAAGCGGTGAACCTCGTTCTCTTCCTGCACCATCGCCTGAATCGTCCGAATGCCAGACAGATTTTCCTGCACGTGGGTGCCGAGATCGGACATGCGGTCCTGCACGTCGCGCGACGAAACGCCCATCTCACGCGACACGTACCACGCGTAGAAGAAGACGAACGGCAACGGCGGCAGGATCAGCGCGGTGAGCGCCGGTGACAGGTACAGCATGAAGCTGAAGCCGACCACCGTGGCGAACACCAGCACCACCAGCAGAATGCTGCCCATCGAGATGAGCCGCTGCACGAGGCTGATGTCGGCGATGGCACGCGTCATCATGTCGCCGATGGTGAACTGCGAGAAGAACTTCGCCCCTTGGCGCTGCAGTTGGGCATAGAGCCGCGCGCGCAGGTCGAAAGCGACGTTGAGTCCGACGCGGCGGACCTGGATGCGCGCCTGGGTGACCACCAGGAACCGGGCCACGACCGAGGCGACGATGCCGAGCACCGGAATCAGCACGTCGCCGGAACCGCCGGCGATGGTGTCGATGCCTTTCTTCAGGAACAGCGGCACCGCGGCTTCGAAGATTCGCGCGATGAGAAACGCGGAGATTCCGAGCCCGAGGAGTCCGCGGTAGGGCACGAGAAACGACTTGAGCCGCAACAGCGAACGGAACATTGGCGGATCGTTTCTCCTCTCGATGGGCGTCGCGCCCGAATGCCCTCGTCAGAAGCTCGCGTTGTGCGGCACCCGAGGGAACGGAATGACGTCGCGGATGTTCTCCATTCCGGTCATGTAAAGCACCAGGCGTTCGAGGCCGAGGCCGAAGCCCGCGTGCGGCACCGAGCCGTATCGACGCAGGTCGCGATACCACCACAGTTCTTCGCCGAGACCGTGCTCCGCCATTCGCGCGTCGAGCATCGAGAGACGCTCTTCGCGCTGACTGCCGCCGATGATCTCACCGACGCCGGGCACCAGAACGTCCATCGCGGCCACCGTCCGTCCGTCGTCGTTCTGGCGCATGTAGAACGCCTTGAACTCCTTCGGGTAGTTCACGACGACCACCGGGCCGCCGACGTGCTTCTCCGTCAGATAGCGTTCGTGTTCCGATTGCAGATCGAGCCCCCAGTCCACCGGAAACTCGAAACGCTCCCCGCACTTCTTCAGGATGTCGACCGCTTCGGTGTAATCCATCCGCACGAACGGCGCCTTGATCAGGTGTTCGAGCCGCGCGATCGCCTGTTTGTCGATCCGGTCGGCGAAGAACGCCATGTCGTCGGGTCGCTCTTCGAGCACCTGTGTGAATACCGTCTTGAGGAAGTCCTCCGCCAGATCGGCATTCGCGGACAGATCGGCGAACGCGACCTCGGGTTCGATCATCCAGAACTCGGCGAGGTGCCGGCTGGTGTTCGAGTTTTCCGCGCGGAACGTCGGCCCGAACGTGTAGACCTTCGACAGCGCGAGACAATAGCTTTCGACGTTCAGCTGACCGGATACGGTGAGATACGTCTGCTGGCCGAAGAAGTCCTGTTCGAAGTCGACACCGTTGCCGGCGCGCGGCGGATTCAGCGCATCGAGCGTGCTGACGCGAAACAGCTGGCCCGCGCCTTCGCAGTCGCTGGCGGTGATGATCGGCGTGTTGACCCACACGAAGCCGTTACGATGAAAGTAGCCGTGCACAGCTTGCGCGATCGAATTGCGCAAGCGCGCGATGGCGCCGAACGTGTTCGTGCGCGGCCGCAGATGCGCAACGGTGCGCAGGTATTCGAACGTGTGCCGCTTCTTCGCGATCGGATACGTTTCCGGATCGTCGACCGCGCCAATCAGGGTGACGCGCTTTGCCTGAATCTCGCGTTCCTGATCCTTGCCCTGCGACGCAACGACGGTGCCCTCGATTTCCACCGCGCAGCCCGTCGTGAGCTTGACGATTTCGGATTCGTAGTTTGGAAGGGCAGCGGCGGCCACCACCTGCAGCCCGTCGAAGCTCGAGCCGTCATTTACCGACAGAAATGCGAAGCCGCCTTTCGACGTGCGCACGCTGCGCAGCCAGCCCGCGACCACGACATCGCTGCCGTCCGGGAACTGCCGACTCAACACGTCGCGTATGTCGGTGCGCGTCATGATGTCCTTCAAAAAGCGGGAAATGATAATGGATTTCATGGCACGATGCGCAGGCGCCCGCGCAGCCACGATCGCAGGCGCACCCCTTGAAACGGATTCGGAGGTTCGATGCAGACGCGCATCATCATGGCAATTGCCGGCGCGATCGTCGTGTTGATCGGCGGCGGCTTGTGGTGGTGGAAGAGTTCGCAATCGCCGGCCGCACCGCCAACGGTATCGTCACCGGCCGAAACGGCCGCGAAAGTCCCCGAAGACGCCGCCGCGCCGTCGACGCTCGACGTCCAGCGCCGCGTTTTGCCCTCGCTCGAATCCAGTGATGAATACGTGCGCGACGAGGTGTCGCTGCTGTCGCCGGGAATGGCGGAGTGGCTGAAGCAGGACGATCTCGTGCGACGCTTCGCGGTGGTCATCGACAATGCCCGCGTCGGCGACTACCCGCGTCGCCAGATCGTGTTCCTGACGCCGAGCGCGAAGTTCCCGGTGCGTCAGGACGGCGATCGTATGCTGCTCGATCCCGACGGTTATCACCGCTTCGACAGTTTCGTCGACACCGCGATCAGCATTGATCCACAGCGCGCAGCTGCGCTGGTGCGCACCTTTTCGCCGTTGTTGGTGGAGGCGCTGAAGGAACTCGGCGCGAAAGATCCGGACCCGACGACCGCGATTCGCGAAGGCATCGAACAGGTGCTCGCGACACCCGATCTCCAAGGCGACATCGAAGTGGTGCAACCGAAGGTGTACTACCAGTTCGCCGATCCGAATCTCGAAGCGCTGAAACCATTGCAGAAGCAACTGCTGCGGATGGGGCCGCAGAATGTCGCGCGCATAAAGGGTTATCTGATGCAGGTGAAGGGCTTTCTTTGATCCGACGTCGGATGTTCGTGTCTCAAACGGGAGGGTGGACCATGTCTCTGGCTTCTGAGTTCAAAGAGTTCGCCATGCGCGGCAACGTCGTCGACATGGCGGTGGGGATCGTCATCGGCGCCGCGTTCGGCAAAATCGTGTCGTCGTTCGTGGCCGACGTGCTGATGCCGCCGCTGGGCCTGCTGCTGGGCGGGGTCGATTTCTCCAATCTCGTCGTCACGCTGAAGCCTGCGCTGGATGCCGCGCATCCGGCGGTGACGTGGAACTACGGCAAGTTCATCCAGTCGATCGTCGACTTCGTTATCGTCGCGTTTGCGATCTTCATGCTGATCAAGGCGATGAACACGGTGAAGAAGAAAGAAGAAGCGAAGCCGCCGGAGGAGCAGAAAGCGCCGCCGCAGGAAGTGCTGCTCACAGAGATTCGTGATCTGTTGAAGCAGCGATAGTCGGATCGATCTGAAGGTCCGAACGAAACGGCGTGTGTTCGTTCAGGTAGTCGATGTCCTGCTGCACGTACTGGCGCTCTTCTTTCAGATATCGGGCGATCGCATCGCGTAACCCCGCGTCGGCGATCCAGTGCGCACTGTAGGTGGCCTGCGGAACGTAACCGCGGGCCACTTTGTGCGGCCCTTGCGCGCCGGCCTCCACGCGTTGCAGACCGCGGCTGATTGCGAAATCGATCGCCTGGTAGTAGCACGCTTCGAAGTGCAGGAAGCGATGGTCTTCGACACATCCCCAGTTGCGGCCGTACAGCGCATCGCTGCCGATGAAGTTCAGCGCACCGGCGATGTAGCGGCCGTTGCGTCTGCACATCACGAGCAGAATGCGGTCCGCCATGGCCTGCGTGACCAGGGTGAAGAAACGCCGCGTGAGATACGGGCTGCCCCACTTCCGGCTGCCGGTGTCGGTGTAGAAATCGAAGAACGCATCCCAGTGATGCTCTTTGATGTCCGACCCGGTCACCCATTCGATGTCGATGCCGGCCTCGACCACCTCGCGTCGTTCGCGCTTCAGGTTCTTGCGCTTCTTCGACGCGAGTTCGCCCAGAAAGCCGTCGAACGACGCATAGCCGTGGTTCTGCCAGTGGAATTGCTGGTCGACCCGCTGTAGAAGCCCCATCTCGCCGAGCGTGCGCCATTGCGATTCCGGCAGGAACGTCACGTGCAGCGACGACACGCCACTCTGCCGCGCAACCTGCACGCACGCAGCGGACAACTGACGTTCGATCTCGTCGGGGTCGACATCGGGACGCGCAAGCAGACGCCGGCCCGTGGCGGGTGTGAACGGCACGCTGATCTGCAGCTTCGGGTAGTACTTGCCACCGGCGCGATGCCACGCATCGGCCCACGCGTGATCGAAGACGTATTCGCCGCGCGAGTGACTCTTCATGTACATCGGCACCACGCCGACGATGCCTGCGCCGGCGTGCTCGAGCACGACGTGAAATGGTTGCCAGCCTGTGCGCGCGGTGGCGCTGCCGCTTTTTTCGAGTGCAAGCAGAAAGCCGTGATCGAGAAATGGATTGTCGGGAATCGGTGCGCCCGGATTCGCGCATGCATTCCAGACCTGCGCGGGAATCTCTTCGATGGAATGCACGACTCTGGCCGTGCGAGGCGCGTCTGACGTCACGGCGCTATCAAGGTTGGTGAGGCTGGTTAGAATACCCGATTTGCCGGGCGACGGAATTTCGAAGTTGCGCAGATCCGAAGATCTCACCAGCGGCCCGGTCGGCCGTCATCTGATCCGCTTGACGGTGCCGATGTTTCTCGGCATCTCGTCGATGATTCTCGCGTCGATGATCGACACGATCTACATCGGCTGGATCGGAACGCAACAGCTCGCCGCCGTCAGCTTTTCGTTTCCGATGGTGATGGGATTGTCGTCGGTGTCGATGGGGCTCGGGATCGGTGCGACGTCGATCATGTCGCGCACGCTCGGCCGCGGCGATCGGGCGCGTGCTTACGTGCTCGGCACCCACACGCTGCTGCTGGTGCTGATTCTGGTCGTCTCGCTGGCCATCTTCGGCCGCGTGTTCGGTTCGCATCTGTTCCGGGTCATGGGCGCAGACGAAATCATCCTGCCGATGGTGACCGACTACATGAACATCTGGTTCATCGGGCTGCCGCTGTTCGCGTTGCCGATGGTCGCGATGTCGATGCTGCGGGCGCTCGGCAACGCGCGGATACCCGGCGCGCTGATGACGGCCGGCGCTGCGGTGCAGGTGTTGCTGGCGCCCGCACTGATCTTCGGGTTGCCCGGCATGCACGACGGCATCGGTTACACCGGCTCGGCGTGGGCGTTCGTCACGTCGCGGTTCCTGACGATGCTGGCAACGGCATACGTGCTGGCGCGATCACGACCTGCATCGCCGCGCCGCCCGTCATCAACATGCCCGGAATGCGCGCGTTGCCGAGCGCGCGCAACATCGACATCGACACCATTGGCACCGCAAAAAGCGGCAGCCCGAGGAACCAGACGTTCATGTAATTCGTCACCATCGGCAAGATCACGTCGTCGGCGCCCATCATGCGGAAGAACTGCGCGCCGAAGACGCGACCGAGCACCGCTAGTACTAGGACTAGGATCGCCACCAGCAACAGCGTGTGCGTGCCGAGCACGTACGCGCGCGACCGATTACCGCCGCCGAGCGCGCGCGACATCAGCGACGTCGCGCCGACGCCGAGCCCCATCGACACCGACGACAACCCCATGACGACCGGGAACGAGAAGCTCACCGCCGCGAGTTGTTGCGTCCCGATCCGACCGATGTAGATCGTGTCGATCATCGACGCGAGGATCATCGACGAGATGCCGAGGAACATCGGCACCGTCAGGCGCATCAGATGGCGCCCGACCGGTCCGGCGGTCAGATCCTCGGAACTCTTCACGCAAATTCCCCTCGGGGACGAATCGAGTATTCTACGGCTTCGCTCTCATCGCCTTCATCGTCGAACAATGCCGTGACGACTGACGCAGCGCCTCGCACCGCCCGCATCGTTCATTCGATCGCCGACGTTCCGGCCGCCGCATGGAACGCGTGCGCGAATCCCGGCGGCGCGGTCGCCGACAATCCGTTCCTCGATCACGCATTCCTGCACGCGCTCGAAGCGAGCGGCAGCGCCACGGCCCGCACCGGATGGCAACCGTTCCACGTCGTGCTCGAAGATGCGGGCTCGATCGTCGGCGTCGTGCCGATGTATCTGAAGAATCACTCCCGTGGCGAGTACGTGTTCGATCACGCGTGGGCGGACGCGTGGCACCGCGCCGGCGGCAAGTACTATCCGAAGTTGCAGATCAGCGTGCCGTTCACGCCGGCGACCGGACGCCGGCTGCTCGCGAATCCGCACGCCGGCGACGACGTCGAGGCGCATTTGATCGCGGCCTGCGTGCAGGTCGCGCGCCAGACCGAAGTCTCGTCGCTGCACATGACGTTCCTACCGGAGGAACAATGGCGCGCGCTCGGCGACGCGGGCCTACTGCAGCGCGTCGACCAGCAATTTCATTGGTACAATCACGACTACGCGTCGTTCGACGAATTTTTGAACGAGCTTGCGTCGAAGAAGCGCAAGAATCTGAAACGCGAGCGCCGCGAAGTCGTCGAAGCCGGTATCGACATCGAGTGGGTCACGGGATCGGATCTGCGCGAGCATCACTGGGATGCGTTCTTCAAGTTCTACATGGACACCGGCAACCGCAAATGGGGCAGTCCGTATCTGACGCGGAAATTCTTCAGCCTCGTCACCGAGACGATGGCCGATCGCATTCTGCTCGTGATGTGTCGCCGGAGCGGCCGCTACATCGCAGGTGCCTTGAACTTCATCGGCGGCGACGCGCTGTACGGCCGCAACTGGGGTTGTATCGAGGACCATCGCTTCCTGCATTTCGAAGCGTGCTACTACCAAGCGATCGACTTCGCGATCGATCGCCGCCTCGACCGCGTCGAGGCCGGCGCGCAAGGTCCGCACAAGGTCGCGCGCGGTTACGTGCCGCAGCCGACGTACAGTGCGCATTGGATTCGCGACGCCGGCTTTCGCGACGCGATTGCGCGCTACTTGAGGGAGGAACGGGCGTATGTGCAGCAGGACATCGACTACCTGAACGAACACACGCCGTTCCGGGCGAACCTCGAGATCGATGGGGCTGGCGCGGCTACAGGCGCTTCTAGCGCTGCTACAGGCGCTTCTAGCGCTGCTTCAGCAGATCGCGAATCTGAGTGAGCAACACTTCCTCGTTCGACGGCGGCTTCGGCGGTTCCGGCTGCGCTTCCTCTTTCTTGCGCAGCGAGTTCATGCCTTTGACCAACAGGAAGATCGCGAACGCGACGATCGTGAAGTCGACGATCGTCTGAATGAACTTGCCGTAACTCCATAGCACCGCCGGCGTATTGGCCGTCGCATCTTTCAGCGTCACGGCGAGGTCGCTGAAATCGACGCCCCCCAACAGCAAACCTATCGGCGGCATCAACACGTCGGCGACGAACGACGAGACGATCTTCCCGAATGCGGCGCCGATGACGATGCCGACCGCCAGATCGACGACGTTGCCCCGCATCGCAAACTCTTTGAACTCGGAAACGAGCGACATGCGACTCCTCCTAGATCGTTTTTCGGTTTGGCTCTCCCCGCCGAGGTATATAGCACCCGCACTACGCGCACACAATCGCGCGCGGCGCGCGCATCGGACACGCCCAACGAGCGCGGTGAGGCGCCCTAGAGATAGCCCTTGACTTGCGCGAGATAGCTCTTGATGCGGGCGACGTTCTGCGGCCCCATCCGCAGCAACTGTTTCTGCAGGGGCTTCAGGTTTTCGAGACGCGGATCGGCGTACTGGTAGTACACCTTCGGCTGCACCAACTGCACGTCGCCTTGCACGTCGGGCGTCGCGAGCGCGATGTCGATCGCCTCGCGAACGTTTGCGATCGGATCGGGATTCACTTGGCCGAGTTCCTTGAGCGCGCTTCCCAACAGCGGCGACAAGGTGCGGACCAGTCCGACCGCGCGCTTCGGATCGACGCTGATCGCGACGTCGACGAATTTGTCGAAC
>DATJGR010000338.1:0-14684 GCA_035494855.1 Pseudomonadales bacterium | reverse complement strand
CGCCGGTGAAGTGCGCGACGTGATCCGCAATGGTCAATGGGCGCAGGGCGCGCTGCGACAGGTGATCATGGAGCACGTGCGCAGTTTCGAGCGCATGGAAGATTCGTATCTGTCCGAGCGCGGCGCCGACGTGAAGGAACTGGGCCAGCGCGTGCTCGCGTACATGCAGGATCTGCGGCAGAGGAAGGTGCACTTCCCCGATCACACGATTCTGATCGGCGAGGAAGTGACGCCCGCGATGATCGCGGAGATTCCGCCGGAGAAACTCAAAGGCGTGGTATCGCAGCGCGGCTCCGGCAATTCGCACGTCGCGATCATGGCGCGCGCGCTCGATATCCCGACGGTGATGGGTGCACTCTATCTGCCGTTGTTCGGCGTCGACGGGCTTCCGTTGATTCTCGACGGCTTCCTCGGGCACGTGTTCGTCAATCCGTCGACGCACCTCGTCAACCACTATCAGGATCTGATGGAGGAAGAGCGGGAGTTCGCCGAGGAACTCGAGGAACTCAGGGACGCACCGTGCGTCACGCGCGACGGCCGCCGCATGCAGCTGTGGGTGAACATCGGGCTGATCAGCGAAATCTCACGGTCGCTGGACCGCGGCGCCGAAGGTATCGGCCTGTTCCGCACGGAATTGCCGTTCATGACGCTCGACCGGTTTCCCACCGAAGAGGAGCAGCGCGTCATATATAGAGGGCACATGGAGGCGTTCAGCCCGCATCCGGTGACCATGCGCACGCTCGACATCGGCGGCGACAAGGCGCTGTCGTATTTCCCGATCAAGGAAGACAACCCGTTCCTCGGCTGGCGCGGCATCCGCGTCACGCTCGATCACCCGGAGATCTTCCTCGCGCAGGTGCGCGCGATGATCAAATCGAGCGCGGGCCTCAGCAACCGGCTGCGCATCATGCTGCCGATGATCTCGAGCGCAAAGGAAGTGACGGACGCGCGGGCGCTGATCCTCCGCGCGTATGCGGAAGTGGTGGAAGAAGGCATCGGGGTGCGGATGCCGGAGATCGGCGTGATGATCGAGGTGCCGGCCGCCGTATACCAGGCGCGCCTGCTCGCGAAGCAAGTCGACTTCCTCGCGGTCGGTTCGAACGACCTCACGCAATACATGCTGGCCGTGGACCGCAACAATCCGCGCGTCGCGTCGCTGTATCGCGATCTGCATCCGGCGGTGCTGATGGCGCTGCGCGAAGTCGCGACGGCGGGCCATGCCGAGGGCAAGGGAGTCGGCATCTGTGGCGAGCTCGCCGGTACGCCGTTCGGCGCGGTGTTGTGTCTCGCGATGGGTTACGACGTGCTGTCGATGAACTCGACGAACCTGCCTCGAGTGAAGTGGGTGATCCGCAACATCTCGATGACGCAGGCGCGCCGCTGGCTGGTCAGCGTGCTGCGGATGAGCCAGGCGGAAGAGATCGAAGAGTTCATGCGCGAAGCGCTCATCGAAGCCGGTCTCGGACGCGTGGTGCCGAGCTATGAAGGCACGCCAGCGGCCTGACTGAGGGGCGGGATTGCTGAGTCTCAGTCAGATCATCTTTGGCGTGAACGATCTCGAGGCGGCGAGCGCGCGTTTCCGCGCAATGGGCTTCGCCGTGGTCGACGGCGGCGTGCACCCCGGCGTCGGCACCGCCAATCGCGTCATTCCGCTCGGTGCGCAGTATCTCGAACTGCTGGGTGTGATCGCACCGGAACTCGCGCGCGAGAGCGAGTATGGCCGTTCGCTGCTGCGTGCCATTGCGGATGGCGATCGACTCGTGCGCTGGTCGTTGCGCACGGATGCGATCGACGACGTGGCCGCACGGCTCGGACTCGCGGTGGAGCAGCGTAAACGCGTGCGGCCAGACGGCGTGCTGCTGACGTGGCGCGCCGCAGGACTGTCGTTGGCGCTCGCAGACCCGACGACGCCGTTCTTCATGCAATGGGATCGTGCGGAACAGTATCCCGGCCTGATGGCGGCGAATCATCCGAACGGCGCGAGGATGGTGACGGCGCTCGCGATCGCGCCGCGCGACGCGAACGTCTTCCTGAGATGGATCGATGGCGCGGATGCGCCGGTGCGGTGGGTGGCGGACCGCGCGCCGGGGCTCTGGAGCGTTTCGGTGCAGACCCGATCCGGCGAGCTGGTCATTCCGGGCTGAGTCCGGCCGGCGGCGAATACACGAAGCCCGCGTTCAGCGCGCTCAGCACCGCCGCATCCCGATCGTAGATATCGCGGAGGAACGTGAAATCGCGCCCGTCGTCGAATGCCACTGCGGTGAGATAGAGGATCAGCACCGGCAGCGGCCGCGACAACGAGACCGTCTGCATCTTTTCGCTGTCCACGGTGTTCTGGAGTGTCTCTTTCGTCCACTTCGGGTCGTCTCGCAGCAGAATCTCGGCGAGTTCGAACGGATGCTCCACGCGGATGCAACCGGAACTGAACGCGCGCTCGTCGCGGCTGAACAGATCGCGCGCCGGCGTGTCGTGCAGGAATACGAAGTGCTCGTTCGGAAACATGAACTTGATGCGGCCGAGTGCATTCGTCGGGCCGGGGCGCTGGCGCAGCATGTACGGGAAGTTCTTCGGCGTGACAGTGGCCCAATCGATCGTCGCGTGGTTCACGGCTCGACCGGTTCGATCGATGACGTCCATCCGCTGTTTGTCGAGATAAGCGCGATCGCGTTTGATCGCCGGCAGCGAATCGTTGCGCAGGATCGTCGGCGGCACCGTCCAGTCCGGGTTGATGACGAGATAGGTCATGTCGGCGCGGAAGATCGGCGTCGCGCGATACGGTTTGCCGACCATCGCGCGCGCCGTCCATTGCACCTGGCCGTCGTCGAAGTAGTACACCTGGTAGCCGGCGATGTTCACTGCGACGAAGCGCGGTGTGCGTTCCACCAACACCCACCGCAACCGTTCGAGATTCACGCGCAGCCTGTCGACGAGCGCGTTCGCCGGCACGTTGACTTCGGTGAGCGTCTTCGCGCCAACGGCGCCGTCCGCACCGAGTCCGTGGTGGGTCTGGAACTGGCGCACGGCGTTGGCGAGCCCCTCATCGAACGTGTTGGGACTGCCGGCCGGCGACGGTGCGGCATAGTCCTCGGCGGCGAGACGTTGTCTGAGCGCGCCGACACGCGCATCGACGCTGCCCGGCTTCAACGTCGGTCCGGCCGGTATTTCGTGCCATCCGCCGGCGGTGACGTAGCCGCGATAGCGCGCGAGCACGCTGCGCAGCGCGTCGTACATTGCGCCGTGACCGACTTCCACTTCGAGCTGCGCGGCAAGGTCGGGCGCAGCGACGATGCGTTCGAGCGCCGTGAACGGACCACCTGACGATACGTTGCGGGCGTAGTTCCACGACGGGTCGAGTGCGCGCGGGTCCACCTTGCCGAAGCGACTGTGGTACGCGTAGCGCAACAGTGCTTCGGTCAATTCGAGATCGACATCGATGCGCGCGTTTCCGGTGAGGCCCGAGAACGCCGGCAAGGCGGGGAGGTCGCCGACGAGGTAGTCCGCGGGCATGAGACCCTGCGTGTCGGCGCTGCTGATCATCGCGACCAGCGCCTGCGCCCGCGCGTCGTTCCAGGCGAGCGCGAAACCGCGTTGCTGATAGAAGCGCTGAAGAACGTCCGGTGCGGCGAAACTGAACGGCTCGTCCGTTCCGCTCGACGTCAGTTGTTCGAGCCGCTGCGCGACTTCGTCTGGTGTGGGATCGGGCGTGGCCGCCACGGTTGCTGCGGTCCAAACGAGTGCGCTAAGGCCCAAAATGCGCCGAAAGTGGCCGAACCAGACGACGAGCTGTGTGCCGGGTGGACGGGATGATCGGTTAGCATGGCTGTTCGCAAGCGGCGGTGAGCGGTTCGGAATGAAGTGGGCACTGTTGGCCATCGGGATGAGCCTTTTGTCGGGAACGGCGAGCGACGCGCGCAGCCTGAGCTTTTATCACACCCATACTGGCAAGGCGCTCTCCGTCGTGTACTACGAGAACGGCGCTTACCGGCCGACCGCGCTCGAAGCGATCGACGATTTCCTCAAGGACTTTCGCAACGGCGACGAACACAACATGGATCCGGCGCTGCTCGACGTGCTGTTCGAGATCAGGCAGAGGACCGGCACGCACGCGCCGTTCCAGGTGATATCGGCGTATCGCTCACCCGAAACCAATCAGATGTTGCGCGATACGTCGAAGGGCGTCGCGAAAGACAGCATGCATCTGCGCGGACAGGCGATCGACGTGCGTCTTGCCGATGTGCCGCTCGACACGCTGCGCAGCGTCGCGCTCGACTTGAAGAAAGGCGGCGTCGGCTTTTATCCGGAATCGCAGTTCGTCCACGTCGACACCGGACGTGTTCGTCGCTGGTAACAAGCGCGAGTTAGACCCTCACTGAGACGACTCGGGAACTTGTCGTTTCGATCACAGGCGGCCTTGTGTGTTGAGCCGTCAACTGAGCCGTTCGATCAGTTCACGATGACCCTTTTCGCGAGCGAATTCGGCTGCTGTCTTTCCGTTCGGATGTTTGCGAGACACGTCGGCGCCCGCCGCGAGCAGAACATCGACCGCGTCGACGTAGCCGTTCGCGGCCGCTTCCATCAACGGCGTGTAACCATGCTTCGGCGTGATGTCCGGAGCGCCGGTCGCAGCGACGAGTTTTGCGAGGGCGGTTTTGCCCAGCCGGCAGCCCGCACACGCGGCGTGGATGGCCAGATTGGTTTCGAATGCGTGCGCCCACTGTCCTGCGTCGGCGCCAAGCTCGAGCAAGCGGATCACCGCTTGGTCATGTCCGATGTAGGCGGCGAGATGCAGCGCGGTCCAGCCGTCGGCCGACAGCGATTGGATCGTCCACGGTGCATGCTCCACCAGCACGTTGATCCGCTCCACGTCGCCCGCAGCTGCGGCTTCGTGCAACGTGAGATCGCCGCGCGCATGCAGCGCTTCGACACACGTGGCGCTACCGCGATACACGCAGTGCAGGAAGATCGTCTCGCCGGTTTCGTTGCGAGCCATATACGACGGCGTGTCGGCCAGCGCGCCCAGGAGCGCGGATGCGTCGTCGCGGTCGGCGTGGGCAAAAAGGACTTTGGTGTCGCGCATGGTGCGGCTCCTTCGATTCCAGAGGCCACGTTAGACGCGAGCTGCGTCGTGCGCATCCGCCGAAATTGCGCAATTTCAGCGCCGCGCGCGCAACCCGCCCGGCGGCTCTCCAAATCGACGCTGAAACGCGCGGTCGAACGCGGTGCGGCTCTCGTACCCGGCGCAATGCGCGATCTCTTCGATGGAGTCGCTCGTCAGCAGCATGGCGTTGCGAGCGACGTCGAGTCGCTTTCCGCAGGACCATGCCAACGGCGTCTCGCCATACACGGCGCGGAAGATTCGGATCAGGTGGAACTGTGACAGCGCGGCGGCGTTCGCGGCGCCCTCCAGCGTCGCTTGAGCGTGCGCGTGCACGAGATAGGTTTCGGCGCGGGCCAGACGACGCAGTAGTTCTTCCCGGGTTGTGCGGCGTAGGCGCGGAACGCGGGTCACCATCGCGCGACGCTCGAACGTCAGCGCCGCCACGTCGCTCAACACGGTGAGCGCCAGTTCGCCCAAGCGAGCACCGGACGGATCCGCCTGTTGCGACTCGACGCGCAAGTGCGCCACCGCCTTGCACAGGGGCGCGGGCGAAAGGCCCGCAACCGACGGCACTTCGGGGAACGGTTCGTTCCTGCCGGTCAGCGATGTCCACGCTGTATCGGCAAGCGTGCGCTCGAAGAACACTACGAAGCTCTCCGACGGATGGCGCATGTCGAGCGTGTACGCTTGGCCCCGATTGAGCAGCAACTGCACGTCGGCGTGAAGCGTGAAGCTCTTCCCTTCGGTGCGGTAGTGTGCGGCGCCTTGCGGAATCCACTTGAGCGACAGATCGGGCTCGTCAGCGCCGCCTTCGTATAGCGCACCGCGCGCATTGAGGATGGCGATGCGCGGGCCGTGTGCGTCGCCGAACTGGAGGCGCCGCGCGCGCGACGGGTCGATCAGGTCGGGTTGGTCGAGTCGGAGTTGCATGTGACGAGACTACCCAATCCGGATACCGCGGTGAAAGCTGTGCTATGCCGCCAGCGCGTCGGCCACCTTCAACATGCCGAGACCTTCGTCGCGCCAGCCGAGCTGCATCAGGTAGAGGCCGGTGGACATGCGCTCCATGAAGCCCCACTGCCAGATAGGTTCGGCGGCGATGCCGGTCAGGTCGCTGATGAACTCGCAGCGCGCGCGTGCGAGCGCCAAGGCATCGCCCGCGAGCAGTTCTTCGCTCCAGCTGCGCATCGGTACCGCAAGATCGAGCGCCGGCTCGGCACGCACGCCGTCCGGGTCCACGAAACGGTACGCCGAGAAGTCGGCCGGATCGGCGCCGAGCTTGATCAGCGTGTTCTGACTGTGCGCGTCGCCGTGCACCAGCACCGAGGTCGCTGCCTCGTACGCGCGGTCTCGCGCGTCCGCAAACGTGAGCGCGCATTCGACAGTGCGTTCGCTGCAGGGGCGACCGAGTTCCTCCCACGCGGTGGCGATGAGATCGGCGAGGAAGCGCGCCTTCTCGGAACCGTTCGACAGCGGCAGATCGTCTGGCACCGCAATCCAGGCTTGTCGCATCGTCGTGCAGATCACTTCGATCTGCTCGCGGATCGGCAAGCCCAATTGCGCGAGCGGTGTGCCGAGTTCTTCCTGCAGCATGACGCGTCGCGCAGCGTCGTGCCGCAACAGCTTCACGTAACCACGACCGTCCGCGAGCTCGAGTGCGCGCGCCTCCTGTTCGAATCCGGTCGGTCCTGGAACGCCGATCTTGATGATCGCCCGGCTGCCGTCGGCGGTCGTCGCGTGGGCGACGAGCGCTTCCGAGCCGCCGTCCAACACGGTTCCGACGGAGATGTTCCATTCGCGCTCGAGGTTCCACACGAACAGTGGCAGTTGCTCGAGCCAGCGCGCACCGTCGGCGCCTATGTATACGAGCTTGTTTCGTACTTCGGCGGGCAGATCGAAGGTTCGATCGGACATGGGGTCAGCCGATCGGGAGCGTCGTCTCGACCCGCTCCATCGCAACGCCGTTGGGGCCGAAGGTCTGTTCGGTGAAGCGAATCTGCGTGGTGCCGATAGTGACGGCGGAACACGCGCGGGTTCCATACTCTTCGCCGCGGATGAAGATCGGTGCCACGCGCCGTTCGAACTCGAGGTCGTTCCCGCGGTTCGGCAGCTTGTCGTCGTTCGGAACCCGGTCGTCTGCGAGCAGCTGCATCAGGTCGTCAGGCGAATAGTCGGTGCGAACGATGTTGTGCAGTCGGCGCGTGCCGGTGGTCACCTTGGGCCAGAGCGTGCCGTCGAGGTGCGTGTTCGAAAGCCCGTGCACGCCCGGTTCGAGCGCGCGCACGTGCGAGTTGCGATTCGACGTGTAGATCAGATCGCTGCCGTCCCACAGCAGCAGGCTGAAGCCGCGGTAGTGTTCGTCGTCGATCGATTCGGCGTACGCGCGCGCGTCGATCGTGCCTCGCAGGAAATTCGCGGTGAGATCGCCGCGCGACCCCGGTGGGACCGGTCCGTCCGGCGTCTCGGAGAAATTCGTCACCGCCGCGAAGCGGCCGCGCGTCGACACGCCAAGCCAAGTGCCGCCGGCGCTCAGATCACGTCCCGCGAATACGTGCGGCGCGTCTTCCCAACGGTGTGCCAATGCCGCTGGACGTGCGTAGAATTCGTCGCGGTTCGCCGCAACGATCAACGGCGCAGCAGCGTGCACCCGGTATGCGAACAGAATCAGGCACATGCCCGATAGACGTTTGGTCAAGGGACCGGCAGTGTATCAGGCGCGCGCTCGGGTGACCCGGCAGTCATGCCGTTGCCGGTGCGCGGCGATGGCTCTTTCTCACCTCTCGAACACGCGGAGTGGCTTTTGCACTATCCCCACATCGACCCCGTGATCATCGGGTACGGACCGATCGCGATCCGTTGGTACGGCCTCGCTTATCTCGCTGCATTCGTGATGGCGTGGTGGCTCGGCAACCGGCGCGCGCGAACGCTGAACACGGACTGGACCGCGCAGCAGGTGTCGGACGTCGTGTTTTACGGCGCGCTCGGCGCCGTGCTCGGCGGGCGCATCGGCTACGTGTTGTTCTATGGCTTCAAACAGTTCGTCGCCGACCCGGTGTGGCTGTTCAGAATCTGGGACGGTGGCATGTCGTTTCACGGCGGGTTCCTCGGCGTGATGGTCGCGCTCGTGTGGTTCGCGCGGGCAACGCATCGCACGTTCCTGCAGGTCAGCGACTTCGTAGTACCGTTGGTCCCGCTCGGTCTGGGCTTCGGTCGGCTCGGCAATTTCGCGAATACCGAACTGCCCGGACGCATGACCGATTCGGCGTTCGGCGTCATCTATCCGTGTAGCGCCGACGCGATCCGGGCGATCAATCCACTGTGCACCGGGGCGTGGGAGGATTTCGCGAGACATCCGTCGCCGCTCTATCAGGCCTTCGCCGAGGGCGTGGTGCTGTTCGTCATCGTCTGGCTGTTCTCGTCGAAGCCGCGTCCGACCGGTGCTGTATCCGGCGTGTTCGTGCTGAGCTACGGCGTGCTGCGCATCTGCACCGAATTCTTCCGGGAGCCCGACGCGCAGCTCGGGTTCATCGCGTCGAACTGGTTGACGATGGGCCAGCTGTTGTCGATCCTGATGGTGGTGTTTGGTGTTGTCCTTGTGGCCTTGAGTCGGAAGCGCGCGTGAAGCAATACCTCGATCTGATGCGGCACATCCGCGAGCACGGCGTCGCGAGAGCCGACCGCACCGGCACCGGCACGCTCAGCGTATTTGGCCACCAGATGCGTTTCGATCTGAACGAAGGATTCCCGCTCGTCACCACGAAGAAGGTGTTCCTCAAAGGCATCATCCACGAGCTGTTGTGGTTCGTCGCAGGCAGCACCAACGTGCAATACCTCCAGGATCACGGCGTACACATCTGGGATGACTGGGCCGACGAACAGGGCGACCTCGGCCCGGTATATGGATCGCAATGGCGCTCATGGCCGGCGCCGGACGGCAGCACCATCGATCAGATCGGCAAAGTCATCGAGCAGATCAAGACCAACCCGAATTCGCGTCGGTTGATCGTTTCGGCGTGGAACGTTGCGGAAGTGGAGCAGATGGCGCTGCCGCCGTGCCACATGCTGTTCCAGTTCTACGTCGCGAAGGGGTACCTCTCGTGTCAGCTGTATCAGCGCAGCGCCGACGTGTTCCTCGGCGTGCCGTTCAACATCGCGTCGTATGCACTGCTGACGATGATGATCGCGCAGGTCACCGGCCTGAAACCCGGTGAGTTCATCCATACCTTAGGCGATGCGCACCTGTACATGAACCATCTCGAGCAGGCCGACGAGCAACTCGGGCGAACGCCGTATCCGTTGCCGCAGATGCAACTGAATCCGGCCGTGCACGACATCCTCGACTTCAAATACGAAGACTTCAAACTGCTGAACTATCGCAGCCACCCGGCCATCAAGGCGCCGATCGCGGTCTGATCACCATGCGTGTGTCACTGATCTGGGCGATGACGCGCAATCGGGTCATTGGCCGCGACAAGGCATTGCCGTGGCGGTTGCCCGATGAGATGCGCCATTTCATGCGCACCACGCTCGGCCACACCGTGATCATGGGCCGCAGGAACTTCGACGCCATGGGCAGACCGTTGCCGAAGCGCACGAACGTGGTGGTGTCGCGCAATCCCAGCTACGCTGCCAACGGAGCCATCGTGGTGCGCACGCTCGACGAGGCGATCGAATACGCGCGAAAGAACGGCGACGACGAAGCGATGGTGATCGGCGGCGGCGAGATTTATGCGCTCGCGCTACCCAAGGCCGACCGGCTGTATTTCACGCTGATCGACACGGAGATGGAAGGAGACACGTTCTTTCCGGCGTTCGACGAGTCGAAATGGCGCGAAGTGCGACGGGAGGACCACGCGGCCGACGAGCGGCATCCGTTCGCGTATTCGATCAGAGTGCTCGATCGGATTTGAAGGGGGTGCCGCCGACTCCAACCGACCATTCGCTTACGAAGCGGAACTCCGCGCCACGCGGTTTCCCGCTCCACCCATGCGATGTGGCTTGAGTAGCTGAGCGTAAAGATGCAGCGGGGGACTCGGATCGCGCCAGTCCCACACGACATGATTCGGCGCGGTGAGTGAACGGATCAGTGACGCGCCCCAAACGCACCGTTCACGCACCGTTGTGCCAGGATCGCGGAAGGATGAAAGCCAACCCGCGAGATCGCCGTAAAACCACCCGTAGCGCAGCCCCGATTCGCACTCCAACGTTGCAGGGATCGATGCACGACCGGATTCGAGATGCTCCAACCACCAACGCGGTAAGTGCAGGCCTGCCTTCTCGACGATCGCGTAGTTCGCACCCAATCGCGGATTCAATTCCAGGATGGTGCTGCGCGAAGTCCCATCGTGGATGAACTGGAGGCAGCCGGGGCCATCGTATCCCATGTGCGATGCGAGGCGTTGGAGATGGTCGCGCCACTGCACGTCCGTTGGAACCGTTATTCCTTCCACCGCATACCCCGTTCCATCGGGACGATCGGTCCGGATGATCCTGACCTGTGCGACTGCGCGCACCACTCCGGCCTCAGCAAAGAAGTAAAGATTGTGTCGGGCTCCGGTGACATAGGACTGCACGAGCAATGCTTGCGGTCGCAACTGCAGTTCGAGCGCTTCTTGAAGTTCAGCGCGCTTCGCCACGATGAAGGCCTTTCTGCCGAAGGCGCGCAACTCCTCCGTTTCGGCCTTGACTATGCACGGATAGCCGACGGCGTCGGCAGCGTTCAGCAGGTCCGGGCCGGTCCTGGCGAGACGATACTCTGCCGTCGGTATGTCGAGCTCACGCGAGATCGCAAACAACGCCGCTTTGCGCCGGCAGGTCTGCAAAACGTCAGTGCTGGCCATCAGATAACGTACTTGCCGCGGTAAACGACGGCGCATCCGCTCAAACGCGCGAATTTCGGTATCCCCGACGGGAAATACGAAGCGCACGTTCGGGTGCGAATCTAGAAAGACGCGCAGCGCATCGACGAAAGGCCGTTCCCTGTCCAACGGCGGGTGCTGCCACAGTTCATCAACCCATCGGGAATGGCCGACATAGCCCGGTCCAGTCCACGTGTCCGGGTATCCAAACACGATGCGAGCTGCATTGGAGGCCACCAGTCCGCGTACGACGGCTAACGACTGACGGTGACCGCCGAGAACCAGCACGCAACAGTCCTCGCGCATGGTGATGGTGATCTGCTGATTGAATTGCCTCGCCGCAGGGTCTCCGCCCCTGCATCAAGTAGGTAGGCGAGAGATGTACGAGAGATGTAACTGGCTCGATGGGTTAGGCCTGGCTCAACCGCGCGGTTCAGCGGTCCCGATGCGCTCGCGCCAGTGCGCCATCGGAATGTCGGTGTCGAGCGGCAGCACCGTGGCGCCCAACAACGTTGCGTCGTCGACGTCGAGTTCGATCTTCACGTTGGTCAGTCGCGCCTGCGTCTGCACCGCGTACCACTCCGCCGCCGCACGCTTGAGATCGCAACTCGCGCGCTCACGATTGTGCGCATAGCGCGCCACTACGGCGTCGTCGAGCAGCGACACGCGGAAGGTTCTGCGCTCGAAGTGTTTGCCGGACCAGTCGAGCATCTCGATCAGATATGCCTGGCCGCAAGTGCGGCAACGCACGATCGCGTCGGTGAAACCCGATTGGCCATCGAGCACCATCTCGACCGCGAACGGAAACTCGCCCGGAGCGGCGTTCGCCAGGTGTTCACAGGATTTGTCCGCTTCCGATGGCTTCGCCAACGCACTTGCCTCGCCTCGATTCAGGCAATAGCTTAGCGCTTCCCGTTGTCTGGTGACGAAGCAGTTGCAACACGATCCGTCCTGTCGGATGCGATGAAGCCGGTCCGACTCGCGATCTGCGTCAACCCGATGTCGGGGCGCGATGTGCGGCGTCTCGCCGCGCGCGCGACCAACATGACCCATGAGGCGAAGCGCGACACCGTCGCGCGGGTGGCGGCGGGCGCCGAAGCCGTTGGCGTAACCGACATCTATATCGCGCGCGAGCCGTTTCGAATTGCCACGCTCGCGCTGTCGTACATGAACCTCAAAGCGAAGGTGCACGTCGTCGAACACCCGCTCGCGAACAACGCGAGCGACACCGAAGCGGCAATGGCCGCCTATCTCGAGGCCGGTTGCGACACGGTGGTCAGCCTCGGCGGCGACGGCACGAACCGCGCGATCACGCGCGCAGCGCCGGATATCAACCTGATCGCGCTGTCGACCGGAACGAACAACGTGTTTCCGCAACTGCTCGAACCGACCATCGGCGGCATGGTCGCGGGACTCGCCGCGGCGGGTCGCTTGCCGCGCGCCGAACTCGCGCGACGCGCCAAAGTGCTGCGCTTGCGTTTCTCCGACGGGAGCGCCGACGTCGGGCTGATCGACGCGGCGCAGCTGCGCGACGATTTCGTCGGCAATTTCCTGCCGTTCGATGCGGGCAAGCTCGCGCGCATTCTGCTGACGCGCGCCGAGCCCGATTCCGTCGGCATGTCGCCGATCGGTGGCTTCGTCGATCCGGTGAGCGCGGCCGACGATTTCGGTCTGCTGCTCGAGATGGGGCCGGGCCGCACCTTTCAGGCGCCGTTGTCGCCGGGTTTGTTCCGCGAGGTTTCGGTCGCGAGCCACACGCGCATTCCGCTCGGCCTGCCGGTGATGTTCCAGGGACCCGGCGTGCTCGCGCTCGACGGCGATCGCGACCACAAACTCGGTGCCGGTTTGAGCGCGCAGATCGCGATCGAACGCAACGGGCCGTGGGCGTTCGACATACCCGCCGCAATGCGTCATGCAGTGCGCGAAGGTATGATCGGTTAACCACTGAAGAAGACGTCGATGATCATCAAACCCCGCATTCGAGGCTTCATCTGCACGACTGCGCATCCGAAAGGCTGCGCCGCGCACGTCGACGAGCAGATCGCCGTCGTAAAGGCGCGGGGCACATTCGCGAACGGTCCGGGGCGGGCGCTGGTGATCGGTGCATCGGGCGGTTACGGGCTGGCATCGCGAATCGTCAATGCGTTCGGCGCCGGCGCCGCGACGCTCGGCGTGTCGTTCGAGAAAGCGCCGGAAGGCGATCGCACCGCAACGGCCGGCTGGTACAACAATCGCGCGTTCGAAGCGCGCGCACACGCCGAGGGACTGTATGCGAAAACGCTCGACGGCGATGCGTTCTCCGATCAGATGAAAGCCCAGGTGATCGAACGCATCAAGAGCGACCTCGGCCAGATCGACCTGCTCGTATACAGCCTCGCATCGCCCGTGCGCCAACATCCGCGCACGGGCGTGCTGTATCGCTCAGCGATCAAACCGATCGGCAACACGTATCACGTAAAGACGCTGAGCGTCGACCGCGGCGTGGTACAGGAAGTGGATCTCGAACCGGCGACGGCCGACGAAATCGCGGCCACCGTCGCGGTGATGGGCGGCGAAGACTGGGAATTCTGGGTCGACGCGCTGCAGGCGGCCGGCGTGCTCGCGCCCGGGTTCAAGACGATGTCGTACACGTACATCGGCACCGACCTGACGTGGCCGATCTACTGGCACGCGACGCTCGGCAAGGCGAAGGAAGACCTGGACCGCGCCGCGCGCGCCATTACCAAACGGTTGGCAGCGTTGAAAGGCGAGGCGCGCATTGCGGTGTTGAAGTTCGTGGTCAGTCAGGCCAGTTCCGCCATTCCGGTCGTGCCGTTGTACGGCTCGCTGCTGTATCGGGTGATGAAGGATGCCGGTGTGCACGAGACGACGATCGAACAGATCGATCGACTGTTCCGCACGCAGGTTTATGCCGGTACACCACAACGCCTCGACAACGAACAGCGCATCCGCATGGACGACATCGAACTCACCGACGCGATTCAGGCCGATGTGAAGCGACGTTGGCCGATCGTCAGCACCGAGAACCTGGCGACGCTTGCGGACCTCGACGGATTCCGCGCCGACTTCCTGAAGATCTTCGGCTTCGGTTTCGACGGCGTCGACTACGAGGAAGACCTCGATCCCGCGCTGGCGGATCTGTAAGGAATGCTGCGCATCGATCGGTGGATATCCGTTGCGATGCTGTTCGCATCCTGTGCGCACGCCGACGACGCGCCGATCAGCTATACCGGCCCGTGCGACGCGTCCGCCGCGGTGGCGACGAGCCCCAACGAATTCGTCGTGGCGAACGACGAGAGCAACGTGCTCGTCAGATATCGGTTCGGAGCGCCCAAGGCGATCGGGGCGCTCGACCTGACGCGTTTCCTCGACGTGGGGAAGAACGAAGCCGACATCGAGGGTGCCGCAACGATCGGTTCTCGCATCTACTGGATCTCGTCGCACAGCCGGAACAGCAGAGACCAAGCGCAGCCGAGCCGATATCGACTGTTCGCCACTGAACTTCGCGGCGACGCGTCCGATCCACTCGTCCCCGTCGGCAAGCCGTACAAGCAGTTGCTCGATGACCTGACCCACGCGCCGGCGCTATCGCGCTATCGGCTCGCGGCCGCCTCGAAACTCGCGGCCGAAGCGGACGGCGGACTCAACATCGAGGGTCTCGCCGCGACGCCCGATGGCCGCCTCTTGATCGGCTTTCGCAATCCGTTGCCGGACGAACGCGCCCTCGT
>DATJGR010000337.1:0-3252 GCA_035494855.1 Pseudomonadales bacterium | reverse complement strand
CATGGCATCACGGCCGTTCAGCGCGAGGTTCAGCACGATCCGTTCGAGCTCGAGCGGCTCTGCCACGACCGTGAGCGGATTGGCCGAGAGGTCCAGCCGAACGGTGATGCCGCGCGGCATCATCCGGTCGAGGGTACTCGCGAGGCGTCGAACGACGTCGTTCACCTCCGTCGGACGACGGGCCGCGTAGCGCGGCCGCGCCGCACTGAGGATTTCGCGCGTCAGCCGGCCCGCGCGCTCCGCGGCCCGCTGCAGATCGCAGACATCCGGATCTGCCGCGGCCGAGTCGGCCGCGGCCAGATTGTCGGCACACGCGAGGATGATCGTGAGCTGGTTGCGGAGGTCGTGAACGAGGCGCGCCACCCGCAGATCGCCGACGTCGATTGTGGACGACGATTGCGGCGCCGCCACGGGGGAGCTGCGCGTGGGAGAAATCAATCGTGCGACGAGGTGGGTCAACCGTCCGACGAGACTCTGCGGCTCGTGCTGTACGGCGCGATCTTCTGCGGGCATTCAGACTTGATCGCACTACACACAGCGTCGCCGCCGGTATGATCTGAATCAAACTTGCGAAAGCTCTTACACCGCCGTCGCGAGGCGGACGAGTCTGGGGAGATCGAGAATGCGGGCCGATTGCCGTCCTTCGAACTTGACGAGCCCGCGCCGCTCGAGCTCCGCCGATGCGCGGCTGACGCTTTCGAGCGTGAGACCGGCGAACCCGGCGATGTCGGATCGAGTCATGGGCAGCGGCACGCGGTGGGCATCGGTTCCGCCTCGGCCCAAGTTGTTCATGATGAACATCAGGAACATCGCCACGCGGCCCACGGCGTCGCGCCGGTTCACCAGAATGGTGCGGCGCTGCGATCGCCGGAGGGCGTCGGTGACCTTGACGAGGAACACGAACTGCATCTCGCCGTCGCGCTTCAACAACGCGGTCAGATCGTCGAGTGGAAAACGATAGAGCGTGACCGGCGTGACCGCCTGCACGGTGTTCACGTAGTGTCCCTTTTCCGAAAGGCCGATGAGATCGCGCGGAAACAGAAACGCGGCGATATCGCGTTTTCCGTTCCGGAGATCGCGATAACTCTTGACGACGCCTTCAGCCACCGCGAAGACCCATTGCGCGCGTGAACCCGCCCGGTAGATGGTCATGCGCGCGGGCAGACGCACGCGCAGCCCGATTCGCAGCAGCTCGACACGCTGATGTTCGGTCAGTACGACCGTCTCACCGCCGGTCGGGGGGGTGAGAAACGGGATCGAGGTCAACGACGCGACGTGATGGGCGATGTTCACTTCTTGGGAGGAAACTTTTTGAACATGTCGCGCACGGCGGCTTCGATCCGCGCGTCGCGCGCGGCGCCGTCCAGCCGGCGATCGATCTCCGCCGACGCCGAACCTCGCCATACGACGCGGTCGTGGCCCGCGAGATCGACGATGAGCGTGCCCTGTTCGTAGATCTCGAGCGCCTGTGTCGCCGCGTTGAATGGTGGCAGTCCCCACTCTGTCACCGCAGGGAGAAACTGGCCCATGGTCTGGGCAGTCATCCCGGGCCCGATGAGAAGGTAGTAGGAGACCTCGAGATCCGGTGAAGCCGTGGCCCGCGCCAGTCCACGCTTCGCAAGCGTCTCATCGACGGACTTGATGATGACCGGTTCGAAGCGCGCCTGCAGCGCGGCGGGATCATCACCTGACAGCTGCAGCAGGTGCACCGCGCCAGACGATGAGGCGCGCCACTCGTACGTCTTCGCTTTGGTGAAGTCGAACGTCTTGTCGTACTTGGCGTCGACCTTGATCTTGCCCGCGTCGAGGCTCACCGCGAACGCGGCGCAAATCGACACGAGCACGAGCGGAAACTTCATGAACGGCTCCCAGGAGGGTGACCGAACAACGATCCCCTGCGTCGGAGCCGTCGCCTATGCAGATTCGGCACGCGCGGCGCCGCCGGTTCCGCTGCGCTCAGAAGCTGACGTTCATGCCGATATCCACCTTGCGCGGATTCTGAACCCCGGTGGCCGTCCTGAAAAACGGCGAGGTCATGACCCCGCTGAAGCCCGTCAGATTCGCGTGGTTCGTGAGATTGCTCACCGCGACGAACAGACTGAGGCGGTACCGTGCCGGCGCGCCACCGCCGGTTGGCGGTGTGCCAAACGGCACGTTGTAGGTGCACCGCCCACCCATCGTCCACTGCGGCGTCGTTCTCAGGGACCAGATGCCCGCACCCGGGGGCCTGTCGTTCAGCAGCCCGTCGCCGTTGTCGTCGCGGCCGGTCGTCTCCATGTACACATAGCCGTCCGACGCGTTCACCAACGTCACGACCGTGAAATTTCTCAACTGCGTGCTCGTAAACGAGACGTTGACGCGGTACGGGTTGTCGGCAGGCCCTCTTCCCCATTCCGTATCGAGGGTACCGCTCGCGGGCACGTCGAACGGTCCAATCGCGTTCCGCCGTGCGTGAAGGAACGAATAGCCGCCGTTCGCCGCGAGCCGCCGCCAATTCCACATCGTGCGATTCGCCGTGGCAGCTGGTGTCAGAAGGCTCCAGTTGAAATTGACGTACAGCTCGTGCCGATGCAGTTCCGCATCGGTGACGGTCGAGATGATGTTGGCGAAATTCGGATCGGCCCGTACCCCATCGACGACCGGATTCAGATTCATGCCCCGCGGAAGCTGGCTCTGGTTGTAATAGTTGTAGAGGACGTTCACGTTGAGCCGCGGCGAGAAGCGCTGGTCGATGCCGGCGCTGTACCGGTAGTTCTTGTTCAACTTGTACTCCCCGAGGCGATAGGTGTTGGCGGGAGGAATGAAGTCGGCCGTGCCCGGATCGGGATACGACGGATTGCGTATCACGATATCGCGCTGGTGCGCGCTGTCGTAGCGGACGGTCATCCACCAGATGCCGGGATCCAGCCAGCCGTGGAAGATCCCGCCGCTCGCGCGCAGTGTCGTGTTGCCGCTCTTGTTCACGGCCCACGTGATGCCCACGCGTGGCTCGAACGCGAGCGCATCGTCGACCCGCGTCTGATAGCTGTAGCGCACGCCAGGACTCAACGTCAGGCCCTTCTTCACGCGGATGTCGTCCTGGATGTACGCGCCGAGCCGCGCGTGGAAGAAGTCGAGATTCGGATCGCCCGTGCTCCGGGTGTACAGGACCGGTGTGCCCGCTTCGTACTCCGCGAGACTGCTGAACGTGTAGGTTCCGAGGTAGTTGTTGTTCAGGTTTGCGCGGTACCAGTCGGCATACACCTGGATCCC
>DATJGR010000336.1:0-33290 GCA_035494855.1 Pseudomonadales bacterium | reverse complement strand
AGGCGCGAGAAGTCGGTGACGAGGTCGAGCATCTTGCGCATCCCGCTGCGTTGCGGGAACGGGTTGTAGATGCGGATCTCGATGTTGCGGTGCGCGTCGAGCGCGGCGATCGTCGCGTCGCGGCCGGCCACGTTGATGTCGTCGAGCAACAGCCGCACGTGCACGCCGCGCTCCGCCGCAGCGTAAATCGCCTGCGCCATGTACTGGCCCGTCAGGTCGCTGTTCCAGATGTAGTACTGCGCATCGATCGAGCGCTGCGCCGACTCGATCAATGCCAGTCGTTCGGTGAACGCGTCGACGCCGCTGTCGAGAATCCGCACGCCGCTGAGATCGCCGTGCGCCGCGGCCGAGCGTCCGCTGAGACGACCCAGATCGGTCGCGGCGGCGTCGGAGAAGTGCTCCGATGCGGCGCCGTCGGCCGGCGGCGGCAACGAACCGCACGCAGCGAGACACGAAAACAGAATCGCGAGAGCGATCGGCGCAGTACAACCGCGTGAGCGAACGCGTGAAACGATCGTTACTGCCGCACTGCGCAACTGCGACAAGAGTTAGAGCCGGCCGGCCGCATGCAGCACCGATAGCGCATCGGTCGTGATCCACTCGTTCATCGACTTCCTGCTCGAACCCCAGTTCACGTAGTCGCCGCCGAGCACCGGCTTCGACGTGGTCTTGAAATAGCGATCGTCCGCCGCCCAGCCACCGCTCTCGAGTTCCTTTGCTTCGAGGAGGTCGAGCGCGTCGGCGCAGCGCGGTGTGCGGATCAGATCCAGCTCCGCCATCGCTCTCAGACCGGCCAGAATGTCGTAGTGCCAGTACACGGGATAGTGCAATGCCGTGAAACCCTGCGCGATCACCGATCCGTCGGCGCGACGTTTGAACAGCCGTCGCGTCAGAAACACGTCCGCCGCCTTGCGCGCCGCCCGTTGTGCTTTTGCACACAGTGCACCTGCGTCGCCTTCGTGCCTTGCGTAGGCGGCGAGCCCGCGCATCGGTAACAGTGTCTCCATGAACGAGGAGGTATCGGCACTCGGATTCTTGTCGCAGTTCCACCCGCCGTCGGGCCATTGCCAATGCAACAGCCGCTCGACGAGCCGATCGGCCCGATCGTCGAGCAGGCCGAGTCGCGTCGCGGCGAGCAGCGCATTGCCCTGCTGCGACGCGCAGCGCCGATATCGTCCTTGCATCACCGGCACACCGGGACGCTTGTACGCCTGCGCGCGACTGCCGGCATCGAACTCGCGGTAAAACTGATCCTTCAGCCAGTGCGACAGCACCTGGTCGCGCAGCGGAAACAGCGATTCGTCGTGCGGCGGATAGCCGAGGTCGGCGAGCGCCGCAAGCACCCAATGCGCACCGTGCCATTTGTCGTACACGTTGTAGCGCGCATGAATGTGTCCGTCGTCGTCGCGGCGCGCCAGCAGCGCAGCTACCAACGGACTTTCGCGGATCTGTTGCTGCAGCCGTTTGATGGCGCGCGACGTCGGGTCTTCGTCTAGCATGCCGATACGAACCTTCCAGCGGATCGAAGGATTCTCCGAGTTCACAAGGTCTTGGATCAGGTCGTCGCGACGCATCGCACGATTGTTCTGCCGCCGCGCGAGGCGCGTCAACAGGAGCAGACCTGTTGCGCGCAAACGCTCCCCTGTTACCCTGCCGCAACGGGGGAATCCACATGTCTGAGGTCGCTGCGGTACCAGGGAAACGCGTGCGCCATTTCAGGCAGATTCTGTTGTGGCCGCTGCAGCTGATTCCGCTGAAGGAAGGCAACCAGGTGCAGCGGCATTGGGAAGTGCTGCATTCCGCAAGTGAGGGCAATCCCTGGCGCGAGGTCATCGACGAATTCGGCGGCGCACCAGGTCAGTACCAGGAACGCCATTACAACGAGCTGGTCACGTTCCTGCCATATGTCCAACGGTTTCTTTATGGCGACGGCTACTCCGATCCGGAAGGCCACGGCAACTCGCCGATGCGGGTGTTCCGTCGTCACGACATCGGCGCCGTGCGCGTCGTGGCTCATCCGGGTTCAGAGCCTGTCGTGCTGTCGATCGCGCACGTCGACCTGTACTTCTTCTTCGACATCGACGTGACGCTGCTGAACGTCGAGGTCTACGCGAACGACCTGTCGCTCGACGTCGCGCAAGACATCCTGCACCGGTTCGGCCGCGCCTATCCGGCGGGATGGGACGCAAGCGGCCAGGGCATTCACTCGATGTACGAGGTGGAGTGGCTCGCGCCCGACGGTACCCCGCTGGCGCAATCGGATTCGCGCGATCGCGATAAATTCCTGACCTTCGTCGGCCAGCACCGCGTGCCGCGCATCGCTTCGCACTGGGCGTATCTGATGTATCCGCTGGTGCAGGATCAGACCGGTTCGCCCGGAACGATCCGTTACCGGCAGATCGAGTATTACCGCATGCCGGTGATGGCCTATCTCGGCATGGACAACGCCCGTGCGCTTACACGCAACGATTTCGTGCGGCTCGGTCTCGTCACCGGAGCAGGCGAAGACGCGTTGCCGTATTCGGCGCATTACGTTGCCGATTTCGAAAAGCGCTATTGCTACGACCGCTACTGGACCGAAGGCGGCGACGGAAGCGATGGTCGCAACACCCGCTATCTGTGTTGCGGCCACGGTCTTTCGGTGGTCGGCGACGCCAGCTGGCCGTTCTTCACCAACACCGATACCGGCGTCCTCGCGCAATTTCGCCATCAGCACTTCCTGCTGTTCATGATTGCGCACTTCCAGAAGGCGGCGCTGCTGATGGTGTCGGATCAACTCGTGCACGCACTCGAACGCCTCGAGGTCGGCAATCCAGAATCGGTGAAGCGGTTCAAGCGCGCGATCCGGCAGCGCTTCGAGATCTTCCTGCGCTTCACGCACCGATACTGGTTCCACGAGATTTCCGAGCAGGCCGCGCCGAAAGCGCTGTTCAAGATGTGCGCCGATCATCTCGGTCTCGATCCGTTGTACATGGAAGTGAAAGAGCGCATTCACGACATGGATGAGTATCTCAACAGCGACAGTTTGCGACGCCAGGCCAACACGGTCGTTCGGCTGACGGTCGTCACGATCCTCGGCTTGATCGGCACCGTCACGACCGGGTTCCTCGGCATGAACCTGATCGCGGACGCCGATGCACCGCTGCTGGAGAGAGTCATCTTCTTTGCCGTCATCCTGGTCGCGACGGCATGGCTGACCATGTACACGGTCGTCAAATCCAAGCGCCTGTCCGACGTGCTCGACGCGCTGTCGGATGATCGACTCTCCACGAAAGAAAAGTTCGGTGCGATCTGGGAGGCGTGGCGCGATCGACAGCGCTAGTCGACCAGAGGCGGTCCATCGACCTCTCGACGCTCCGAACGTTCGGTAGCAGACAGACTCACGTCATCACCCCGACGATGCTGGCCTGTCGCCCTGCACGCAGCAGGCTTTTGCCGAGGTTCGAACATGAATATTCCCCGCCCGATCCGCATCGCGACCACCGTGATGACATCGATCCTCTTCGCCGTGCTCGGAGGCTGCGTGACCACACCGGTGCCGAGCGCGCAGTTGGCCGTCGCCGATGCCGCGGTTCAACACGCCAATACGAGTAGCACGAGCCAGGACGCACCGGCCGAGTTGCAGATTGCCATCGCCAAACTCTCCAGCGCACGACAAGCCGAGACGAACAGAGACTACGAACGGGCCATCCAGCTCGCGCAGGAAGCCGAGGTCGACGCTCAGGTCGCGGAACTGACCGCTCAGTCCGCGCGTACGCGAAGAGCCGCGGTGGAGTCGCAGGACGCGGCGCACGTGCTTGTCGAAGAAATCGACCGCCAGAATCACCGTAGAGCAGATCAGGAATCCCAATGAACACTCGAATGACCGTCCTCGTCCCCCTCGCCGCGTTGTTTGCGGCCTGTACCTCCATTCCGGAGCAAAACGCGGCGTTGGATCAGGCGACCAGTGCAGTCGATGCGGCCCGGCACAATCCGCAGGTCGCCGCACTTGCGCCTGACGAACTGACGAAAGCAGCCGATTCGTTGCGCGTCGCAGAACAGGCCGCGACTGACCATGCCGCCACGGCAACCGTGAATCACCTCGCGTACATGACGCTGCAGCGCGTGCGTATCGCCAACGACACCGCATCCAGCAAGGCCTCACAAGCGGTCGTTGCCGGCGCCGCCGCCGAGCGAGACAAGCTCCTGCTCGAAGCGCGCACGAACGAAGCCGCGAGCGCTGAATATGCTGCCGACAATGCCGAGAAACAGCTCGCGCTCTCCGAACAAAACAACGATCGAAAGGCTGCCGAACTGGCCAATGCCGATGCCGCGGCCATTCGCAACGATGCCCGCGTGAGCGATCTGGAAATGCAACTGAAGGATCTCAATGCGAAGCAGACGGACCGCGGCATGGTCGTGACGTTGGGCGACGTGCTGTTCGACACGGGCAAGTCGCAGATCCTGGCGAGCGGCAGCAGCAACATCACCAAGCTCGCCGACTTCTTCAAGCGCAATCCCGCACGCACCGCATTGATCGAGGGCTACACCGACGATGTCGGCGCGCCCAGCGTCAATCTCGAGTTGTCGCAACAACGTGCAAATGCGGTGATGACGGCGCTGATCAGCCTCGGTGTTCCCGCTGGCCAATTGGCGACTCTGGCACACGGCGAAGACATGCCGACGGCCGACAACGCCACCGCGGCCGGACGGCAGATGAATCGCCGCGTGGAGATCGTCATCGCACCCACCAGCAAGGATGTCGTCTCGATAGAGTAACGGCGTCCGCAAAGTGCACGGTTGACACTACTTTCCAATTCAGTAAACTATTTCCTGAATTGGAAACTAAGATGCCGCGATGCCTTCCGCCGCCTCTGCTCTCGACGATACGCTGATCGCACTGGCCGACCCGGTGCGCCGCGGCATCGTCGAACTGCTCAAAGTGCAACCGCGCCGCGCCGGTGAGCTCGCAACCCTGCTCGAATTGAATGCGCCGGTCATGAGCAAACACCTGAAGATCCTGCGCAGCAGCCTGCTCATCGAAGAGGAACGCCCGGTCGACGATGCGCGCGTGCGCGTGTATCGATTGCGTCCGGAGCGCCTCGACGAGCTCAAAGACTGGCTCAGCGACGTCGGCGCGTTCTGGAACGACCAGCTCGCATCGTTCAAGGCCGCTGCCGACGCCGCCGCGAAGCGCTCGCCAACCAACGGCACTCCAAAGGCGCGGCGGCCGCGCAAGTCGCGATCCGGAAGACGCCGATGACCACGCAGACGGTCATCGTATCGATCGAAGTCGCAACTGAACCGGGCCTCGCCTTCGAAGTGTTCACGTCGCAGATCGACACGTGGTGGCTGCGCGGCCCGAAGCACCGTTTCCGCGCGCCGTGGAACGGCACGCTCGTATTCGAGCCGGGTCCGACGGGACGTCTGCTCGAGCAGTACGCCGACGGGACGACCTTCGTGATCGGACGCGTAACGCAATGGACACCTGGCCAGCGGCTGGTACTGAACTGGCGGCTGCCGAGCTTCGCCGACGCGGAGTCGACGGAGGTGGACGTGCGTTTCGAACCGGTCGACGGCGGCACGCGCGTTTCGGTGGAACACCGTGGCTGGTCCGCCCTGCGCGCCGATCATCCGGCTCGACACGGGCAACACGGTCGCGACTACGAATACATGAAAGCGAGTCTGTGGGCCGAGAACCTCGGCTCGCTGCGCCAGTACATCGCCCGAACCTGAACCCGCCGGCGCTCCGGCATCATCGAGAGGTATGCACCATGAACCAGACGATTACGCCGTACATCACCGTAAAAGGCGCCGCGAAGGCGATCGAGTTCTACAAGAAAGCATTCGGTGCGATCGAATCCGCGGCGCGTTACACGGAGCCGAACGGCCGCGTCGGGCACGCGGAGATCGAGATCGGCGGAGCGCGCCTGATGCTCTCCGACGAACACCCGGAAATCGAAGTGCTGAGTCCGCAATCGCTCGGCGGCACGCCCGCGATGTTTCACCTCAGCGTGCCCGACGCCGCCGCCACCGTGGCACGCGCCGCCGCCGAAGGCGCAACGGTGCAACGGGCCGTGCAGGACCAGCCGTATGGCGAACGCTCGGGCACCATCAAGGATCCGTTCGGCCACCGCTGGATGATTGCGACGCACGTCGAAGACGTATCGAAAGCCGAGCTGCAGAAGCGCGTCGGAGACGCGTACAAGATCACGTGAGCAACTGCGCGCTGTCGATGTCGCGGAGCAGATGATTCGGGTCGATCATCTGCCCCTCGACTTCGACCCATCCCATGTCTCTTCCTGCCGCACGTTCGACGCGACTTTGAGCCCGACCTGCTCGCGGATCAGATCAGCGCGGTCGGCGACGGTTGGTTGATGGTGCAGCCGGTCGAAAGGAAACGCTTCGATCGGCGCCGCATTCTCAACCTCATCGACATGGCCATGGCGATGCTGCAACCGGTTCAGTGATTTCTGGTAGCCCGGCAGATGTGGAACCTCCCCGCGTCGAGCCGGTGGAAGTACAGAGTGTCGCCATCGGGGCTGAGTGCTGGCGCCTCGACAAAACCGTCAGCCGCTGCGACCCGTTCCGGGGGGCCGAACGGTTGCCCCGCGCCGATGCGTTTCGTGCGATAGATCGCGATGGTGCGCGCGTGGGGATCGAGCCGCGTGAAGAACAACTCGCGGCGGTCCACCGAGATCGCCGGCGCGTATTCCAGCGCAGGCGTGTTGACCGAGCCGAGCAGCACGTCGCTGAACGTATCGCGCACGAAGCGGTCGCCCATTCGATGCGCGAGCTCGATGTCCGCGGAATCCGGCATTTGGCCGCCGCTGAAGCGGCCCTCCACATAGAACAGTGAATCGCCGTCGCGACTGATCTCCGCATCGAAGTCGACCAGGCCGCGCTGTTCCGGCGCAATGCCGCGCACGATTTCCACGTCGGTAACCGTACCGTTCCCCCAGTGCCCGGTGTAGATCGACGACAGCGTCTCGTCGTACGAGCGCGTCGAAACGAAGTAGAAATTCCCGTCTTCGTCGACGCTCGGCACGCCGTCGAGCGCCGGAGAGTTCGTTCCCTCGATCGGACCGACGTACTGGAAGTGCGAGTCGTCGATGCGCCGCGCCCAATGCAGGTCGGTCTGTTCCGGCGGCGAGTTGCGGTTGTTGAACAGCAGGTCGCCGGTCTTTGGCGCAATGAACGGCTCCATCGCGTCGCCGACGTAGCCGACGATCTGGACGCACCCCGCCTCGGTGAAATCGTTGGTCGCCGGCAGATCGGTTGCGCCGCGGATCGCACATCCCACCAGCAGCGCACAGATCAGCGCAAACTCCGCGCTACGCGCCGCGCCGTCAGACAAGGTCGACCTTGCCGGTGGCCAGGTTGTAGATGCCGCCGACGACGCGCACTTTCCTGTCGTCGACTGCCTTGTTGAGGATCGGCATCGCGGTGCTCAGCGTACGCACGTTCAGCAGCACGTTTTCGCGAATGGCGTTGTCGAGCAGACTGCCCGCGTCCGGAATCGCAGCCTTTACCGCCGGCGCGATCGCTTTCACGAGCGACGGCAGGTGCCCCGGAAGCTCGGTGTGCCCCTCTACGGAACTGATCGTCGCGTCCACGGCACCGCACGAACCGTGACCGAGCACCATGATCAACGGCACGTTCAGCATTGCCACACCGTATTCGAGGCTCGCGATCACGTCGTCGTTGGCGAAGTTGCCGGCGACCCGCACCACGAACAGGTCGCCGCGCGCCGCATCGAACGCGTACTCGGGCGCGATCCTCGAATCGGCACAACTCAGAATCGCCGCGTACGGATTCTGGCCGCCGACCAGCGCTTCGCGTTGCGCCTTGAAATCGTGCCGTTTCGTTACGCCCTTCACGTAACGGGCGTTGCCCTGTATCAATCTTTCGAGCGCAGCGTCGGGGGAGATGACGTTCTCCGGTTTCGGTGGCGGCTTGTCCGGGTCGGCCGCGAATGCGACGCGCGACAGCCCCGTGCCAAGTGACGCGACGCCAAGCACCGCGACGCCGGCGCGCTTCAGAAACCCCCGCCGGGCACCGCCCTCGGCAAGCGTGAAGTCTGCGTCCATTCCCGCATCCTGAGTAATCGACGAAGGGGTGAAGGATAACCGCAAAACCATTCAACTGATCAGCGGCCGCACCGTAGACTAAGCATTGCCGTTTTTTTTCGGAGATCGACGTGAGCGAAGTACCCTGGCGTCAATCGGCGGGTGAACTTGCGGCCTTGATTGCGAAACGCGAGGTCAGCTCGCGCGCCGTGATCGAAGCGCACCTCGAACGAATCTCAGCGGTGAACCCGCAGGTCAATGCAATGCCGGTGGTGCTGGAACGCGAAGCGCTGGCCACCGCAGACGCAGTGGATCGCGCGATCGCCAAAGGCGAACGCGGCGGCCCCCTGAACGGCGTGCCGCTCAGCATCAAAGCAAACATCGATCTGCTCGGGTCCCCCACCACCAACGCGGTGCCGATGATGGCGCAGGCGATGCCGACGCTCGATCACCCGATCGTCGAACGGATGAAGGCCGCCGGCGCCATTCCGATCGGGCGCACCAACATGCCCGACATGGGGCTGCGGTTGCACACCGACAGCGCGCTGTACGGCCTGACGCGCAATCCATGGCACCTGGGTCGCACCGTTGGTGGATCGAGCGGCGGCGAAGCGGCCGCGCTCGCCACCGGCATGACCCCGATCGGTCTCGGCAACGACATCGGCGGATCGCTGCGCAACCCGGCGTTCTGTTGCGGTATCGCGTCGCTGAAGCCATCGTTCGGGCGAATCCCGCATGCATCGAGCATCGAACCGGCGAGCGGTCCGATGGTGGCGCAGATGATGATGGTGCAGGGTCCGATGGCGCGCACGGTGGCGGATCTGCGGATCGGTCTCGGCGTGCTCGCGGGCGCGCATCCGCGCGATCCGATGTCGTATCCGGCGCCGCTCAACGGACCTACGCCCTCGAAACCGATTCGCGTCGCGCTCGTGCCGCATCCGGCGGGCGGCACCACGGCAACGTCGGTTCGCGACGGCGTGCGATCCGCCGGCGCCGCGCTCGAGGCGTCGGGCTACAAGGTAGAGGAAGTCAGCCCGCCTATGGTGGAGGCGGCCGTCGAAACGTGGGGCCGCTGGATCGCGTGGGAATTCGGTTCCCTGCGCGCAGTGCTGAACACCGTGATGTCGGCCGATGCCAACCGGTTCTTCGGCGCCTTCAGCGAACTGTTCGGAACGCCAACCTACGACGACAGTGTGCTGTTGATGCAGACGCGCCATCAGATCGCGCGAGCGTGGTCGGAGTTCTTCGCGGAGTATCCGATCATCGTCGGCCCTACCTGGTGCGAACCGCAATTCGCCCACGGTTACGACATCGCAGGGCCTAATAGCGCCGCCGACATCGTCAATCTGATGCGCTTCGTCACCCCGATGAATCTGTTGGGACTGCCGGTCGTGTGCGTACCCACCGGCGTCGCCGCGGGATTGCCGACCGGCGTGCAGGTGATCGGCGATCGTTTCCGCGAAGATCTGTGTCTCGATGCCGCGGCCGCGATCGAACGGCGTCTCGGTACGATCACGCCCATCGACGTCGTCGCATAACCGCGCGGCGCGGAGTCCTATACTGTGTCCGACCTACCCGTGGAGCCTGCAGTGTCCGAACCGACCCCCACCGGCTTTGCGCTGACGCCGTTCGATCAAACGTTCCAGCGCGACCCTTATCCGGTGCTGCACAAGGTGCGCGCCGGGGCGCCGGCGCAATGGGACGAGATGACTCACGGCTGGCTCGTCACCACGCACGATGAGGTGCGCGAGATCCTGCGCGACAAGGCGTTCTGGTCCGACCCGCGTAAGGCCGATCCCGATTCCCTCATCGCGCGCTTCCAACTCGCCGGCGATCAGGCGCCGTCGATGCTGTTTCTCGACGACCCGGACCACCGTCGCCTGCGCAGCCTCGTCAACAAAGCGTTCACACCGAAAGCCGTGGAGACGATGCGGCCCCGCATCGCAGCCATCGCGAACGAACTGCTCGACGCGATCGAAGACACGGAGTTCGACCTGATGGATCGTATCGCCGCGCCGTTGCCAGTGATCGTCATCGCCGAAATGCTCGGCATCGACGCGCGCCAGCAGGACGACTTCAAGACCTGGTCGAACGCGGTGGTCTCGGCGTTCTTCAACGTGATGCGAAGCGCCGAAGAAGCCGAAATCGCGGCAAACGCGCAAGCCGCGCTAGATGTGTGTTTCCGCAAGGCGATCTCCTCGTGCCGCGCTACGCCGGGACAGGATCTGATCAGCGCGATGGTGCAGGCCACCGAAGGCGGCGATTCGATGAACGACGATGAAATCGTCATGCAATGCAACCTGCTGCTGATCGCCGGCAACGTCACCACGACCGACCTGATCGGCAACGGGATGCGCGCGCTGCTCGAGCATCCCAACGAGCTCGCGAAGCTGCGCGTCCGCCCCGACCTGCTCGAGAACGCGGTGGAAGAAATGTTGCGCTGCGACTCGCCCGTCATCGGTTCCGGCCGCATCGCCAATCGCCCCGTTGAGGTTCACGGTTGCCCGGTGCATCCGAAGCAATCGATCGGCGTTTCGCTCGCAGCGGCGAACCGCGACCCGTCCGTGTATCCCGATCCCGATCGTTTCGACATCGAACGCGCGGACACGCACCACCAATCGTTCGGCGGCGGGCGCCACTTCTGTCTCGGCGCGCCACTCGCGCGTGCCGAGGCGCAGGAGACTATCCGCGCCGTGCTGGATCGTTATCCGGTGCTGTTGCCTGCGCCCGGCGAAGCGCGCTATCGCGCGATTCCCGGCTTCCGCGGGCTCACCGAATATCGCATTCGAACCCGCGCCTGAAGCCACCTTGACCGGAGAGAGCAGATGAAACTCGGCCGTATGCTGACCTTGGTGATGTTTCTCACCAGCGCCCAACATGCGCTCGCTACCGATGCGCCGGATGGGGCGGCGGCGGTGATCGAAGGAACTCCGATCGAGGAATATCGGTTGCCGCCGGACAAGCTCGAGAAGGCGCACGCGCTGTACCGCACCGGCGTGACGATCAACCTGTTCGGCACTCTTTATGGCATTGTCCTTCTCGTCGTGCTGCTGGCGCTTCGCGTCAGCGCGCGCATTCGCGATTTCGCGGAACGGGTGAGCTCGCGCCGCTTCGTACAGGTGATCATTTTCGCGCCGCTGCTTCTGATCCTGATCGACATTCTCACGCTTCCGTTCAGCCTCTATGGCCACGAGCTGCAGCTGAGCTACGGACTCTCCGTGCAGACTTGGGGATCGTGGTTCTGGGACTGGATCAAGGGCGAACTCATCGGCACGCTCATCGCGACGCTGTTCGTCTGGGGACTGTACGCGTTCCTGCGCCGCAGTCCGCGGCGCTGGTGGTTCTACGGCTGGCTCGCGACGATTCCCGTTGTATTGCTGTTGGTGTTGATCCAGCCGGTGTTCATCGCGCCGCTGTTCAATCACTTCGAACCGCTCGAGACGAAGCAACCGCAGCTGTTGCCCGAACTCGAGAAGGTGATGCATCGCGGCGGTTTGCAGATCGATCGATCGCGGATGTTCGAGATGCAGGCGAGCGACAAGGTGACCACGTACAACGCTTACGTCACCGGCATCGGCGCGAGTAAACGCGTGGTGGTGTGGGACAACACGTCGCGTGACATGACGATTCCGGAGACGCTGTTCGTGTTCGGACACGAACAGGGCCACTACGTGCTGAATCACATCTGGATGTCGCTCGGTTTCACGACTCTGGGACTGCTGCTGGCGCTGTATCTGGCTCATCGGTTCGCCGACGGTGTGATCGCGCGATGGGGCAAACGGTGGAGCGTGCGCGAACTCGGCGACTGGGCGTCGCTGCCCGTGATCCTGCTGTTGCTCAACGTGTTCTCGCTGGCGGGCCAGCCGGTGGGCGCTGCGTTCCAGCGCCACCTGGAACATCAGGCCGACATCTACGGACTGGAAGTCATTCACGGGCTCGTTCCGGATTCGCCGCAGGTCGCTGCGCACGCGTTCCAGAAGCTGGGCGAGAAAGCGCTTTCCTACCCGGATCCGAATCCGCTCTACGTGATGTGGGCGTTCGATCATCCACCGATCGCCGACCGAATCCGTTTCTCGTCGCAGTACCAGCCGTGGAACCAGAATCAACCAACGCGCTACATCGCGCAGTGACGTACGGCGCCTCGCTAAACCCAGCGCCGCACGCGCTGCTTGTACTGCAGATAGGCGTCGCCGAACGTCTGCGCCATCAGCGCCTCTTCGTGGCGGATGAAGTGCAGATACAGCAGCGCCACGAAGCCGCACGGTACCAGCCACGGCCACGGCCCGTTCAACAGCAGCGCGATACCGATCAGCGCCAGCACCATGCCCAGGTACATCGGGTTGCGCGTCAACGCAAATGCGCCGTTCGTCACCAGCACCGACGAACGCGTCAGCGGCACGATGTTGGTGCCAACGACCGCGAACTGCCGCGAGGCCACCACCGCGATCGCGACGCCGCACGCCAGCACGATTGCTCCTGCGTAGTGCCAGGGGGGCGCCAGAACGGCCGCACCGGGCAACCACGCCATGGCGATCATCATCACAATTGCGAGCGCGAAGTAATGCGGCGGATTGATGCGGCGCGGACTCACGACTCGCTGCCGTGCCGATGCGCGAACCAGCCGTCGAGCTTGGTGCGCTGTTCCGGCGTCAACGTCGCATAGAACGCGTCGAACGCGCCGGCGAAGCGCTGCAACGCGAGGTCCGTCGTCTGTGTGGCGCGTACCGCCGCCGCGACGTGAGCCGGTGCACCGTCGAGCGGCATTGCGCACACCGGGCGCATATCGACGGCCCATTCGCCGAGCGTTTCCGTCACCGCCGCCAGCGCGGCAGATTGCGGTTCGTCGAGCGTCAGCTCGTCAGTGACCCAACGGTTCAATCCGGCCGCATGATCGGCGATGTGTTCATCGTCGAGATGCGCACACGCGCGCGCCATTCCGTGACCGGGACCGTGTCCATGTCCGTGCCAGAGCGCGCTGGCCGTCGCCAGAACGGGGCCGGGTTCCGCAACGGCGGTGCGCACTGCGAATGCAATGGCCGCCAGCACGACGAGCGCGCTCAGCGCCGAAGCAACTGTGGTCTTGTTCATGACGTCTCCGTCTCTCTGTGTCGGGAAGCCCACCGTAGTGCCGCACCTGGCTTCGAGCATGACGCCCGCGCGTCGAACGGTAACAGTGCGTTACAGGAGGCCTCGTCGAAACAGTCCGTTACACTGCGCGCGGTCCGGCTTCCTATAATCCGCCGCATGTCCGACCCGCAACGCATTCTCATCGTCGACGACGATCCCGACATTCGCGCGCTGCTGGCGGACTTCATCGGTCGACACGGCTACGCGGTGGATACCGCGCGCAACGGCGCTGCGATGCACACCGCCCTCGCTCGTGGTCACTTCGACCTGATCGTGCTCGACATCATGATGCCGGGGGAAGACGGGCTGAGCCTCTGCCGCACGCTGCGTGCGCAAACGCAGATTCCGGTCATTTTCCTCACCGCTGCAGCCGAAGAGACCGATCGCATCATCGGCCTCGAAATGGGTGCCGACGACTATGTCGTCAAGCCCTTTGCGCCGCGCGAACTGCTGGCGCGTGTCCGGGCGGTGCTGCGCCGTGCATCCGCGCTCGTGCCGGTGCACCGCTCCGATCCGTCCGAACGATTGGCGTTCGAAGGCTGGCAGTTAATGCCGGCGCGCCGCGAGTTGTACGACACGGGTGGCGCGCTGGTGAGCCTGACGGCGGGGGAATTCGATCTTCTCGTGGCGCTCGCGCGCAATGCCGGCCAGGTGTTGTCGCGCGACCAGCTGCTCGATCTGACGAAGGGTCGTTCTGCCGCCGCATTCGACCGCAGCGTAGACGTGCAGCTGTCGCGACTGCGCCGCAAGCTGGAAGTCGATCCTGCCCAACCCTTACTGATCAAGACCGTTCGCGGCGGCGGTTACCTGTTTGCGCCCGCGGTCGCCGTCCTTTCAGACAAGTCTACGAAGGGGTGACGGCGTGAGCCAGTTTGCACGCATCGCGTGGATCATCGTGGCCGGATTCCTCGCGATCGAACTGATTGCGCACGGCATTCGCATTCATGACGAGAGCGTCTCGGTGACGGCGGCGTACGCAACGTCGGTGGCGGATCGCGCCATTGCCCTCGACCGGTTGCTCGGCGAGGTAGCGGCGGCCCAGCAACCGCGGCTGCTGGCCGCGGTTTCCGCGCCGGATTTCCAGGCGTCGCTGACATCGACCGAGCCGCGGCTACCCTCCTCTACCTGGCGCCACGCCGCCGAAATCGCCGCGGCGCTCGATGCGCATCTGCTCGAGGCAGGCGCCGGCGATGCGCGGATCGCGCTATCGGATCAGAGCACCGTGACGGTCGTGGTGCCGCGCGCGCGGGACTATCTCGTGGTGCGCGCCGACGGCGCCGGCTTGACGGCGCACCGCCGCCCGGCGTTCATCGGAACGCTGACCACGCTGGTGGTCGTGGCGCTCGTCCTTTGGGCCACCCGTCGTTCCGTGCGGCATCTGCCGCGTTTTGCCGAGGCCGCAGAAGCGTTGGGCCGCAACCTTGCGGCGCCTGCGCTCGCGGAAACCGGTCCGCGCGAAGTGCGCCGCGTCGCCGCGGCGTTCAACGAGATGTCGCGGCGCGTGCGCGCGTATCTCGACGAGCGCACGCACATCCTGGCCGCGGTCTCGCACGACATCCGCACACAACTGACACGATTGGCCATGCGCCTCGAGTACGTATCCGATCCGGATCAGCAGGCGCGGGCGCGCGAAGACGTTGCGCAGATGACGCGCCTGCTCGACTCGGTGCTCGCGTTCTCCCGCGAAGATCGTGCCGAGGAACCCGCCATCGCGCTCGACCTCGCCACGTTGCTCGACACGCTGGCCGACGACGCACGCGGGCTGGGACATCGCTGCGATTACCACGGCCCGATCCACTGCGTGATCGACGGCAGGCCCACCGCGCTGCGGCGGGCATTCACGAACCTGATCGACAACGCGGTGCGGTACGGAGGCGAAGCCGACATCATGCTGACGCTGACGGACGACGGAACCCGCGCGGTGATCGAGATCGCCGATCGCGGTCCGGGCATTCCCGCACAGGACCGTGAGCGCGTGTTGCAGCCGTTCCAGCGCGTCGAACAGTCGCGCAACCGAACCACCGGCGGCACCGGGCTCGGTCTCGCCATCGCGCACACCGTGGTGACGCGGCATGGCGGTCGCCTCACGTTCGTCGATCGACCGGGCGGATTCGCCGTGCGCGTGGAACTGAATCGCGCGCCGCATTGACGATGGCATACTGCCCCGGCAATCCAGGAGGAGCGACCATGAACGACGCCCGCGGCACGCCGGTCTCCTGCTCCAACCCGGCGCAGCTCGAAGGATACGAAGCGTCCCTGCGCAGCTATCAGAACTATGTCGGCGATCCGATCGCAAAGATCGACGCCGTTTTGACCGAACACGAAGACTTCGTGCTCGGGCACGTTTTCCGTTCCGCCGTATTGATGACCTCCGGTGAACGTCGCGTGGTCGCCGACGCGGACCGCAGCCTGCGCAGAGCAGAAACGTTGGCCGGCTCCGCCAACGATCGCGAGAAGGGGCTGATTCGCGCGACCCGCCTGCTCGTGAACGGCGACTGGCACGCCGCGTGCGCCGCATACGACGCGGTGTTGGCCGAGCACCCGCGCGACATCTTCGCGCTGCAAACGGCGCACCTCTTCGACTTTTATCGCGGCGACGCTTTGAACCTCCGCAATCGCGTCGCGCGGGTGCTGTCGCGTTGGGACGTTGGCGTGCCCGCCTATTCGTACCTGCTGGGCATGCACGCGTTCGGGCTCGAGGAGTGCAATCAATACGCCGAAGCCGAATCGGCCGGCCGCCGCGCGCTGGAACTGGAGCCGCGCGACGGCTGGGCCGTTCACGCCGTGACCCACGTGATGGAAATGACCGGTCGCATCGACGATGGCATCGCTTGGCTCGAAGGACGACGCGACGACTGGGCGCCGGATAACGGCTTCGCATTTCACAACTTCTGGCACCTGGCGCTATATCGGCTCGATCGGCAGGAGTACGACGCAGTTCTGGCGCTATACGATTCCAGCGTGTACCCGAGGCCGCTCGACCTCTGCGTGGTCCTGGTGGACGCCACCTCGCTGCTGTGGCGGCTGAACCTCGAAGGTGTGTCGCTCGGTGCGCGTCCGGACAGGCTCGCAGACGTGTGGCGCAATCGCTCGCGCGAAGAGCGGGGGTACTATGCCTTCAACGACGTGCATGCCGTGATGGCTTTCTGTCTCGCCAACGAACGCGATGAGGCGCGCGACCTGATAGCCCATCTCGAGCAGACCGCGCCCGAAATCCGCGGCAGCAACGGCAACATGACCCGCAACGTCGGCCTGCCGCTCGCGAAAGCGATGCTGGCTTTCGCGGACGGCGACTACGCCGCCACCATCGAACTCGCGTTACCGGTTCGCGACCGCGCGAGCGCGTTCGGCGGCAGCCACGCACAACGCGATGTGATCACGCTGACACTGATTGAGGCGGCCTTGCGGTCGAATCGGCACAGTCTGGCGCGCCACCTGATAGCGGAACGGACCACCCTGAAGCCGGCGAGTGCGTGGGGATGGCGGTTGCTGGCCCGCGCGAACTGAACGCCGCCTCAAGCGACGGTGTGGAATACCCGCTGCACGTCATCGTCCTGTTCGAGCTTGTCGATCAGTTCGAGCGCTTCGTTCGCCTGCTCTTCCGGCAACGTCATCGGTGCGATACAGACGTATTCGTGCTCGGCTGAAATCGGCGTCAAGCCGCGCTCTTCGAGCGCTTTCTGCACGTGACCGAACTCTTCGAACGCGCACCGCACGACCAGTTGTAGCTCGCCCTTCTCGCCCGTGCTCTCGCCCATCTCTTCGAGACCATGGTCGATCAGATACAACTCCAGGTCGTCCTGATCGATCCCGTCCGGGTTCAACCTGAACACCCCCATGCGCTTGAACATGAATTCGACCGCGCCGGTGGTTCCGAGGTTGCCGCCGTGTTTGCTGAAGATGCTGCGCACGCTGGCGACAGTGCGCTTGGTGTTGTCGGTAGCTGCCTCGACGATCACTGCGACACCGTGCGGCGCGTAGCCTTCGTAGATCACCACCTCGTAGTCTTTCGCATCCGCGCCGGATGCGCGCCGGATGGCGGCCTCGACCTTGTCTTTCGGCATGTTGACCGCGCGTGCGTTCTGCATCACGCGGCGCAGGGCAGGATTGCTGTTCGGGTCTGAGCCGCCGGATCTGACCGCGATGGTGATGTCTTTGTTGATCTTCGCGAACTGTTTCGCCATGCGATTCCAGCGCGCGAACATCGTGTGCTTTCTAACTTCGAAAATGCGGCCCATGGTGGCCCCGTAGACGTTGGAGGAGGTCGAGCGGCAGACGGTCGACGCCCGTTCGCTAGACGCGGCGGGAATCTACTCGACATCGGCAATTCACGCCAGCGCCAGAAGAAAACAGCACGGCCGTGAGGTTCGGCGCAGCGGCTGCGACTCTTTCACGATAACGACATGCTGCAACTCGATCGCGCGATTCCGGCATCGGCTTCCAGTTCTATGCCGGGGGAAACATCGGCCCGACATCGTCGATGCGAACATGTGCACGCTGGCGCTGCACCAGCAACCGCCACCGTTGCACGTTCGGGTGATCGCCGAGACTGAATCCGCCTTCCTCCGCGCAGTGCACATATCCATACAGGCAGATGTCGGCCGCCGAGTAGCGCTCTCCCAACAGGAACGTTCGGCCGCGCAGCTCGCTTTCCATCACGTCGAGCGCTCGGTATCCGGTCGCATACCACTGATCCCAGTCGGCTTGCGTCGTCGTCATGAAATCTGGATAGCGCTTCAGGAACCGCGTGCGCCCCAGCACCTTGTCGATGTTGCTCTGCTCGAAGCACATCCACTGAACGACGCGCGCGCGGGCCAAGCGATTCCTCGGCATCAACGCCGTATCCTCGGCCAGCCAGAACAGAATCGAGTTCGACTCCCGCAAACACGTTCCATCGTCCAGCTCCAGCACCGGAATCTGCCCCATCGGATTCCGCGCGAGGAACTCGGGGCGACCCGCCTCACCGGCCAACAGGTCGACCGTCTCGTACTCGACGTGCAACCCCAGATAAGCAAGCGCGAGCCTGACCTTGTAGCCGTTCCCCGAGAACGGGAAATCATATAGTCGTTTCGGCGTCGCGTTCACACGGATCTCCCGGCGGGCTTTGGTCTACGGATACCGATCGCCACGTCGTGCTGTCAACGACTTCGATTGAATGGGACGGAGCCGATTGGACAGGCGCGAGCGGCGGGTGATCGGTGTTCCGGGTACGCTCGAGCCAACCTTGGTCGCTCGAGCCGGGCCATCCATGGCCCCGGATCCCTCCACACCGATCACCCACCGCTCACGACCTGGAGACCCGCACCGATTCGGGTGGGGATTGCGTTCGGCCTGCGCCACCCTTCACCCACCTTTGCCAACGGCACCTTCGAGGTGCAGACGCCTGCTATGAGCGGCTGCAGCGTCGTGGCGGACCGCTGGTTGGTCTGCTCTAATCGCGTGATGTCGAACATCGTTCCCAACAGGCGGAGCAAAGGCGCAGGGGCACTGGCGGATCGGCGTCTTGATACACACCGAGGGGTTCGTTTCGCCACGCTCGTGCTCGCCGCGATAGGCCTCGTCGCTCCGCCGGCGACCGACGCTGCTACGACCCTCGCCGGCGTCAAAACGCGCGACTCAGTGCGGTGCGGCGTCAGCGAAGGCATTCTCGGGTTTTCGCAACGCGATGCGAGCGGCCGCTGGAGCGGGCTCGACGTCGATTTCTGCAGGGCGCTGTCCGCGGCGGTACTCGGCGACCCCGACAAGGCCACCCTGGTGCCGTTACGCGCGGCAGAACGTTTTCCGGCGCTGCGTCTCGGCAGGATCGATGTGTTGCTGCGCAATACCACCTGGACATTGAGCCGCGAAGCCGGGCTCGGCGTGCTGTTCGCCGGCGTGCTGCTATACGACGGTCAGGGGTTCATGGTGGCGGCCGATTCGCCGATCGAATCGGCCGCGCAACTCGGCACCTCGACGGTTTGTGTCGAAAAAGGAACGCTGCATGGCCCACAACTCGACGACTGGGCACGCCGACGCCGCATCGGCTTGACGCAACTCGTACTCGACTCGGCACCCGATGCCGCCGCAGCGTTCTTCGACGGCCGCTGCGGTGTCTTGAGTTCCGATGTCTCGACGCTGGCTGCGGTTCGTGCAACGGCTCCGCACGAACGCGCGTTCAGAATCCTCACCGAGCAGGTCTCAAAACAGCCGCTCGGACCGGCGGTGCGCACCGGTGACGACAACTGGTTCACGCTGGTGCGCTGGGTGCTGTTCGCGCTGATAGCGGCGGACGAAGCCGAGCTGACGCGAGCCAACGTGGCGCAGTTGCGCAGCAGCGCCGACCCGGTCGCCCAGCGGATGCTGAACGCCGATCGCGAACTCGGCCGGTTGCTCGACATCGAACCGGAATGGTCGCTGCGCGCGGTGTTGAGCGTCGGCAACTACAGCGAGATCTTCGAACGCAACCTCGGCCGCGGCAGCCCGCTGCAACTCGAACCCGGTGTGAATCGGCCATGGAACCGCGGCGGCATCCTCTTCGCGCCGTCGCTGCAATGACTCCCAACCACTTCGTCGAGGCGCTCCCGCGATGACCGAGTTCCAGGTCATGCTCACCCTCGTGGTGTTCGCCACCGTAATCGTCGCGATCGCGTTCGACATCGTCGACATGGCGGTGGCAGCGCTGCTCGGAGTCAGCGTATTGCTCGCCGTCGGCATCCTCGACAGCGCCGACGTGATGGCGGGAATCGATGCGGGTTCGGGCCCGCTGCTGCTTCTCGCCGGCGGCATGATCGTGGCGCAGACGCTGGGCAGCACCGGCATCTTCGACCGCATCAGTACCGGCTACCTCGTTGCGACGCGCGGCAGCGGCAAGCGGTTCCTGCTGCTGCTGATCGTGCTCGTCGCGCCGCTCTGCGCGTTGCTGCCGAACGCAACGACCGTGGTGCTGATCGCGCCGGTGATCGTGCGCGTGGCGAAGGCGCTCGACATCGACATCGTCAAGCCGCTGATTCTGACCGCCATCGTCAGCAACTCGGCGGGCTTGCTCACGCTGGTCGGCGATCCGGCAACGTTCATCGTCGGCCATGCAATCGGCATGAGCTTCGGCGAATACCTCAAACGCGTCAGCCTCGGCGGGTTGCTCAGCATCGCTACCGTAATGACGCTGATGCCGTTACTGATGCGCGACATCTGGCGCGTGCAACGAGCGCTTCCTGCAGTGCCCGCAGCTCAGCAGCTCGAACGGCCAGGCTTTGCAATCGCGTCGGTCGCGCTGCTGGTGGGCATGATCGCGCTGTTCATTTTCGGGGAAGACCTCCCGACCAAGATCGTGCCGCCGGAAACGGCCTTCATCGCGGGATCGATCGCGTTGCTCGCGATCAGTGCAGTGCACGTCAGCAGCGTCGACACGGTGATGCGAGAACTCGACTGGCGCACGCTCGTGTTCCTCGCGTGCACGTTCTGTCTCGTGCAGGCGGTGACCAACACCGGCTTGCTGCAGACGGCGTCGCTGCAACTCTACGAGTGGTTCGGCGCGGAACTGAAAGCGGTGTCGATGACGCTGCTGGCCGGGGTCGGCCTTCTATCGAGCGTACTCGCCAATACGCCGGTGGTCGCCGCGTCGATCACCATGGTGAAAGGCTATCTGGTGGCGGCCGAGGTGGTGCCGGAGGCGGCGCTGTCGCACGGTTTCGACGCATGGCCACTGGCCACCTTGCCGGTATTCGTCGCGATGATGTTCGCCGGCACGCTCGGCGGCAACGCGACGCTGATCGGCGCGGCCGCGAATCTGGCCGCAATCGGCGTTGCCGCGCGGCACGGCGCGAAGGTGACGTTCATGACGTGGCTGCGCCTCGGATTGCCGATGACGCTCGCCCAGCTGGCGGTGTCGGCCCTTTATGTGATGGCATTGTTCGCACTGTTCGGCTGAAGGCCGTGGAGCCCAACGATGTTCAACCTGGCTAACGACACCCTCGAGGTGCAACTGCTCGATCCGATCGCAGACCGGGCGCGATTCGGCGTGCGCTACTGCACAGGCGGCTACATCTTTCAGGTGCGTGACCGCCAGCGCGGAGATCTACTCAGCGGACCGACGTTTCCGGAGAGTTTCAACTGGTTCGACGGCCAGGGTATTCCCGATGCTTTCAACCTCGGGCCTTTGAACTCGAGCACCACGCTCGGCGAAGCGCTGATCATCGGCATCGGCGTTTGCGACATACAGGGTCGCACGGTGAAATCGTTCTGCGACTGGAAAGTCGTGCGCAATCCCCAGGACGTTTCGTTCGACACGCAACAGACGTACGAGGATTTCTCGCTGACCGTCACGCGAACGGTGTCGCTGCACGAACGCACCATCCGCTCGCACACGCTGCTGACCAACGTCGGCAAAGCACCGATTCCGATGCGCTGGTTCCCGCACCCGTTCTATCCGCAAACGGCCACCAACGAGCTGCTGTGGATCAACGCTCCGCTCGACTGGCGCGACGCCAACGGCTACACCCGGCTGCCGAATGGATTCATTGCGCGCACCGGCTGGCCGTGGAGAGACGGCCACTACCAGCCGCTCGACCACGATGCCACCGCGCCGCTGATCCTGCTGCAGAGGCACCCGACGCTCGGCCTCGTCACCGCGACCTGCAGCTACGTTCCCGACTACTTCCCGATCTGGGGCAACGCCGCGACGTTTTCGTGGGAGCCGTTCCTCGAACGCACCGTTTTTTCGGGGCAGTCGTATCGCTGGTGGATCGACTATTCGTTCTGACCCGGCAACGGCGCACCGGGTCGTTGCAGTCAGTCTCCCGATACCGAATCGACGTTGCCGAACATCTGCGCCAGCTTCGCGGTCAGCTCCGCAGGCAACGGCGGCGCAAGGATCGCGTCGACGTTTTCGCGCAGGTGCTCGACGCTGCCGGTGCCGGTGAGAATCACGTGCGCGCCCGGCTCGTAACGACAGAACCGATACGCCGCCTCGATCAGAGAGTTCACCCCACGATGCGACGCGACGAAGCCGAGCGGATCGGCGCGATCGACCGCGTGCGCATCGATCGCGCCGGAGTCGATCAGCTGGCCAACGACCGCGCCGACGCGTTCGCGATTCGTCAGCGCACGCCGCACCGCGAACATGATCAGCGTGCCGACGTCGTTCGCGCGCGTGAGCGGAAACACCGACTGTCGCGCGGACGGGTTCAGCAGGTTGTGGCCGACCATGACCACGTCGAAATGGTCGTCGGGTAACGCGCGCTTCAGCATCGCGTGATCCGTGTCGGTGCCGAAGCGTTCGGTGATGCCGATGAAGCGCACCTTGCCCGCTTCGCGCGCTCGCACGAGTTCTGGCAACAACACGTCGAGGCAGTGCACGTACTGGTCGGTGAGCACGCCGTGGAGATGAAACACGTCGACATAGTCGGTGCCGAGCCGCGTCAGGCTAAGGTCCAGACTCTCGCGCAGCTCGGCTGCACTCATGAGCCCGTTCGCACCGGCCGGCAGCGCCTTGGTCGAGAGCACCACGCCATCGCGGCGGCCACGAATTGCCCGCGCCACCGCGCTTTCGGTGCCGTACGCGCGCGCGGTGTCGATGAAGTCGATACCGAGATCGAGCGCGGCGGCGACCACGCGGCTCGCCTGCGCTTCATCCGCGCCGTTCGCCATGCCGAGCCGGCTGTGACCACCGCACCCGAGGCCGACGACGCCGACCGTCAGTCCTGTGCGACCGAGCACCACCGTCTGCATGGCAACCTCCTCCACGACCGATGACTGTTATCCTCGCACGCATCGCACCGCAGGAGCACCGCCATGAAATACGGCCTCTATCTGGTTCCAACCGATGACTACCCGCCCATCACCGAACTCGCGCGCGCCATCGAAGAGCGCGGCTTCGATTCGATCTGGGTGCCGGAGCATTCGCACATTCCGACCACCGGCTCCACGCCGTATCCCGGCCGCGGTCCGGTGACGCGCGATTTCGCGCGCACGCTCGACCCGTTCGTCGCGCTCACCGCGGCGGCTACCGTCACCACGAAACTGCAGCTCGGCACCGGCATCTGCCTGCTGATCCAGCGCGATACGATCCACACCGCGAAGACGGTCGCCACACTCGATCACCTCTCGGGCGGACGCGTGCTGTTCGGCGTCGGTGGCGGCTGGAACAAGCCGGAAATGGAAAACCACGGCACCGATTACGCGACCCGCTTCCAACGCCTCGAGGAACAGCTCCAGGCCTTGAAGACGATCTGGACCGAGGACGAGGCCGAATACCACGGCACGCACGTCGACTTCGCGCCGATGTGGTTGTGGCCGAAACCTGTCTCGAAGCCCCATCCGCCGATCTTCATCGGCGGCGAAACGGATCACACGTTGCGACGCATCGCGAAGTACGCCGACGGCTGGTTGCCGCGCGTGCGCGATCCGCAACTCGTACTCGCCGGCATCGCACGTCTGCGCGAATTCGCGCGGGCCGAGGGCCGCGATCCGGACAGCATTGCGATCAGTGCGTTCGGCCTCGCGGCGAAACCCGAGGCGATCGCGCCGTTCGCAGACGCAGGCGTCGGCCGTGCGATCCTCGCCATCGCGCCGGGCAGCCTCGACGACATGCTGCGTCGGCTCGATCGCTATGCGGAGCTCGTCCGCTGATCCAACTCGTCCGCTGATCCAATGAGTGCCGGGCGGCGCCAGGTACCGTTCGTCACGTGCTCAGATCCAGCCGCCGGGGCGTAAAAAAACTACAAGCCTTCGTGCGCGGCAGGGTGGACCCTTGTTGCCACTGCGTGGATCATTGCAGCGGGGTGAGGGGTTTGACGATCGTGCTGGACCGGTTACGCGCTCGCGACGAGTGGAAATTCTTCGGTGTGCTACCGCAAGCAGACCGGCCGATGGCTTATGTCTGGTGGGCGCTGGTGCTGCTGCGTGGCGTGCTGCCGGCGACGTTCGCGATTGCGATGGGCGTGCTGATCGGTGCCGTGCAGCGCGGCGAGTCCCTGACCAATCCGCTCGCGATCGTCGGCGTCGTCTTCGTGCTGTTGCAGACCACGTCGCCGCTGCACCAGTCCATCGGCAAGAACCTCGGCAGCCGCACTGCGTCGTGGCTGTACGACGAGCTCACCCGCACCTGCGTGCGTCCCCCCGGCATGGGTCACCTCGAAGATCCGCGTCTGACCACCGATCTAACCGTGGCGCGCGACTTCGACCTCGGCATCAGCGGTCCGCCGCTGTCGATTTCCATGGACTTCATCGGCTCGGGTCTCGTCGAATTCATCGCGGGGGTCACCGCCGCCCTGTTGCTTGCCGCATATGCATGGTGGGCGCCGTTGCTGCTGGGCGGCGCGTGGTTCGCAACGCAGTGGCTGTTGCGGGAAAGCGCGGTCTGGCGCGACCGCAACACCGACGAGGTACGTGAGGCGCAGCGCCACGCCGATTACGCGTATCGGCTCGCGGTGGATCCGCCTGCCGCAAAGGAGCTGCGCCTGTTCGGACTGTCGACGTGGACCGTGGAGCGCTTCACGAAACAGCGCCGCCGTCTGTTCGACCTGCGATGGGAAGCGACGCGGCTGCGCGAACGTCCCGTGGTGTGGAGTCTGCTGATCGTGCTGTCGGCGAACGTCGCGGTGTTCGCGTCGATCGCATTCGGCGTGAATGCCGCACGTATCGATCTCGGTCAGGCGGTGACGTTCGCGAGCGCCGCCGTGACCACCAGCATGATCGCGTTCGGCGGATTGTCGTGGGCGCTGGACGGTGCAGCTGCGCCGGCCGGCGCGGTGCTGCGCCTGAAGCAGGCAATGGACCCCGAAGGCGCGCTGGCTCAAGGCACCCGTAACGCGCAGAACCTGCCGGCGCGCGAGATCCGTTTCCGTAACGTGACGTTCGCCTACCCCGGCGGCGGAGACGCAGTGCTGAGCGGTTTCGACCTGACCATTCCGGCTGGCTCGTCGATCGCGATCGTCGGCCAGAACGGCGCCGGCAAAACCACGCTCGCGAAACTGCTGTGCCGTCTCTACGACCCCCAGGCCGGCGCCATCGAAGTGGACGGCGCCGACATCCGTACGTTCGATCTGGATTCATGGCGCTCGCGCGTCACCGCGGTGTTCCAGGATTTCGTCCGTTTCGAATTGCCGCTGCGCGACAACGTCGCACCGGGCGGCGCGCCCGACGACGTCATCAAGGCGGCACTCGCCGACGCAGGCGCTTCGAATCTGGCCGGGCTCGATACTGTGCTGGCGCGCGGTTACGAAGGCGGCACCGATCTCTCGGGCGGCCAGTGGCAACGCATCGCGCTGGCCCGCACGCTGTGCGCGGTGCGCCTCGGTGCCGGCGTGGTGCTGCTCGACGAACCCACAGCGCAACTCGACGTGCGCGGCGAAGCGGAGATCTTCGAGCGCGTGCTCGCCTCCACACGCCACGCGACGACGATTCTGATCTCGCACCGGTTCTCCACCGTGCGCCAGGCCGACCGCATCTGCGTGCTCGAACGCGGCCGCGTCGTCGAGCTCGGTACGCACGACGAACTGATGGCGGCGAACGGCCGCTATCGCACGATGTTCGATCTGCAGGCGTCGCGCTTCGGCACTGACGGCGGCGAAGAAGAAGGGGAAAAGCTCGATGTCCTCGGTTGACGACCTGCCGCCCGCACTGCCGGCGATGTGGCGCGCGCTGAAGCGCGGCTATCAGGCCGAACCGCAACTGCTGACCATAGCGTTCTCGTTGTCGCTGCTCGCGGCGCTGCCCGACGCGCTGATCGCGCTGCTGTTCATGCTGCTCGCGAACGGCGTGACCGCGCACGACGACAGGCTCGTGATCGGGGCAATGCTGGGGCTCGCGGCGTGTGCGGTGGCCACCTGGTTCCTGCGCGTCATCAGCGACCGGACGCAGCGGCGCTTCCGCGACCGCGTGACCATCGCGCTCGAATCGCACGTGGCGAAGCTGCAGGCGTCGGTGCAGACGATCGCACACCACGAACGGCCGGACTTCCTCGACCGGCTGGCGGTGCTGCGCGACCAGGTGTTCGTGCTCGACCACATGTACATGTCGCTGTTCTCCACGTGCGGATGGATCCTGCGGCTCGGCGTCACCATCGTGCTGCTGATGTCGATCCACTGGTCGCTGGTGCTGCTCGTGCTGTTCGCACTGCCGACCGTGCTCACGTCCACGTGGCGTCCTGCAGTGGAGCGCGCAGCGGAGGAACGCGGCGCCTCTGCGAATCGGTTGGCGCGCCATCTGTTCAACACGGCCACCACCGCAGCCCCTGGCAAAGAAGTGCGCGTTACGCGCATCGGCGAACGGTTGGTGGAGCAACGACGCGCCGCGTGGATGCGGTGGTACGGGCCGGTCGCCGCGGCGCGCACGGGCAGCGCGCTATGGCACTCGCTCGGCTGGGCCGTGTTCGGTGCGGCCTACATCGGCGCCGTCGTATTCGTATCGAAGGTTCTCGGCGGCACCGCCGGCCAGGTGCTCCTGGTGCTCGCCGCCGGTTCGCGTCTATCCGCCTACATCGGCGCGACGGTCGGCGAAATCGGTTTCCTGCGCGGCATCTGGATGGACGGTTCGCGCCGCCTCGCCTGGCTCGAAGACTACGCCGCGTCACTCAGCGAGAACGCGGATGCGCCGGTGCCGGAACGTTTGAACGACGGCATCCGCTTCGACCACGTGTCGTTCGCCTATCCCGGCACCACGCGCAAGGTGCTCGACGACGTCAGCTTCGAACTGCAACCCGGCACGGTCGTAGCGGTGGTCGGCGAGAACGGCGCCGGCAAGAGCACGCTGGTGAAGCTGTTGTGCCGTCTCTACCAACCGACGCAAGGTCGCATTCTGATCGACGGCGTCGATCTGGCGCGCATTCCGGCCGACGGCTGGCGCGAGCGGCTCGCCGGCGCGTTCCAGGATTTCTTCCGCTTCGAGTTTCAGGCGCGGCATACCGTCGGCGTTGGCGACGTGCCGCGGCTCGACGATCAGCCGGCGGTTTCGGTGGCGGTCGATCGGGCCGGTGCGGCCGACGTCGTGGAGCGGCTCATCGAGGGTCTCGCAACGCAGCTCGGCCCCACCTGGCCGGGCGGCGTCGAAGTCAGTTTCGGACAATGGCAGAAGCTCGCGCTCGCCCGCGGCTTCATGCGCGACCGGCCGCTGTTGCTGGTGCTCGACGAGCCGACCGCCGCGCTCGATGCGGAAACGGAACACATGCTGTTCGAGCGCTACGCCGAAGCGGCGCGCGGCGGCTTCGGCAGCGACAGCCGCTCCACGACCCCCGACGGGCGCATCACCATCCTCGTATCGCACCGTTTCAGCACCGTTCGCATGGCCGATCTCATCGTCGTACTCGATGGTTCGAAGCTGGTCGAAATCGGTTCGCACGAAGCGCTGATGGCGAAGGGCGGCCAGTACGCCGAACTGTACGGCATTCAGGCGGCGGCCTATCGCTGAGATCCGCAGGCTCGCCGCGACCGACGCCGCCGCGTTGGTCGCGTGCTTTCGTCGGTGCTACGGCGAAACGTATCCAAACGACGATTTCTACGACGTGCCGCGCCTGACGCAGCGCATCGAGTCCGGCTCGTTGCGTTCGGCCATCGCCATTGCCGACGACGGCACGCTGGTAGGTCACACCGGGCTCACCATCCGTCATCCCGCGGCGAACGCCGTCGAAGCCGGCAACACCGTCGTCGATCCGGCATGCCGCGGGCAGGGTCTGTTGGGACAGCTCGCCGCACTGCTGAACCGACTGTGCGTGGAAGCGGGTTACCTCGCGTACCTGCACTATCCGACCGCGGCGCACGACATCATGCAGAAAGCGTCCGTTCGCGGCGGCTTCGAAACCGGTGTGATGCTCGACTACGTTCCGGCGGAAACCGACTACCGCGCGATCGACCGAGCTGAAGGCCGGGTGGCCGCGACGGTGGTGTACCAGCCGTTTGCGCGGGCACCTCAACGCTCGGTTTGGATGGCTGCGCGGTATCTCGACGTGGCTCGGCAACTCTACGACGCAGCGTCGCTCGACCGGTCTTTGCAGATTGCCAACGACTCCACAACGGCGCAAAACACACGCGTGGCCGCTTCCTTCAACGCGCGGCGCGGTCTTCATCACGTGCACGTCGCCACCATCGGCAACGACTTCGCGCACGCCATCGCCGCCGCGTCGAATGCCGAAGCGGCGGTGAGCCACGTCGACCTGTGCCTGGACGATCCGGGAATCGGCGGCGCTGTCGCGGCGCTGCGCACGCAGCAGTACTTCTTCTGCGCGTTGATGCCCGAGTTCGCTCACACCGATGTGTTGCGCATGCAGCGGCTGGCTTCGCCAACCGCGAATTCATTCGCACCGAAGCTCGCGAACCGCGGCGCCATCGAGCTGTTGGCGCGCATGCGGCGCGAGTACGCTGGCACCGCCACCGTTTTCTGAGCCGCCACGGATACAGCGGTCGTCAGCGCGCCAGCTTTTCGGCCATCGCGCGAAACGCCGAGTCCTTCTTACGCAGCATGACTTCTGCGGCGGTAACGCCCTCCTTGTTCGGAATGTCGCCGCGCGCGCCGTATGAAATCACCATCGCAACGTGCTTCCTGTCGCTGCCTTTCTTCAGCATGTAGTGCAGCGCCGTCATCTTCTTCGCGTCCTGCCAGTTCGGGTCGGCCCCGTGTTTCAGCAGTTCTTCCGCGGCGTCGAACAAGCTCCATTTGACCGCGCCGAGGAACGGCGTTTCCGGCCCGTCCTGATCGACGTCGGCACCGCCGCGTATCAACAGGCGTATCGCCTCGAGATCGTGATTGAACGACGCGGCCCACAGACAATTGTTCGGATTGGATCCCCGCTTCAGCAGGAACCGGGCGAGGTCGTGATTGCGTCCGCGACCGATCGCGTACCACAGCGGCGTGGCTTCGAAAAAGCCGCCCTCGGTGAACGCCGGTTGACTCACGCCATGGCCGGCTTTGAGCAGCACGTCGGCCGTTTTGACGCTGTCGGCAGCCCCCTCCTTACGTTTCGAGACGTCGACGCCGCAGCAAAGGTGCAGCCAGTTGCGGCCGCGCTCGTCGCGAAACCCGACCAGAGCCGGGCTCTCCGTCAATCCCTCGCGAACGGCCTTCCAGTCGAAGGCCTTGACCCGCTCGAGCATCCGCGTTTTCGAGACCATCGATGCGTTCTCACTTCGCTATCCCATGCTGATGGTTCCATAGGCTTCGGCCCGCTTCCATCGCTCCGGATGTCCGGCTACATTGGTTCCGCGTGCGAATTCAGAGGGGCAACAGCGTGATCAATCCTGCAAAAGGCGGCGCCAGCGGCCGGCTGACGGCCACCGAACTGGCGTGCCTCGAACAAAACGGCTATGTGGTGCGCGAGAACGTGTTTTCGGCAAAGGAAGTAGCCGACATCACCGCCGCATGTGAAGCCCTGGTGGCCCGCTTCGTACAAGAACGCCGTCGCCGCCGCTATCACATCGGCAGCTACACGTTCGAACCGAACAACGACCACGCAATCATGATCAAGTGGGAGGGCGACACCGATATCGTCCACGGTCTCGAGCCGTTCGCGCACCTCGATCCGGCATTGAAGAAGTGGGCGCATGACCCCCGCTTCACCGAACCGATGTGCGATTTCGTCGGCGATGCGCATCCGAGCCTGTTTACCGAAAAACTGAATCTGAAGCGGCCGGGGATTGGCGGCGTCAACCCCATGCACCAGGACTATCCATATTGGGTCGGCGAGGCGAAAGATCCGTCGCGCGTGGCGACAGCGATGCTGTTCCTCGATGACGCAACGCTCGAAAACGGCTGCCTGCAGGTCGCACCCGGCAGCCACCGTGCGGGGCAGTGGCGCAAGCGGACCGATTCCGACGAATTCGGCGCCAACGAAATCGACCAGTCGGCCTACAAGCACGTCGTTATGCAACCGCTGCCGCTGAAAGCGGGTTCCATGGTGATGTTCGGGTCATTGCTCGTGCACAGCTCGGAACAGAACCGATCGCAGTTCGACCGGCGCGCGCTGCTGTTCAGCTATCAGCCCGCCGGACATCCGCCGATGGTCGACAAGATGATCGCCGACATCGAAGCGCGTCGGCGCGAGAAGGCGGAGCGCGAAGCAAAAGCGGGTTCTCAATAGCAGAGCAGTCGATGAGCGCACTGAAGAACGAACCGTTCGCGCCGCCGCCGAAAACCGTTTTCGACGTCGACATCGACGGCGACCAGGCACAGTTCTTCGCCGACAACGGCTACCTGGCGATCGGCCGCGTCACCACCGACGAAGAGCTCGCGTGGCTCAGCGACGTGTACGACGAACTGCTCGCGCGGCCCATGTCGGGATACCCGGACACGTACTACGACGCGGTGCGGCCTTACGGCGTGCGCGACGCGCCGATCCTCGGCCAACTGCTGTTTCCGGAACAGCGCGTGCCGGCGATGGAGCGGACCGCGCTATGGCGCAATGCACATCGCATCGCGCAGCGTCTGTTGAAGTTGCCCGCGAGCAAGATCGAGAGCTGGGGCCATATCGTGCACAAGCCGGCGCACCACGGCGCTGCAACGCCGTGGCATCAGGACGAAGCGTACTGGGGGCCCGAGCTTTCGTACTACGCGGTCGGTTCGTGGCTGCCGCTCGACGACGTGTATCCCGAGAACGGCTGCATGTGGTTCCTGCCGGGTTCGCATCTGAAGCCGATCCTGCGCCACCGTCACATGAACGACGATCCCGCGATCGCCGTGTTGGAACTCGTAGACCAACTCGACGCGTCGGCGGCCGTACCGGTGCCACTGCCGGCCGGCGGCATGAGCTTCCATCACCCGCGCACGCTGCACTACGCGGGCCCCAACACTACCGATAAGGCGCGCCGCGCGTGGGCGAACGAGTATCAGTCGGCGCCGATCATGCTGGAGGTGCCGGCGGATCGGCCTTGGGTCATCGAAGGCCGTAAGGCGATGGCGAAGGGTCTCGTAGCGAGCTAACGCAGGGGCCACGTCATCGCCGATGTCTTCGTCTCTTATTCCTCCGATGACCGCGACCGTGTCAGGCCGTTAGTCACTGCGCTGCAAGCCGGCGGCTGGACGGTCTGGTGGGATCGCGACATCCCGGCCGGAACGTCGTGGGACGACGTGCTCGAAGCCGAACTGCCAATCGCCAAATGCGTGGTCGTGGTGTGGAGTGAAAACTCCATCAGATCGCGCTGGGTCAAAACGGAAGCCATGGAAGCGCTCGAGCGCGAGTGCATCGTGCCGGTCCGGTTGGACGCCGCCGCCCCGCCGCTCGCGTTCCGCCACGTCCAGATACTCGACGCCGCCGAGCCCAATTTCATCGAGACGATCATTCGCCGCGTCGGCGCACTCGCTGGTCCGCCGAAACGCGCATCGGTCACGCCTTCGAGCGGACATACATCGATCGCCGTGTTGCCTTTCGAGAACCTGTCGCGCGATCCCGCTCAGGAATATTTCTCCGACGGAATCACCGAGGCGCTGATCACCAGCCTCGCGCAGATTCATGCGCTGAAAGTCATCTCGCGCACATCGGTCATGCGCTTCAAAGGACAACGCAAAGGGTTACGCGAAATCGCCGCCGAGCTTGGTGTCGAACGCATCATCGAAGGCTCGGTGATCTGCGCCGGTTCGCGCGTGCGAATCACCGCGCAGCTGATCGACGCGTCGTCCGACACGCACGAGTGGGCCGAGAGTTTCGACCGTGATCTGGCGGACGTGCTCGCGATCCAGGACGAAATCGCGCGCTTGGTCGCCGAACGGGTGAGCGTGCGACTGACGCCGCGCGAAACTGAACTGCTGGCGCATGCGCCTCGCGTCGATCCCGCGGCGCACGACAGCTATCTGCGAGGGCTCAGCCTGTGCGATCAACTCACGGTGACAGCGATGCGCGATGGGATCGCCCAATTCGAACACTCGCTCGCGATCGACCCACAATTCGCACCGGCTCACGCGGCGCTCGCATACGCATTGCACGAGACGAAGATCTGGGGTGGCTTGCAGCACCTCGCGTCCAGCGCGATTCAGGCGCGGCAGGCTGCGATGGCGGCGCTATTGCTCGACCCCACCCTCGCTCAAGCGCACCTTGCGCTTGCCACGATCGAACAGGACAGCTGGAATTGGGCGGCGACCGCACGCGAATTCGCGATGACGTTTACGCTGAACTCCAACTACGCGAATGCGTTTCGTACGTACGGGCTGTTTCTCGTCATTCTCGGGCGCATCGACGAAGCAATCGACGCCTCACGCCGCGCCGTAGAACTGGAGCCGCTCGCTGCCCGTTTTCACGACGATCTTGGCCGCACCATGTATCGTGCCGGACGATTCGATGACGCACTCGTGCACCATCGTCGCGCGCTGGAACTGGATCCGGCGTTCACGCCGCCGCATCTGCGCATTGCAGAGACGCAACTCGAACTCGGTGAGTACGACGAAGTCGAACGAGCGGCCTCGCATCTCGGCCGCGGCGGTCTATTGCTGAAGGGCCCGCTCGCGGCCCGGCGCGGAGACGCGGGACGGGCTCGCGACATTGCGCAGGCGTTGGCGGCCGTCGACTCACCCTGGGCAACCATCACCTGCGTCGAGATCTACGCGATACTCGGCGATGCCGACCGCGCCATGGATGTTCTCGAGCCGGCGGTGGACCGTCGCTTCCTGGTGCCGTACATGCTGCGCAACCCGGGCGTGGCGCCGCTGAAAACGGTGCCGCGTTTCCGGTCGATGATGCAACGAATCGGCCTGTCGGTATGATGGACCGCACCGCGCGAAAATCGGCAAACGCGCATCGTCAGCAGAGGAGTTCGCCGTCATGGATTTGAACGGACGGGTTGCAGTCATCACCGGCGCAGCGAGCGGCATCGGCGCTGCCTGCGCACGCGCGTTTGCGGCGAAGGGTGCGAAAGTCGTGGTGGTCGACGTCAACGCGAGCGGCGCGCGTGCAGTCGCCAAGGAGGTCGGCGGTCTCGCGATTCCCTGCAACATCGCGAACGAATCGGAAGTGAACGCGCTGGTTGCGCAAACCGAACGCGAACTCGGTCCGATTAACGTGTTCTTCAACAACGCGGGCGTTGCAACGGGTGGGCCACCCCTGACGACGCCGATCGACGTGTGGAACGATCAGTGGCAGATCAATCTGATGAGCCACGTCTATGCGATTCGCGCGGTGCTGCCCGGCATGCTCGAACGCGGCGAAGGGTACCTGCTGCACAC
>DATJGR010000335.1:0-10557 GCA_035494855.1 Pseudomonadales bacterium | reverse complement strand
TTGCGCGCATCCTGATTCACTTGCGCCGACGTGCGGCCGATCCCGTCGAACCAGATCTGCGTCTCGATTTCGGCCACGCGGTCGAGGTTGCCCGCTTTGATTGCGGCTTCGATCGCGGCCTCGACATCGTCCGCTCCGTCGGGTCTCGGCACGTCTAGCACCAGACCCGACGGACCGGAACCGACCATGATCAACGCCCGCACGCGTGACGGATACGTGAGCGCAAAGTCCATCGCGATTCCGCCGCCCATTGAACAGCCCATCAGTATCATCGGCGCATCGATGTGCAGATGGTCGAGCAACGCGGCGAGATCGCGCAGGTGGCTGAAGTCGCCCGCTACCGGTTCGCTCCTGCCATATCCGCGCATGTCGAAACGAATCACGCGAAAACGCGCGGCAAAGTGCGCGAACTCGTTCTCCCACTGCCGGTTGTCGGCCACGCCCGCGTGAATCATCACGAACGGCTGGCCATCGCCGGCGGTTTCATAGTAGATGCGGGCGCCGTTGATCGGCGCGAATCCGGTCTCGCGGTCAGGCATCCTTCGGCACCACCCGGTAGTTCATGTCATTCTGCTCTGCGTTTCGGTTGCACCTTCGCCACCGCGAGTAACGACTCCACACAGTCGCGCAGAGTCTCGTCGAACGGACGGAAGGTCACCGGTGCGACGGCGCGGATGCGGTCGTTGCGCAGCTCGCACCCGGCCCAGATTCTGCGCAGTTCCACTTCGCGCGCCTTGACGCGGTCCGGGAACGGATCGGTGACCCGCGGTGTGTCGTGGCGCAACTCCGGCAATATGGCGTCGATGCGCGCGCAGATGTCTTCCACGTTGAACGTGTCGGTGGACCACGCGATGTAGCGCTCGCCGTTCTTCACCCGCACGCTTTCGAGCATCGCGATGTGGCAATCGGCGTCGTCGCGGACGTCGACGATCATCCATGGCCGGTACGCGCCGGTCTGCTCGTACTTGCCGAGCAGCATCTTCTCGATGATGTGCTGCCACGGCCCCATGTCTTTCTGGTGCGCCGATTGAATCGGGCCGACGTTGTCCGCCGGGCACACGGTGATCGCGTCCCAGCCGCCGTGCAGTTGCGCCGCGTCCGAGAACGCCCGTTGGGCGATGTTCTTCCCCATCGAATAGCCCTGGCCACGTTCCGGCGTGCGTTTGGGATTCAGTTCGTCGGGATATCGATCTTCGTACAGTACCGGGCGCCGGACGAGTTCCTGGATGTCCACTTCGGAGATCACCGCCGCGATGCTCGACGTCACCACCACGCGGGTTACGCTCCCCGATTGATTGATGCTGGCGATCACGTGATCGCACACGCGTTTCACGTATGCATGATCGTCGTACGTGCTGACGTGCGAGACGTGGCAAACGCCATGGCACCCTTTGAAGATTTCGTCGAAGCAGCCGTCGCGATCGAGATCGGCCGCATACAGCGTGAGCCGCCCCGACGCATAGCCGGGCATTTCCTTCAGGAACGTCGTGCGTATCGGATCGTTCGCGTCGCGAACGCACGCGCGAACGCGGTAGCCCTTGTCGAGCAGTCGTCGCACTACCCAACCGCCGATGAAACCGGCGGCACCGGTTACCGCTACCGTGCCGCCCTTCGGAATCGGAGCCATTCGCTTTGTCCCCAAGTGATCGCTGCGCAGTCGACGCGATGGCAGCAGGGAGTGTCAAGTGCGACGCTTCGCGAACGGCGCCGGAGCCTTGATTCGCTGCCGAATAGCGACCAGCCTTCGCGTACCAACGCAACGTGCGTCTCTCGATGCAACGTCCGTTTCCGGCTTACAAGGGCAACGATCCGTACATCTTCGTCTCCTACGCTCACGACGACGCCGCACTCGTGTACCCCGAACTCGTTCGCCTCAACGGCCACGGCTTCAATATCTGGTATGACGAAGGCATAGCGCCCGGCCAGAGCTGGCGCGACGAAGTGGCGCTCGCCCTGACGCAATGCAGAGTGTTTCTGTACTTCGTGACACCGCGATCGATCGCGTCGTCGAACTGCCTCAAGGAGTTGAATTTCAGTTTGTCGCGCGAGCGGAAGATCCTTTCGGTGCATCTGGAGAAAACCGAGCTTACCGCCGGCCTGGAACTCAGCCTGAGCGACAGGCAGGCGATCCTGCGCCTCGAGCACTCCGAGTCGGATTATCAAAAGAAGCTGGCGGACGCCCTGCAATCGTTGCTCCCGGACACCTCGTACCAGACCGTTGTCGAACAGCCGCCGGTTACGTCGAACGACACGTCGATCGCAATCCTGCCGTTGGTCAACCGCAGCAACGATCCCGAGAACGAATACCTGTGCGACGGCATCTCGGAAGAACTCATCTCGGGGCTGGCGAGCCTGAAAGGTCTACGCGTCGCGTCGCAGATATCGTCGTTCGCGTTCAAGAACCAGAACGCCGATCTGGCGCTGATGGGCAACAGGTTGCGCGTCGATCACATCTTGAGCGGCAGCATCCAGAAGTCGGGCAACCGCGTTCGGATCACCTTTCTATTGAGTCGCGTCCGAGACGGTACGAGTCTCTGGTCGAAGCGCTACGACCGCGAACTGCGCGACATCTTCGAACTCCAGGAAGACGTCGCCCGACAAGTGATCCACGCGCTCAAGGTCGAACTCGTGGGCGATCAGAATGCCCAACTGCTCGACGTCGGAACGGAGAACGCGAAAGCCTATGAAACTTTTCTCCTGGGGTTGCACGCCGCGCGAACGGGCACGCGCGAAGAACTCCTGCGCGCAGTCGCGCATTTCAACGAGGCGATTGCGCTCGATCCCGCCTACGGACGCGTCTACTGGTGGCTTTACTTCTGCTATTGGCGGCTCATCGGTGTGGGGCTTCCGCGCGCCGAGATGGAACCAAAAGGCGAAGCTGCGCTCGACAAAGCGCGCGCGGCCGGATTCCTACCGCCGGTTCCGTGGATCAAGGCACGCAGAGATCTCAAACCGGCAAGCCGACCCAACCAGCGCACGCTGGCGCTCGAAGCCGCTCGAAAGATCCGCAATCCCGATCCGGAGTGGCGGTTGTTCGAATACATCCAATTCGGAGAGTGTCTGATCGCCGCGGGCTTCAACCACGGCGCGTGCGACTACTACGAGTACTACCTGTCGCGAACGCATCACGACCTAAGCGGCACGTGGATTCAGCCCCGCTATCGCTCACTCCTCACACAACTGGGCCGATTCGACAAAGCGACCGAACTGATGACACGTCTCGGCATGGACGGTCGCGCGATCGTCTACAGCCGCACCGGTCAATACGAATTGGCCGCACAGGTTCTTGCGACCGCCGGAACAATGTCGTTCTACTTCGATCGCTTCTATGACCTCTACTGGCGGCGCGAGATCGATGCAGCCACGGAATACTATCGAAATGCCGATCCCGACGACCTCGACCCGCTCGAGCACTACTGGGTTCTGTTCCTGCTCGGCGACATCGAATCCGGCCTCGACCATCTGGAAGAAGACGTCGCCCGCGGTGCGCATCCGGCCGTATATCGTTCCAACATCGGCGAAGTCCTCACGCGGTCGATGCTGAAGAAGGTCGAGGAGAATCCGCGATATCAAGCCCTGCTGAAACGATTCGAAATCGATGCCGCGTGGTGTGACGAGCTCATGCAGATCGCCAACGATCTCAGCGCGATCACCGGCATCCGGGTGCAGCCCGACGACGACTACTGATTCCGCGATCGAGCAATCGTGGGAAGCCCTTCCTCGTAAGTTCGTAGGACACCGCCGACCGGAACATCGGCCGCCACCGATGGGGGAATAAGGCAGCCGAGTCGAACATGGGCGGAGTGAAATGTAACCAGGAGCGAAGACGATGGCCGGGCAGATTCTGAAGATCACCTGCGCTGCGGGTCTATTGGCAATGGCCATGAGCATATCTGTACACCCGTCCTGGGCAGCGGAGCACGTCGACGACGCTGCGGTGATGCACGCGGTCGAAGATGCACTGGTCGCGCATCCGGTAGCCGGATCACACGAAATCAAGGTCAGCGTGTACAACGGCATCGTGCAGCTGAATGGGTTCGTCGCCTCGGACAACGTCCGCGAAGCGGCCGTGAAAGCCGCGAAAGACGTGTCCGGTGTGGCATCCGTTCACGACAACCTCAAGATCCGTCCGGACAACCGACCCGCCGCTGAAGTGCAACGTGATTCCGATCTGACCAAGAAGGTGGAGAACGCGTTGATTGCGAATCCGGCGACGAAATCGCACGAGATCTATGTTGCGACGGCAGACAGCGTCGTTCAGCTGGCCGGCTTCGTGGACTCAGCCGACATCCGCACGACCGCGGCCGAAATCGCCGGCGCGGTGCCGGGTGTGCGCCGCGTTCAGAACGAACTCGAGATGAAATAGCGCCAACAGCGCCGCTCAACCGCCTGTGACGATCGACAGGACGGTGATCGCCTCGCGGCGACCGCCGGCGTCGAGTTCGACCACATCGCCCGCTTCCGCCCCTTCGAGCGCGCGAGCGAGCGGAGCGGTCCATGCAATCAGGCTGTGCGCCGGATCGGCCTCGTCTTCACCGACGATCGCGACGGTACTCGTTGCGGACCCACGGCGCATCGTCACGCGGCAGCCAAAGCCCACGATGTCGGGCTCCCCGGCTGGACTCGCCACCTGCATCGACGCCTGCCGCGACTGCCAATAGCGCAGGTCGCGGCGAAGCATTGCTGCCGCGTCGTCGCCGGGATTCCGGGCGAGCGCATCCTGCAGTTCGACGACCTTTTGCCGTATCAGTTGCGCGCCGCGTGCGGTTACACGGTTGGGCGCGGTGCTGATCGGCCGTTCCGGAAGCGGCGGCTCCGGCGCGGCATCGTCCTCCTTGACGAACGCGCGGCTCATCGGATCCTCATCAGCTACGCGCCGCCTTTGGCGATCGCTTTCTTGTACGCAGGGCGCGCTTCGATCCGGTCGACGAACCGCGTCAGATTCGGATACGCCTCGCGGCCGCCGAACGTCACCGCCACCTGCGCGACGAAGCTCAACTGCACATCGGCGCCGGTGAGATCGTTACCAACGAAGTATTCACGCCCGGCGAGTTCGTCGTTGAGAAAGCCGAGGTGGTTCTGCATCTCGCTTTGAATGCGGGGCTGCAGCGGCGCGCCCGCGTCGCCGAGACGCCCGACGTAAAGGCGCAGCATCAACGGCAGCATCGCCGACCCTTCGGCGTAGTGCAGGAACTGCATGTAGCGGTTGTAGTCAGGCGTGCCCATGGCCGGCGCGAAGCGACCTTTGCCGTACTGGCGCACGAGATACTCGATGATCGCGCCGGATTCGAATATGACCGCGCCGTTGTCGCGAATCACCGGCGCTTTGCCGAGCGGGTGCACCTTCTTCAGTTCGGGCGGCGCGAGGTTGGTGGTGGCATCGCGCTTGTACAGCACGAGCTGATAGTCGACGCCGAGTTCTTCCAGCAGCCAGGTGACGCGACGCGAACGCGAGGCGTTGAGGTGATGCACTTCGATCATGGGTGATCTCCTGCGGTCATGTTGAAGCGCGAGTCTATGCGAGCCGCCGTCGTCGCGACCAAAGGTGTTTTCAGAACCTCAATTCCAGTTCCGCGCGTGCCAGCGTTTCGGCAGCGCCTATCGCGTAGAGCGAGCCGAGCCACTTGCCCGCCGCATTCACCAACCGCTCGTCGTGCGCCAGTTCGCCGAACAGCTGCTCTATCCCGAGCAGCGGTCGCGGATCGGCACCGCCTGCCACCGCCTTTTCGCGCAGCAGATCGGCGACAGGGTGGCGGATGTCGATCCGTTCGCCGCGCTCGTCCATCCCGCGCATCCGACGCATCCAGGCAGCGAGCGCCAGCGCGAGCAGTTCCACGCTCCCTCCTCGTCGCAGCCGATCTCGAATGGGATCGACGAGCACGTTGAGGGGCGCATCGGTGTTCACCCGCTCCACCGTGTCTTTGACGTTCGGGTTCGCAAAGCGCTCGATCAGCGTCGCCTTGTACGCGCCGAGGTCGATACCGGGTACCGGCGGTAACGTGGGACCTGTCTCCCGATCCATCAGCGCGCGCATGTACCGGCGCAACCGGGCGTCCCCCATCGCTTCGTCGATGAAGGAATAACCGGCGAGCCTGCCCAAACCCGCGATGGCGAGGTGACTGGTGTTCAACAGCCGCAGCTTCATGAATTCGTACGGCGCCACGTCGCCGACGAACTGCGCACCGACGCGCTCCCACTGCGGCCGCCCCTGCGCGAAGTCGTCTTCGATCACCCATTGCCGGAACGTTTCGCAGAACACCGGACAACCGTCGTCGATACCGTGACGCGCCGCGAGATCGGCAACGGCCTCTGCGCTCGTCACCGGCGTGATCCGGTCGACCATCGTGTTCGGGAACCGGCCATTTCGTTCGATCCACGCCGCCAGCTTCGCATCGCGACGTTCGGCGCACTCGAGCACGGCCTGGCGCAAGACGTTGCCGTTGTGCTGGATGTTGTCGCAGCTGAGCGCGGTGAACGCGGGTCGACCCGCAATCATCCGGCGCCGCAATGCCTCCGCGATGATCGCCACGGCGCTGTGCGGTCGTTCCGGATTCGACAGATCGGACGCAATCGTCGGATGGCCGAAATCCAGCTTCTTCGTGGCGGCATTCAGACAGTAACCGTTTTCAGTGACGGTCAGGCTGACGATGCGGATCGACGGACGATCGATGATCTGCAACAGCGCCGTCGAATCGTCGGCCGAGTTAACCAGTTCCGCGATCGATCCGATGACGCTGACCGTCTCCTCGGACACACTGCGCTCGATCAACGTGTAAAGGCCGTTCTGAGCCGCCAGCACGTCCTGCATGCGTCGATCCGACGGCAACAGGCCCGCGCCGACGATGCCCCAGCCCCGCGCCGACGGCTCGATGTCGAACAGATCGTGCGTAAAACGCGCCATGTGAGCGCGATGAAATCCGCCGATTCCGAGATGCACGATGCCAGCGGCCACCGAAGCCGGCGTGTAGGACGGCCCGCGAACGTGACCCGGCAGATCGGGCAACGTCGCGCGACTGAGTCGAATCGTCTTCACTCGAAGAACACCGAAATGCCGAACCCGGCGAGCACGTCGGGGCTGCTGGACGTCAGTCCGAAGTCCGCCGACAGGTCGAGTTGCACCGCGCCCGTCACCATCATCGTGAAGCCGCCACCGACCAGCGCCTGGTCGAGCCCGTGACCCGAATACGAGGCGGCCGCTTCGACAAACGCCGCGATGGTTCGGGAAATGGCGAAATTGAGATTCGGGGAAACGTCGAAAGCATTCGATCCGTCGGTGTGTTCGGCGTTCATGTACAACTCGGAAGAGACGCGATCGGTGAACGAGTATCCGAGCGCAACCCCGAGATCGTAAGCGGTGCTGCCGTTCGTGAATGCACGCCCGCCGTTCGCGTAAGGTACGGCCGCGAGCGTCGCCCACGAGAAGTCGGAACGCGACGACGGCAACCCGGCCTTGATCGCGACACTGAGGTCACCGCGGCCGTCGGAGTGTTCGGTGCTACCCGTTGAGTGCGTCTTCGACTCGTTCAGCGACGTCGCGATCTGCGCTTCAACGGAATCGGTCAGGCCGACGCGAAGCGTGCTGTCGAACGCATACAGCGTTGAATCGGTGCCGCCATCCGACGTGCGCGCGAAATCCGGGAGACCCTGCTCCCACGTGACGCTGCGCGCGGGCAGCGTTCCGGTGGAAAACGCGATGCCGGGCCGGTCGAACGCGGGCACGTCCGCCTGCGCCAATTCGAAGAAGCACAACCCGATCAACGCGACGAAAGCGCCGGCAATCCAGTTCATGCCGGCGACCTTATCCGAATTCATGCTGCGGCGGGTCCGCGGTCAGTTCTCGGCGTTTTTTGTGCTCGACGAACTCGGACGGTATACGTTCGGCGGATAGGCACAATAACGGAACACCGAACGCGCCTTGCTGAACGAGCGCCACAAACGCTCGAGCCGCATCGCACCGGTGCGATTTCCGTAGGCGCACATCAGGGCGACCATGTCGCCGAAGATCCACACCTGCGGAAAGCGCGCCGCAACGCGATCGATCGGCGCGCCGATCACCTCGGCAAAGCGAACGACGTCCGGCGAGCCGTCCACCGTCACGCGCGCCAGACTCTCGACCGCATCGAGGTAGACGTACTGCTGCGCGCGCCTGGCTCGGCGTAAATCCGTGCCGGCGCGATTCAGACGCCTCTCGAGCAGCCGCCGATGCGTAGCGGTGACGATGCAGACCACAGCGTTGCCTTGCGCGAGTGCAGCCGACATCGCGCGCCCGATCTCCGCGATCAGCACGGCGTCCGGATCTGCAAATTGAACAAACTTCGCGTCGTTTTCCCGCGCGGAAGTGCGAGTCATCTTACCTACGCGTTCGCCCACCCAAGGCGTCTTCTACGCCCCGAAATCACGACGTTCAACCGCGTTTGTCGCTTGCGTATCGCAATCCGACAATCGGCTGCCACGGCCTCAACCGTCGGTTGTCGACGCTTCCTCCGACTCGAGGTTCCTGGGCTCGAAATAAGCGGCGATCAGCGCTACGGCTGAAACGAGCGTCACGACGTGCACTGCGAAACCGGCCCAAGCGGCGGCAAGCAGCACCGTGATCGCGAGGATCACCCAACTGGCCATGCGCACCTCCCTTGTTCGTTCCCTTGTTCTTGGGCCAGATGATCTACACCGCTTGAAGCGCGTGCTATGACACACGTCCCGGTTATGGCGTAAGGATGCTCCTACAGAGAACGTCATCCGCCCGGCGCCCCTCATTGGCGTCGTTGGAATCCGTCGCAAACCCTCACGGACCGACCCTCCTTGACAACATCGGTACCGCGCAGGTGAACTGCGCCGAGGGATGGGATGGGGGATCCGCATGACCACACCGCTGGAAGGCGTACGCGTGCTCGAAGTGGCGAGCTGGCTCGCGGCACCGAGTTGCGCCGCATTGATGGCCGACATGGGCGCAAGCGTGATCAAGGTCGAACCGCCCGGCGGCGATACCTACCGGCGCACGTTGCAGGGTCTGTTCGGCGAAGATTTCGTGCATCCCAGCTTCCAGTTCGACAATCGCGGCAAACGCGGCGTGTGCGTCAACTTCGAAAGCCCCGAGGGCATCGAACTGGTGCATCGCCTGGTCCGCGACGCCGACGTGTTCATCACCAACCTGACGGCGCCGCGACTGGCGAAATATCGACTGACCGATGCCGCCGTGCACGCGCTGTCGCCGTCCGCGATCTACGCGGTGCTGTCCGGTTTCGGCACCGACGGACCGGATTCGGAGCGACAGGCGTTCGATCAGACGGCGTTCTGGGCGCGCACCGGCGCCATGAGCGTATTCGGCGACCGCGACGACGGTCTGCTGATCTCGCGCGGCGGGTTCGGCGACCGAACCACGTGTCTCAATCTGCTCGCGGCCATTCTGGCGGCGATGCGCGTGCGCGACCGCACCGGCGAAGGCCAATACGTGGAAGTGACGTTGCAGCGGACCGGCGTGTGGGCGCTCGCGAGCGACGTCACCTCGGCGCTGTTCCAGCGCGTGCAGCCGGAGCGCACCAGCAAAAAAGCGCCGGCGAATCCGATCTGGAATTTCTACGCCACGCGCGACGGTCGACATCTGGCGCTGGTAATGCCGGCGGCACTGCCGTATTGGCCGAAGTTCTGCGCGATGATCGGCAAACCCGAATGGATCGCCGATGCGCGCTTTCAGACGCTGGTCGGCATGGCCGAGCACGGCCCGTCGATCGTGCCGGAGATCGCGGCGCTGTTTGCATCGCAGGATCTTGCGTACTGGCGCGACAAACTCGACGCGGCGGGGCTCATCTGGGAACCGGTCGCGCTGCTCTCGGAGGTGATCGACGATCCGGCGCTGCGCGAACGCGGCGCGTTTTCGACCATCGTGCATCGCACCGGCGGCGCCATGGAGATCATCTCTGCGCCGTTTCACATTCGCGACGCCGGCGTCGAAGTGCGCGGCCCTGCGCCGGACGTGGGTCAACACACGCGTGAGGTATTCGCGGAAGCCGGTATATCGGCCGCGCGCATCGACGAACTGCTCGCAAGGGGCGTCATCGTCTAGCGCATCCGGCGGATGAACCGCACCAGCCCGAGCCACTGTTCGAACCCCAGCATCGACGGCGCACCGTCGTACCCAAAGCGCAGGTCGTTCGCGAGACGGCGCAGCTGCAGCTTGCTGAGCCATGGGCCGGTGGTTCTGGTCAGTCTCAGGTTCGACGTAAACGCGCGCTCGATCAGCTGTTCATACAGATGCCGTTCCGAATCGTCGAGCAGCGGTCGGTCGCGGCGGTGCAGCCACAGCAGCACCGATTCGACCGACGGCGGCGGATCGAAGTCGACGCGCCGCAGCCGGTCGACGATCTCGACGTGCCAGCCCGGTTTCAACCGCAGCGACCAAAGCGACTCGCGCACGTACGGCGGTCCGCAGAAGCGATGCGCGGCCTCGCGTTGAACGACCAGCCACGCGTCGTGCGGCGGATTCGGCGCGCGCACCAGCCTGTTGACGATCTCGCTAGTGCGCGAGAACGGCACGTTGCCGAAAGCCTTGTACGATGTCGC
>DATJGR010000334.1:0-4927 GCA_035494855.1 Pseudomonadales bacterium | reverse complement strand
GACGACAGCAGGACCTCGACGAGTTTGTTAGACTACTCCTCCCCCGTGTTGGTCAGCAGCATCTGCGCAATCGAGAAGATCGAAATCCACAAGAGATAGACGAACGCCACCGGCGCCCACTGGCCGAGTGCATCGGCGCGTTCGGCTTTCGACTCCATGCCGCTGTTGTCGAGCCGCACCGATGCGAACTGCACCGGTGTCTGAATCCAGTCCGCGACCGATTCGGTGATGTTTTCTTCGCGGATGCGCCGGTCGCGGACGACGTCGGTGACGAGCGCCGAATACCAGTTTCGAACGTCCTGATTCGTCAATTTGCGCGTCACATAGGTGGCGCCGGATGCGTCGGCGACGGGGTCGTCCGGAATTTCGAAGTAACCGAGCAGCTGGTCGGTCGCGAGCAGCAGGTTGAGTCCCGTCTTGTCGATTCCAGGCGTCGCCACGTACGCGTACTTCGCCGACGAAACGCCCGGTGCGAGCTTCGCAATCTGCTCGGGGTGATCGCGCCACCACACGGCGATCCGGTCTGCGTCGGTCACCGGCGTGGCGATCGAATGTTCGGCCTGGCGGATCAGCACCAGCAGATGCGCCGTCGCATCGACGAGCGCGGCGCGCGCTTCGGGTGTGCTCAACGAACCCAGGTCGGCCAGCGGCTCAGGCCGCTCGTTGGGCTGCATGCGGGCGAGCGACGCGACGAGAAGACCGACGTCGTCGTGAATGATGCGCGCAGCGACTGCGCGTTCGACCCAGCCGGATCGATCGAGCACGGCGAAGCGCGCTTCGCTCTCGGCATCCCTCAACAACATCGGCGCAGCCGAAACCACCACGAGGATGAACGGCATCATCAGGATGCTGATCCAGAAGCCGCGCGTGCGGACGTTCTCTAGATATTCCCGCGTCGCGACGAGAAGCGCTTTCGCTGGATCGGGTCTCGTCGTATCACCGGGCACGATCGTCTCCGACCTTGCGCACGAAGATCTCGTGCAGCGAAGCTTCCCGCGTGTCGAAGCGTCGAATCGTCAGATGTTTCATCAGGTGCGCCAGAATGATCTGTGCGTCGGCGTCGCTGCGCAGGCTCAACTCGGCGTGGCGTCCCGCGTCGTTCACCCGCACTACGCCGGGCAGATCTTTGAGGCACGTGCCATCGCCGTCGTAATCGATCGACACGGTTCGCTCGGCGGCACGGCGGATGTCGCTCAACGTACCGTCGAGCAGTTTGCGACCGTGATTGATCAGGATCAGGCCGTCGCAGATCTGTTCCGCCTGTTCCATGACATGCGTCGACAGCAGAACGGTGCGGTTGCGCGCGCGTTGCGCGAGCACGATGTTGCGCACCAGTTCGACGTTTACCGGATCGAGCCCCGAGAACGGTTCGTCGAGCACGATCAGCTCGGGGTCGTGGATCAGCGTGGCGACGATCTGGACTTTCTGGCCCATTCCCTTCGACAGGGTCTCGCACTTCTGATCACGCCAATCGCCCAGTTCGAAGTCGTCGAGCAGCCGGCGACCCTGTGCATAGGCCGCATCGCGGCTCATGCCTTTCAGGCGCCCGAAGTACGCGACCAGATCGAGCACGCGCATCTTCTTGTACAGACCTTTTTCCTCGGGCAGATAACCGAGGCGGCCTTTGATGCGCGACGGATCGTCCGAATCGAGCACGCGCACCGTGCCGCTGTCGGGCCGCAGGATGCCGACGAGCATGCGGATCGTGGTGGTCTTGCCCGCGCCGTTCTGACCAAGGATGCCGTAGATGGCGCCGCGCGGAACGTTGAGCGACAGTCCATTGACCGCGACGACGTGGGTGAACGTCTTGCTGACGTCGTGCAGCGCAACTGCGGTCTCGACCATCAGTGGTCGTGCTTGGCCATTCCGGCGAGCTGCTCGGGTGAGGCGTCACTCTGGAAGCGCCGCTTCCATTCGTCGTACGGCATCCCGTAAACGCGTTTGCGCGACGCTTCGTATTCGACCGTCACGCCGGCTTCTTCGGCCGCGGCGGTGTACCACTTGGCGAGGCAGTTGCGACAGAAGCCGGCAAGGTTCATCAGGTCGATGTTCTGAACGTCCTTGCGCTCGTCGAGATGGGCGAGCAGACGCCGGAACACCGCGGCTTCGATGCGTTGTTCGGTGGCTTTGTCCATGCAGTGGGCCTGTTGCGGATTGCGATGAAACTGCCGGCATGGTAGCCGATGCACGGCGCACCGACACGCGAGGTTTCGAGCCGGTAGCACGTTGTGATTGAATGCCCGTCCTTTGAGATCGAGCGCCGTAATGGAGTTTCTGACCGACCCGGAGGTATGGCTCGCGTTCCTGACGCTGACCGTCCTCGAGATCGTCCTCGGAATCGACAACATCATCTTCATCTCGGTGCTGACAGGTCGTTTGCCCGAAGCAGAACGGGCGCGCGGACGCTTCCTCGGCCTCGCGCTCGCGATGCTGATGCGGATTGTGCTGCTGCTGTCGCTGACGTGGGTGATGAAGCTGACCGACGACCTGTTCACGGTATTCGAGCAGGCGATCTCCGGACGCGACCTGATCCTGATCCTCGGCGGTGCGTTTCTGATCGGGAAATCGACCCAGGAAGTGCACACCTCCCTCGAAGGCATGGCGGAGGGGCACGACGACGCCGGGACCGCGACGTTCGGCAGTGTGCTGCTGCAGATTGGCCTGATCGACATCGTCTTTTCGCTCGATTCCGTAATAACCGCGGTCGGGCTGGCGAAGCACGTCGAAGTGATGATTGCGGCGATCGTGATCTCGGTGCTGATCATGATGATGGCAGCCGGGTCGATCAGCCGTTTCGTCGAAGACCACCCCACGATCAAGATGCTGGCGCTCTCCTTCCTGCTGCTGATCGGCGTCACGTTGATCGCGGAAGGTCTCGACGTGCATGTGCCGAGGGGCTACATCTACTTCGCGATGGCGTTCTCGTTCGGCGTGGAGGTGTTGAACATCCGGGTGCGCAAGCGCCGCACCGCGCCGATCAGACTGCGGCATCAGATCGTCGATGGAAGCGCGGACCCGCCCTCGAGTCGGAAATGACGCGTCCGATGTCTCGTCGCCGCGCGACGCAGCCGCTAAACTGGCTGCTTCCGCAATAGCGCGCCAATCATGCGAATCGCCGCCCGCTCGGATCAGGGAAAGGTCCGAGACAATAACGAAGACTGCCTCGCGTTCGACGCACGCCTCGGCGTTGCCGTGCTCGCGGACGGCATGGGCGGTTTGCGCGCCGGCGAGGTCGCGAGCTCGACTGCGGTAGAAGCGGTCATGCAGCACCTAGTCGAAAACACCGACCGGCTCGGCACCGACGACGTCGGAGAGATGTTGCGCGAAGCGCTCGAACTCGCGAACCGGCGTGTGTATGCACTGGCCGACTCGCGGCGCGAATTCAGTGGCATGGGTACGACGCTCGTCGTCGGCGCGATGTACGACGGTCGATTCGTCGCGGCGCACATCGGCGACTCTCGAGCATACCGATTCCGCAACGGCGAACTGGCGCGACTCACGTCCGATCACAGCCTCGTTCAACAACTGGTGGAGCAGGGCATTCTCTCGGCTGCCGAAGCGCGGCGCGCGCCGAATCGCAACATCGTCACCCGCGCGGTCGGCATCGAGATGGATGTGGAATGCGACCTGACCGAAGTGGATGCGCTCGCTGGCGACGTGTTTCTGCTGTGCAGCGACGGTCTCACCGACATGATCGACGACGCGACCATCGCACGTTTCTGCGAGGCCCATGCCGCCGCCGAACCGACGCGGATCGTCGACGTGCTGGTCAATGCCGCGCTCATCGAAGGCGGCTTCGACAACGTCTCCGTCGTGGTGCTGAAACCATGACCGTTCAAAGCGTCATCGAAACGAAGCTCACCGAAGCGCTGTCGCCGCTGCATCTCGAGGTGATCAACGAAAGCGGCAATCACAGCGTGCCCGCCGGTTCGGAAAGTCATTTCAAGGTGGTGCTCGTTGCAGCCGAGTTCGAAGGCCAGCGATTGATCGCGCGGCATCGGCGTGTGAACGGCGTGCTCGCCGACGAACTGGCGAACTCGATTCACGCGCTCGCGCTGCACACCTACACGGAAGCCGAATGGCGGGAGCGGTTCGGCGCCGCGCCGATGTCACCGCCGTGTCTCGGCGGATCGCACGCGGGATGAACGTCGCTACGTTCTACCGCTTCGTTCGCATCGACGCACCGGAAGCGCTTGCCGCGACGCTGCGTGGATGGTGCGACGAACTCGAACTGTGCGGCACGATCCTTCTGGCCCACGAAGGCATCAACGCGACGTTGGCCGGCGCGGATGCGGCGATCGCCGATTTCGTTGCGCGGCTGAAAAGCGATGCGCGATTCGTGTCATTGCGCGTGCGTCACTCGCGCGCCGACGCCTACAATCCGGTGTTCTTCCGGATGAAGGTGCGCGTTCGACGGGAACTGATCGCGATGCACTGCGACGACGTCGATCCGGCGAGACGCACCGGCATTCATGTCGATGCGGCACAGTGGAATCGTCTGCTGGAAGATCCGGATGTCACCGTCGTCGACGCGCGCAACGGCTACGAAATCGAACTCGGCACGTTTCCCGGTGCGGTCGACCCCGGTACTCGATCGTTCAGAGAGTTCCCGGCCTTTGCCCAAACACTCGACCCTCGCGCGCACAAGAAGGTCGCGATGTTCTGCACGGGTGGCATCCGATGCGAAAAAGCGAGTGCGTACCTGCTGGAACGCGGTTTCGAGCACGTCTACCAACTGGACGGCGGCATCCTCGAATATCTGGAGAGTGCCGGTGCGGACAACCGATTCGCCGGCGAATGCTTCGTGTTCGATCAGCGCGTGTCGGTTGCCGAAGATCTCACACAGGGGCGATACGGTTCGTGTCACGCGTGCCGCGCCGCGCTGACGCAGGCCGATGCCGAATCGCCGGATTACGTCGTCGACGTG
>DATJGR010000333.1:0-2396 GCA_035494855.1 Pseudomonadales bacterium | reverse complement strand
CGGGCTGGCAAGGAACGCTTCCAGACGGGGTGAAGCAGATCAAGGCGCCCACCAACACGGTGTGGATCATCGGCCGGACGCAGACGAACGGACCGGCCGACTACGCCCCGGTTCGCGAACTGCAGAAGCAATACACGCTCGCGCCGTTGAGTGCTTACGGCAAGCCGTATGCCGCGCCGGCGGGCGTCGTCGATCCGAACGTCGCGATCAACGTGGCGCCGGTCGACCAGGTCGCAAAGATGGACGCCGCGACGTATTTCTCGACGCTGGCGCGGTTGATGGCCGAGGATCCGCCGCCGGAGACCGATGCACCGGCGCTCGCGATGCTGGCGAAGATCGGCGTGCGGCCCGGGCAGCGCTTCGAAGTAGGCCAACTCGAGCCGGCAGCAGCGAAGGGATTGGAGAACTGCGTGCAGAGCGCTCTGCAGAAGCTGCAGGCCGCCGCAAAAACGACCGGTGTGCCGGTGAATGGTTGGAACGTCGCACCGATGACCCTTGGAGCCTTCGGAACGAATTACGGTTTGCGTGCCGTGATCGCATTGGTCGGCCTGGGGGTGAACCTGTCTGCCGACGCGATCTATCCCACCGCGTTCGTCGACGGCGACGGTAAACCGTTGTCCGGCGCGAACCGCTATGTCGTGCATTTCGACAAAGGTCAAACGCCGCCGGCGAACGCGTTCTGGTCGCTGACGATGTACAACGCGCAGAACTTCATGGTCGAGAACCCGCTCGATCGATACGACATTGCCGGCTGGATGCCGCTGACGTACAACGCCGACGGATCGCTCGACGTCTACATACAGCGAGAGTCGCCGGGTAAGGAAAAGGAATCGAACTGGCTCCCGTCCGCGGGTGAGGACTTCAGCATCACCATGCGCGTGTACTGGCCGAAGCCGGTGGTGATCGACGGCAGATGGAAACCGCCGCCGGTCCAGCGAATCGAGTGACAGGTCGGCGCCGACGCGTGTACACGCGCCGCGACCGGTATGTGATACTCGCCGCTTCGTACTTCAGCGGACGCGATCATGAGCGAAGCCATTGCTAACAAGTTGATTGAAATCAACGCGAACAAAGAAAAGATCAAGGCGCACTTGCGCGCGACCATGCCCGCATTCGATCCGACGATGACGAACGCCCAATTCGCGGCGATGTGGCCGATCGACGTGAAGCAGGATCCGTATTCGGTTCCGCTGGAATCCATCGACGTCGGTCACCCGGCCTTGTTCGAGGCGGATGCGATGTGGCCGTATTTCGAGCGGATGCGTAAAGAAGCGCCGGTGCACTACTGCGCCAAGAGCCAGTTCGGCCCGTACTGGTCGCTGACCAAGTTCGCCGACATCATGCATACCGATACGAATCACCAGGTTTTCTCGTCCGATTCGAAGATCGGCGGGATCAGTCTCGGCGGCGGGGCCGATCCCGACCCGCAGTTCGACCTGCCGATGTTCATCCAGGAAGATCCGCCGAAGCACGAGAACCAGCGCAAGGTCGTCGCGCCGATGTTCACGCCGCGCAACCTGATGGATCTCGAGCCGATCATTCGCGAGCGCGCCGGGAAGATCCTCGACAACCTGCCGCGCAACGAAGACTTCAACTGGGTGCGGCATGTGTCGGTGGAACTCACGGGCCAGATGCTCGCGACGCTGTTCGACATTCCGCAGGAAGACCGCAACAAGCTGATCTACTGGTCCGACAGCGTGTCGAATCTCGGCAACCCCGAGTTTTTCGAAACCGTGGAACAGGGCTTCAAGGTGCTGTGGGAGTGCTACGGCTACTTCGACGAAGTCTGGAAAGATCGCGTCAAGAATCCGCACAAGCTCGACCTGATCACGATGCTGGCGCACGGAGAATCGACGAAAAACATGCCGCCGAACGAATACCTCGGCAACATCCTGCTGCTGATCGTGGGCGGCAACGACACCACACGCAATTCGATCACCGGTGGCGTGCTGGCATTGAACCAGTTCCCCAACGAGTACAAGAAGCTGCGCGACAATCCCGGCCTGATCACGAACATGGTGCCCGAGATCATCCGCTGGCAGTCGCCGGTGGCGCACATGGCGCGCACCGCGCTCGAAGATACGGAGATCGGAGGCCAGCAGATCAAGCAGGGCGAGAAAGTGGTGATGTGGTACATCTCGGGCAACCGCGACCCGGACGCGATCGAGAACCCGAACCAGTTTCTGATCGATCGGGCGAACGCGCGGCATCATCTGTCGTTTGGCTTCGGCATCCACCGCTGCCTCGGCAACCGGCTGGGCGAGATGCAGCTGCGGGTGATCTGGGAAGAGATGCACAAGCGCTTCCCGAAAATCGAAGTGGTCGGCGATCCCGTCTATATGAAGTCGAGCTTCATTCACGGCATCCGCGAACTGCCGGTGCGCATTCGCGGCTGA
>DATJGR010000332.1:0-5996 GCA_035494855.1 Pseudomonadales bacterium | reverse complement strand
CAGCGCCGGAATCTTCGAATTCGGGTTGATCGCGACGAAGCCGCTGCCGAACTGGCTGCCGTCGCCGATGTTGACCGTGTACGCATCGTATTCGGCCCCGCTGAATCCGCGCTGCAGCAGCTCCTCCAGCATCACGGTCACCTTCACGCCGTTCGGCGTTGCCAGCGAGTACAACTGCAACGGGTGGTCGCCTACCGGCAACTCCTTATCGTGCGTTGCGCCGGCAATCGGCCGATTGATGTTGGCAAAGCGCCCGCCGTTAGCCTGATCCCACTTCCAGACTTTGGGCGGTACATATTCGGATTCGCTCACGGGGTGACCTTTAGTGGATCGATGTAGGGGCCAACGGTGTCGCGGAGCCGCGCCTCAGTCAACCGCATTCGCTGTCGGCTCTGCCGCAGCGGTGCGAGTCGGTTACCATGCCGCTTCCGAAAACCCTACGGAGGAAGAAAATGTTCAGCCATGTGATGGTCGGCGTTAAGGATCTCGAAGTCTCGCGGAAATTCTACGACGCGGTGCTCGGCACGCTCGGCATCGGCCCGGGTGTAGCGAACAAGAACCGGTATTTCTATCGCAGCCCCACGGGCATGTTCGGTATCACGACGCCGATCAACGGCAAACCCGCCACGTACGCGAACGGCGGCACGATCGGATTCGCCGTGAAGTCGGCGGAGCAGGGCGCTGCCTTTCATGCCGCAGGCATTGCGAATGGCGGCGTGACCTGCGAAGACCCGCCGGGCTTTCGCGACAAGACGTATCTCGCGTACCTGCGCGATCCCGACGGCAACAAGCTCTGTGCGCTGTATCGCCAGAGTTGATCCACTCACGCAAGGACCGTTCATGAAACGCAATCGTCTGGGCCGCAGCGGCATCGTCGTATCCGAGATCTGCATGGGTACGATGACGTTCGGCTCGATGGCGGACGAGAAAGCTGCGATCGAAGTGCTCGATCGCAGCTTCGACGCCGGCATCGACTTTTACGACACGGCCGAAAATTATCCGGTACCACCGGATCCGAGCTATGCGGGACGCACGGAGGAAATTCTCGGCCGTTGGATGAAGACCAAGCCGCGCGACGCGCTGATCGTCGCGACGAAAGTGTCGGGCCCGAGCCACGGCTGGATCAAAGCCGCGGTGCGTGCCGGCATGACGACGCTCGATCGGCACAACATCATGCGCGCGGTCGAGGCGAGCCTCACCAAATTGCAGACCGACTACATCGATCTTTATCAGACGCACTGGCCCGATCACGGCGCGCAGTACGAAGAAACGCTGGGTGCGCTCGACGAACTGGTGCGCGCCGGAAAGGTACGCGTGATCGGTTGCAGCAACGAAACGACGTGGGGCCTCACGAAGAGCCTCGGCGTGTCCGAAATGAACGGCTTCGCGCGCTACGAAACGATCCAGAACAACTTCAGCCTCAACAACCGCCGCTTCGAAGACGAACTGGCGCAGGCTTGCCGGCGTGAGCAGGTCAGTCTGATTCCGTATTCGCCGCTCGCGGGCGGCGTGCTGTCGGGCAAGTACAACGACGGTGCTCAGCCGCAAGGCGCGCGATTCACGAACTATCGCAATGCCGGCTCACGGCAGGCGGCGATGGTGAACCGGTTCATCAACGAGAAGTCTCTGGCGTCGACCGCGCGGTTCAAGGCGATCGCGGAGGAGGCGGGCATGTCGGTCGTCACCCTCGCGACGGCCTGGAGCAAACAGCACGACTTCGTCGCGTCGACCATCGTCGGCGTGACGCGCGCGTCGCAGTTGCCCGAAATCTTGGCGGCGGCCGATCTCACCCTCGGCGCCGACGTGATGAAAAAAATCGACGCGGTGACGAAGGAAATTCTCTATCCCATGGGATGAGCGACAGGCAGAAGCGAAGCGCATCCATGACTACATCCACACCGCCGCAGGGCGTTCCGTATCTCGGTCACATCACCGACAGCGGGCGATGGGCAAACTTCAGGCATCGCGCCGACGACATCTTCATCTGCACGCCGCCAAAGTGCGGCACCACGTGGACGCAGGCAATCTGCGCCATGCTGGTATCGGGTAGAGCGGATCACGGTCAGCTGCCGGGAATGGTGTCGCCGTGGGTCGACTCCAACTTCGCGCCGATCGAGGACTATCTGCGCCAGGTGGAGGCTCAGACGCACCGCCGCTATCTGAAGACACACATCCCCTTCGACGGATTGCACTCACCGACGCGCAGCGGCGCGCCTACCCGAGGCCGCGACCTTCGATGCGATGAAGCAGGCGGCGGAGCAGTTCGCCCCGATGGCAGGCACGGGTGTGTGGAAGGCGGAACAAGACTTCTTCGCGCGCGGTCGCAGCGGGGAATGGAAGGAAAAACTGAGTGCAGCCGAACTGGCCGCTTTCGATGCCCGGCTCGCGGAGCTGCTCCCGCCCGACGAAGCGAAGTGGTTAGTGAACGGAACCGGCTAGACTTCCGGATCGAGCATCGGCGTCCAGTTGTCCATGTAGTACGCGCCGTCGGCGATGATCGACGCGCCGTTGATGTAGCGCGCGGCCGGTGAGCACAGAAATGCGCAGATGCCCGCGACTTCCGACGTTTCGCCGAGACGGTGTGCAGGAATGTCCTTAACGGCCACGGCTTCATAGTTCTCGATGTCGGAGTACGCGAACTCCTCCTCGCGCACACCGGCGGTCGCAATGGTTCCGGGTGCGAGCGCGTTGATCGTCACCCCCTTGCGCGCCCAGTAGTAGGCGAGCGAACGCGTCATGCTGACCACACCTGCGCGTGCGGCGCCGGAGTGCACGAACGGCGGCGCGCCGCGATCGAACGAATAGATGTGCACGATGCTGACGATAGCGCCGTAGGCGCGCTCGACCATGTGTTTCCCGACGCGGCTCGTCACGTTCCAAGTGCCGTTGAGGTTGAGATCGACCACGGACCGCCACCCGTTGTCGCTGATGTCGAACGGCCTCGCAGGAAACTGACCGCCCGCGTTGTTGACCAGGAAATCGATCTTGCCGAACTTCGCGATGGCGGCAGCGACGAGCGCATCGACTTCTTCCGGCTTGCGCACGTTCGTCGCCTGCGCGAGACAGCGGCGGCCCATTGCCTCGATGTCGCGCGCGGTGACCGCGAGGGTGTCGGGATTGCGGCTTGCGATGACGAGGTCGGCGCCGAGGCCGGCAAAGGCCAGCGCGATCTCGCGGCCGATGCCTCTGCCGCCGCCCGTGATCAGCGCGGTTCGACCGGCGAACAGATTCGGGGCGAAGGTCGACAGCGGTGCGATTTCCATGGATATTCCTCAGCCCAACGATTCAATGATGGTACCGCAATGGTCAGGTCGACTCAGGCGTTGTTGCTCGCGTTCGCCGTCATCACAGGCGCGGCCGTGCGCGCGGACGACGCGGCGAACGCAGCTGCGCGCGGCGTGATGGACGCGTTCATGGCGGCGTTCAACGCAAAGGACGGCGTAGCCTGGGCCGATACGCTGCTCTATCCGCACGTGCGGTTCGCCAGCGGAAAGGTCACCACGTTTCCTGATCGCGCCGCGTTCATGGCCGCGAATCACATCGATGCCCTGATTGCCGGTGAGGGTTGGGACCACAGCAAGTGGGATTCGATGCAGATCGTGCAGAGTTCGCCGACGAAAGTGCACATCGCGGTCGAGTTCTCGCGCTACCACAAGGACGGCACCCAATACGCGAGCTATCCGTCGCTGTACATCGTCGAACAGGTCGACGGACATTGGGGCATTCGTGCGCGTTCGAGTTTCGCCCCGTAATCCGCACCACTGCAGGTCCACACGCAGTACCAGGGAGAAGTAGCAAATGGACTGGTCCGACGACGAGTTCGGATTCGAGACGCGCGCCATTCACGCCGGCCAGGCGCCGGATCCGACGACGGGCGCCATCATCACGCCGTTGTACCTGACGTCCACGTACACGCACTCGGCACCCGGCGTGCATCAGGGGTACGACTACACGCGCAGCGGCAATCCGACGCGCCGCGCGTTCGAGGACTGCGTTGCGAATCTGGAAGGCGCGCGTTTCGGTTTCGCGATGGCGTCCGGATCTGTCGGCACCGCGACGATCGTCCATCTGCTGTCGGCCGGCGACCACGTGGTGGCGTGCGACGATATGTATGGCGGCAGTTATCGCCTGTTCGAACGCGTGTTCAGACAGCAGGGGATCGACTTCAGCTATGTGGACATGACCGACGCCGATAATCTCGCGAAGGCGATGCGCAAGAACACGCGCATGGTCTGGGTGGAAACGCCGAGCAATCCCCTGCAGAAGGTGGTCGACAGCGCGACGGCCGCCGAAGTCGCGCACGCGTCCGGCGCGTTGCTCGCGGTGGACAACACATTCATGAGCCCGTATTTCCAGCGGCCGATCGCGCTGGGCGCCGACCTGGTGATGCACTCGACAACGAAATACATCAACGGCCACAGCGACCTCGTCGGAGGTGTGCTGATCACCAACGACGAGGGGCTGGCGGAGCGATTGAAGTTCCTGAGCAACGCGATCGGCGGCATTCAGAGTACGTTCGATGCGTACATGTGCCTGCGCAGCCTCAAGACGCTGGCGGTTCGCATGAAAGCGCACGAATCCAACGCGCTCGCAGTCGCGCGTTTCCTGGAATCGCATCCGAAAATTGCTTCGGTTGCCTTCACCGGCCTGCCGAGCCACCCGCAGCATGCGCTCGCGAACCGGCAGATGACCGGTCACGGCGGCATGCTGACGTGCAACGTCGCCGGCGATCTCGATGCGACGCGGCGTTTCCTTTCGTCGGTGCGTGTGTTCGCGCTGGCGGAGAGCCTTGGCGGCGTCGAGTCGCTGATCGAACATCCGGCGATCATGACGCACGCGAGCCTGCCTGCGAACGTGCGCGAGCAACTCGGCATCGGCGACAACCTGGTTCGGCTGTCGATCGGCATCGAGGCCGAAGCGGATCTGCTTCGCGATCTCGACCGCGCGCTTGCCGCGGTGTGAAACGATGATCATCGACGACATCGACCTGCACATCGAGGAGGCGGGCTCCATCGATCGCGCGGCGCTGGTGCCCGGCATGTATCTGGCGTGGTGCGTGAACCTGCAGCTCGTCGCGCCGAAGGTCGAAGCGTCGTTTGGACGCGAGGTGTTGCGGTTGCGGTATCGGGAGCTGACACCCGCAGCGTTTTTTCTGAAAGTTGCACACGGCCGGTTGACCGACGACCTGATGTCGGAACAGGGCAGCGCGTTCGCTGCGCATCATTATGGGCAATACCGCACCGACACGGCCGCGACGCTGTACGACGCGAAGGACGATTGGGGCACTTACGACTCGATTGCGCCGGCATTGACGAAGGCGTATTACGCGTTCGCAGAGGGCGGCCACAAATCGCCGCGGCCTGCCAAACACTGGTGGCAGGGCTGGCGTTCGTAACGTGACGATCGGGAGGGTGCGATGCTGCGTGCTACACCTGAAATCGAAGCCGCTCGGCGACGCTGGCGGTTTCGCGGCGACGTGCGTCCCGACTTCGCGCATGCGGATGCCGCGCACGAAGAATCGGTGTGGGACTATCCGCGCCCACCGATGATCGTTCCCGACGCACGGCTGGTGCAGGTATTCGCGGAAGGTTCGTTGATCGCCGATTCGCGCGACTGTGTACGTGTGTTGGAGACCGCGAGTCCACCGACGTTCTATCTGCCCCCCGACGACGTCGAGTGGGATGCGCTGCAGGCGACCGATGTGTGCACCACCTGCGAGTGGAAAGGCATCGCAACCGCGTACGACGTGATCGTCGACGGCGAATGCATTGCCGGTGCGGCGTGGAGCTACGTCGAGGTGTTTGCCGATTTCAAGGAACTGCTCGGGTGGGTAGGGTTCCACCCGGGTCGCGTCAGTTGCTTCGTGGACCGGGAGACCGTGTATCCGCAGCCCGGTGATTACTACGGCGGCTGGGTAACGCGCGAAATCATCGGCCCGTTCAAGGGTGGCGCGGGCACGGAAGACTGGTGAAGGACTTCGATCCTCGTAGCGTTCG
>DATJGR010000331.1:0-4593 GCA_035494855.1 Pseudomonadales bacterium | reverse complement strand
TCCCGCGGGCTGCCTCGAGCGGATCGCCCCCGCGCTCCGTCGGGAACCTGCACGTCAGGGTTTGCGATACGCCGCGATGTCGCCGGGCGTGCGCAGCATCTTGTCCACTTCGCCGGCGTGCAGTTCTTCGGCGCTGATCATTTCGCGCGCGTATTCCTCGAGCATCACCGAGCTGCCCTGCACCACTTCGAGCAGTTCCTTGTACAGCGCCAACGCTTCGCCTTCGCTCTGCAGCGACTCGCGCAGAATCGCTGCGATGTCGTGATGGTGGCTCTCCAACAGCGGACCGATGGCGAGCGACGGGTGATCGCCGAGATGCGTCACCATTTCTCCAGCACGTTGCGCGTGCACCAGCGCCTCGTCGGCCTGCGCGCGCAACCACGACACGATCGGGATGCGGTTGTAGCCGAACACGAGCAGCGAATAGTGCGTGTAGCGCACGACGCCCGCGAGTTCCATTTCCAGAATCTTGTTGAGCAGCGCAACGGTTCGGCTCTTGTTCAGTTCGGCCATGTTCAGTCTCCTGATGTCGGCGGAAGAGATCTGACTATGTACAACGGGTTCCCCCTGATTGCACGGTGTTTGGACGCGCCGCGTCGGCGATACCTCTGCACGCGCAGACCCGCTACTCTTGCCGGCATGGCCAAACGACCGGCAAGCGTCCCGATCACCCGTCTGCGTTTCCGTGGTCACGCCGACACACTGAATGCCCTGTGCCGGTGCCTGCAGGAGCATCCTCGCCAGGCGATGACCGCGGCCCAGCTCAGCGAACTCACCGGGCGCCCGTTCGCCGACGTTCACCAGCGGCTCACCGAAACGCCGGAACTGTTCACCGCGCTGCCGAAAACGCCGACCACCAATACCCGCTTTCGACTCACGTTGAGGATCGAGCACACGAGCCCCCAGGGTATCGCTGACTTCATCGAGAACGAGCGCCGCTCCGAAACCCGGATCGCGGCCGCGTTCATTTCCGCCTTCGTCGGCCTCTTCGTGCTGTTCAGCGTGATGAGCGCGCTGTATTAGCGCCGATCAGACGTAGCGCGGAATCGGTCCGTTGTGCGGCGTCATTCGATCGGACAGGTCGAACGACACTTCGTCGACGTAGCACCACCCCCAGCCTTCCGGTGGATCGTAACCTTCGATGACCGGATGGCCGGTAGCGTGAAAATGTTTCGACGCGTGTCGGTGCGGTGACGAGTCGCAACAGCCGACGTGACCACAGGTTCTACAGATCCGCAGATGCACCCACTGCGAGTGCATCCTCAGGCACTCCTCGCAACCGAGCGCGCTCGGCGTGACGTCGCGAACCGTTTTCACGTGTCTGCAGGCATCAGGCACGGGCTGCCTCCGCTACCGAAGCAACGATCGGGCTCGATGCATTGCGCGCCTGCGCCAGATACACGTGTAGTGCCGCGACCACCTGGGCGCCTTCGCCCACCGCAGCCGCGACGCGCTTGATCGACCCGGCGCGCACGTCGCCGATCGTGAACACGCCGGGAAGGTTCGTCTCGAACGGCAACCTGCCGCCCCCGGCCAGCGCTTCGGCGCGAATGAAGCCTCTGCCATCGACTTCTACGCCCGACCGCGCCAACCACTTCGTATTCGGCTCGGCGCCGATGAACAGGAACAGGTGCCGCACCTGACGACGCTGCTCGGCCGCGCTGGCGCGATGCCGCAAGCGAATGGCGCGAAGCGCACCGTTCTCGCCCTCGAGCTCAACCACTTCCGTCTGCACCAGCACCTCGACGTTGGGAAGTGCGCGGATCCGCGCGCAGAGATACTGCGACATCGTCGCTTCGAGCGATTCGCCGCGCACGATCATCGACAGCTTCGAGACCTGTGCCGACAGATAAACGGCGGCTTGCCCCGCCGAGTTTCCCGCGCCGACCAATGCGACCTCGCTGTCGGTGCACAAACGCCGTTCGAGCGGCGACGCCCAATAGTGCACGCTCCCGCCTTCATATTCGGCGAGATCATCGACGTCGAGCTGGCGATACTGCGCGCCGCTGGCGATCACGACGGCATGCGCGCGAATGGTCTCGCCCCGCTGCAGCCCCAGTGCGTAGCCGGGACCGGCGGGCGTATCGGCGGCTTGGAGCGTCGTCGCCTCGTTCGGAATCGTCGTCTCGGCGCCGAACTTCTGCGCCTGATTGTGGGCACGCGCCATCAACGCCAGACCGCTGATGCCGGTGGGAAATCCGAGATAGTTCTCGATTCGCGCCGACGCGCCGGCCTGGCCGCCGAACGCTCGGCAATCGATCGTCAGCACCGACAGCCCTTCGGACGCGGCATACACGGCGGCGGCAAGACCCGCCGGACCGGCGCCGACGATCGCTACGTCGTATACGGCCGTTTCGTCGATCGCCCGGTCCATGCCGATGCAGCGCGCGAGTTGGCCTTCGGTGGGGTTGCGCAGCAACTGGCCCTGCGCGCACAGGACGATCGGCAATTCGTCGGTCTTCACTTGAAATCGATCGAGCAGCGTCTTTGCACAATCGTCGGCATCCGGATCCAGACGTTGATGCGGATGGCCGTTGCGCGAGAGGAACCCTTCGAGGCGCAGCACGTCGCGATGTTCGGCGTGACCGACGATGATCGGACCCCCGACGCCGCGTTCGAGCAACCCCACTCGGCGCAGAATCAGCGCGCGCATGATCCGCTCGCCGAGATCGGCTTCTTCGACCATCAGATCGCGCAGCCGCCCCGACGGCACCACCAGCGCTTCGACGTCAGTGAGCGCAGTTGCATCGACCAGAGAAGGTCTTCCGGACAGCTGCGCGAGCTCGCCCATGAAGCCGCCGGCACCATGCGTGACGATCGGCTGATCGCGCATGTGTTCTTCGTGCGGCGCTACCAGCACCTCTCCCTTCAGGATCACCTGCAGGCCGGGTGCGACATCGCCTGCTTGCGCCGCGAAGGTTCCGGCGCGATACGTCCGCAGTTCGCCGAAGCGCTGCAGCCGACCGATATCGGCGCCGCTCAGCGTCGGAAACATCTGCGCGCGACGCACCTCGATGATCGGCCGTTGCTGCTCCACGTTTTTTCCCTCGCGGTGACTTCGTTCCGTAGGCATTCGGTCAGGTGCCCTTCAGCGCAGCTTCGGTGGCATCGAACAGCAGCCGCAATCCGAACGACACGTCCTGTCGCCTGCCGTTGACGAAGAATCCCGGAGTCGCGCGAACGCCGCTCTTGTGGCCGGTGTCGATGTTGCGGCGCACGCGTTCGAGGTGAACGTGCTCCACCATCTCGCGTTCGTACCGCTTCATGTCGAGCCCAAGGCGTTGTGCATACGCGCGCAAGTGCTCGATCTCCAGCGCCTGCTGATTTTCGAACAGAAGCGCGTGCATTTCCCAGAAACGGTTCTGCGCGCCCGCACACTCCGCCGCCTCTGCAGCCTGCAGCGCGTGTCGATGCACGTCCTCCAGCGGATAGTGCCGGTAAGCGAAACACACGCGGCCTTCGAATCGCTTCAGCAGCATCTCAACGGCGGGAGCGGCCTGCTTGCAGTTCGGACACTCGAAGTCTCCGTACTCGACCACCACGACCCGCGCGTCGGCGGGTCCCACGTGGTGATCGGCGTTCGTCATCGGTTCGATCAAGTCCACGACACGGCCCTCATGGTTTCAAATCAACCCACTCTTCCCGACACGCCTGGCTGAAAACGTTCATTGTCCGACTACGTGTTCCGTTGAGGCGCGCCCCTCCGTTCATTTGTCAGCCTGCAGATGCGCCTCGATGAACCAGAGCTGCTTGTCCATTTCCCTAGAAATCTCGGTGAAGATGTCAGCCGTGTCGGCGTCGCCGAATTGTGCGGCGTTATCGATGGCGGCGCGCACCGACGCACCGAACGCGCCAAGTCGATCGGCGACCGCGGCCACGTGCGCGACGCCGGTGGTGATGTCGAACGGAAATTCGGCAACCGCCGATTGCTTGGCCGCAACGCGCGCGGTGCCGTCAGCGCGTCCGCCGAGTGCGGTGATCCGCTCGGCGAGCAGATCACCTTGATCCTCGACGATTTGCGCGACCGCGTCGAAGAGTTCGTGCAGCGCGATGAAGTTCGGACCTTTCACGTTCCAATGAGCCTGTTTGATCTGCGTGAACAGGTCGACGGCGTCGGCGAGGCGCTTCTGCAGCAATGCGATGCTCTGCTCGCGAATGTTGGCGGACAGATCGTTACGGGTCTTGTACATCTCGAGTTCTCCTGTCTGTTCGGAAACGCAGCGGAGCGCAAATGGTAGCCGTCATCGGTGCGATCGGTCAGCCGATTCGAACGCACCGTTCCCGTGCACGACTCCGCCGATCACACCGGGTGATGACCAAAGTCGTACGGGCGAGAATGAACGATTGACGGCAAGCGCGATTGGACACGCCTGCTGCGATTGGCTTGCGCGTGCCTGGGGGCCCACGGGCCCACGACAATCGCAGCGCCTTTCCCGCGACGACTCGCGCCGCGGCACTACGCGATGTATTGGTCTCGGAGAACGCTTCGGTACAACACCGGCGGCCGGCCCGTTGCGTTCTCCGGCCGAGTCCAACGCGCGCGTTGGGGCCGACCTGGCGCCTAGAACGACTTGACGAGCTGGATCCACCCTT
>DATJGR010000330.1:0-3910 GCA_035494855.1 Pseudomonadales bacterium | reverse complement strand
TAGCCGGCGCCCACCGGATCGAGAATCACGTCGAAGCCCTGGCCGTCGGTCCATCCTGTAACGAGATCGCCGAACGGAGCGGCGTGTCGATTGACGCCGCCATTCGCGCCGAGTTCGAGGCACCGCGCCACTTTATCGTCGCTGCCGACGGTCACGAAGCACGGGCTGCGATTCATCCGACACAGCTGAATGCCGGCCGTGCCGACCCCGCTCGCGCCCGCGTGCAACAGCACGCGTTCGCCCACCGCGAGGCGTGCCTCGGTGAACAGATTGAGGTAAGCCGTGGCGAACACTTCCGGTAACGCTGCGGCTTGTTCGAACGTGAGCCCTTTCGGAATGGGCAACGCCTGCCCCGCGGGAACGTTCACGCGTTCGGCATAGCCGCCGCCGGCGAGCAATGCGCACACGCGATCGCCGACGCGATGCGACGTTACGCCTTCGCCCACGGCTAACACTTCACCTGCGCACTCGAGGCCGAGAATCCGGCTCGCGCCGGGCGGCGGTGGATATGCGCCGGCGCGCTGCGCGAGGTCCGCGCGATTGATCGCGGTCGCACGACTGCGGATCAGAATCTCGCCGGCGCCGGCTACCGGATCGGCTGTGTCGCGCCAGCGCAGTGAATTGTCTTCGACAGTGATCGCTTTCATCGCTACCTCGTCACCAGTTCATCCGCATCTTGATGTCGCGTCCGTGGAGGTAGGTCTTCAGCTCACTGATGCGATAGTCGCCGTAGTGCACCATCGATGCGACCAGCGCTGCGTCGGCCTTCCCCTTCGTCAGAACGTCATACAGGTGCTCAGGCTTGCCGGCGCCGCCCGACGCGATCACCGGAATGCGCACGGCTTCCGACAGCAACCGCGTCAGCACGATTTCGTATCCCTCGCGCGTGCCGTCGGCGTCGATCGAGTTGACGACGAGCTCGCCGGCGCCGAGTCGCTCGCCTTCGAGCGCCCATGCGAGCGCGTCTTTTCCCGTTCGCGTGCGGCCGCCGTGCGTGACGATCTCGTAGCCAGACGGAAAACGCTCGCGATCGTCGACGGCCTTGATGTCCATCGACAGCACGATGTTCTGATTGCCGATCGCATCGGCGCACTCGGCGATCAGCGCCGGCCGCTCCACGGCCGCCGTGTTGACGTTGATCTTTTCGGCGCCCGCGAGACGCAAGTCCGTGGCATCGGCCAGCGTTCGCACGCCGCCGCCCACCGACAGCGGTATGAACACCTGTTCCGCCACCGCCTCGACGACGTCGAGCATGATGCGGCGTTTGTCGCTCGACGCGGTGATGTCGTAGAAGACCAGTTCGTCGAGGCCGTCTTCGTAATATTCGCGCGCCTTCTGCACCGGATCGCCGATGTCTTTCGTGTCGACGAATCGGATGCTCTTCGCGAGCTTGCCGTCGCGCACGTCGAGACAGGCGATGATCCGTTTGCTCAGCACGGGCGCCCATCCCAGGTGGCGAAGCAAGCCAGAAGCTCGAGCCCTACCCTACCGCTCTTCTCGGGGTGGAATTGCGTGGCGAAATAGTTGGCGCGCCCCAACGCGCACGCGAAGGTGCGTTCGTATTCGGTGGTGGCGTACACCTCGGAAACCTGTTTAGGTTGCGGATAGTAGCCGTGCACGAAATAGAACTCGTCCCCGACTGAAACCTTGCGCAACAGTGGGTGCGGTTTCACCACCGTGACTTCGTTCCAACCCATGTGCGGGATTTTCAGAGCGGGATCGTCGAGCCGGAATCGCACCACGCGTCCCTCGATCAATCCGAGCGTCGGCGTATCGCCTTCCTCCGAATGATCGAGCGAAATCTGCAGGCCCAGGCAGATGCCGAGTACCGGCGTTCCGTTGTCGAGCGCATGCCGCAGTGCCACGTCGAGCCCCGACGCCTTGATGCTCTTCATCGCGCTTCCGGCAGCGCCGACGCCTGGGAAAATGACTCGATCCGCGTGCGCGACCAGTCGCGCATCGTTGGTGATGCGCGCCGTCAGTCCGACCTCCGCGCACGCGCGCTGCACACTGCGCAGATTGCCGGCGTCGTAGTCGATGATGACCGTCATCGCTCATGACTTTGCAAAAGAGCGCGGATACTATCCCATCGCTTTGCATCAACCAAGGATAGGGCGTGCGGCAACGCGGCATTCTGCTCGTCAATCTCGGATCTCCTGCCAGTACCAACGTCACCGACGTCCGCCGCTATCTGAACGAGTTTCTGATGGACCCGTTCGTCATCGATTCGCCGTGGCTGGTGCGCAAGATCGTCGTCTCGGGATTCATCCTGCCCTTCCGTCCCAAGCGAACGGCGCACGCGTATCAGCGCATCTGGGAATCCGGTGGCTCGCCACTGCTGCGCCATTCGCGAGCGTTCCGCGACGAACTGGCAAGACGTCTGCGGGTTCGGGTCGAACTCGCGATGCGCTATGGCGCCCCGTCGATTCACGACGGTGTTGCCAACCTGATCGCTGCCGGTGCGGACGAGGTGCTGCTGATTCCGATGTATCCGCATCACGCAGACTCGACGCGAACCACCTCTATCAGAGCCGTGGAGCGGGAACTCGCGCGCCTCGATTCGCGCGTCAGCGTCACGACGCTGCCGCCGTTCTTCGATGAGCCGCATTACATCGACGCGCTCGCTCAATCGATCTCGCGTGCAACACCGGCCGATTCGCAACTGCTGCTGTTCAGCTATCACGGTCTTCCCGAACGGCACATCACGCGGGCCGACCCGACCGGAAATCACTGCCTGAAGTCGGCCGACTGTTGCGCACGTCCATCGCCTGCGCATGCAACGTGTTACCGACATCAGGTTTTCGCCACATCGCGTGCCGTTGCCGCGCGCTTGAGGCTGACGAGCGATCAATGGCGCGTCAGCTTTCAGTCGCGCCTCGGCAGATTGCCATGGCTGCGTCCTTACACCGATCAGCTGCTGCGAACGTTGCCGGGCGAGGGTATCACCCGACTCACGGTGGTCTGTCCTGCGTTCGTCGCGGACAACCTCGAGACGCTGGAAGAGATCGGCATCACCGGCCGCGAGCATTTTCTGGCCGCGGGCGGCCAGTCGCTGACGCTCGTTCCGTGTCTCAACGACGATCAGAGTTGGGTCGATGCCGTGGCCGCCTGGTGCGGCGCCGAATACCCGAACACGTCGGTCCATGTCCGCTGAAACACGCGCGCACCTGCGCGGCGGAATCGTCGCCGGCCGGGTGGACGGCGCGGTCAGAAAGTTTCTAGGTGTTCGATTTGCCGCGCCAGCCATCGGCCCGGCGCGTTTCCTGCCACCGCGTGAGCCGCTTCCATGGGATGGCGTGTTCGAGGCGAACAGCTTCGCTCCTGCGCCACAGCAGGCCAGGACTGTCGGCGTCGGTCTGCGCGGCGCCGCGCGCGTGGACGAAGACTGTCTGTATCTGAACGTGTTCGCGCCGGTGCAGGCGCTGGAACCGCTTCCGGTCTTCGTCTGGATCTACGGCGGCGGATTCATCCATGGCGACGGCGCCGATCCGCTGTTCGACGGCACCAAAATCGCGACGGCCGGCCGCATGGTGGTGGTAACCATCAACTATCGCCTCGGCGTCTGGGGGTTCGCACCGCTGTGCCACCGCAACGTCGGTGTGCGGGATCAGATCGCCGCACTGAGTTGGATTCGAGACAACATCGCTGCGTTCGGCGGAAACCCGGCCAACGTGACGCTCGCGGGCGAATCGGCCGGCGCAATGAGCATCTGCAATCTGCTCGCCGCACCCACTGCGCGCGGCTTGTTCCATCGCGCGATTGCGCAGAGCGGTGCGGCGGACAACGTTGCAACGCGCGCTCAGGCCGACGAGACGGCTGCCGTTCTGCTTGAGGAACTCGCAGTCGACCCGGACGAGGCAGACGCGACGGCGTTGCTGGCCGCGCAACACGCCGTGATGCGCCGGTTACG
>DATJGR010000329.1:0-7061 GCA_035494855.1 Pseudomonadales bacterium | reverse complement strand
GGTGTTGCTGGCGATGCAGGTTGCGGGTCTCGTCGCGTTCATGGTGATGGCCGCCATCGCGCTGACCCACGGTCATCACGGCGCGCATCTCTCGACGAAGCCGTTCCTCAATCTGGAGATCGCCACGCCGAGTCTGATTTTCGGCGCGCTGTCGCTTGCAGTGTTGAGCTTCCTCGGCTTCGACGCGATCTCTACGCTGGCGGAGGAAGCGAAAGGCGGCGCCGCGGCGGTCGGCCGCGCGACTTATCTTTCGCTGCTGCTGACGGCGGTCATCTTCGTGGTGCTGACGTATGCGGCGTCGCTGTTCGTTCTCGATCAGGTACGCTTTCCGGCCGGCGATCGTACCGAAGCCGCGTTCTACGACATCGCGTTCGACGTCGGCGGCGGCTGGTTGAAGTGGTTGCTGACCATTCCCGGCGTGTTGTTCGCCGGACTACCCGGTGCGCTGGCAGCCCAGGTGGCTACCTCGCGGCTGCTGTTCAGCATGGCGCGCGACGGCCGGCTGCCGAGGGCGCTCGCGCACGTGAGCCCCACACACCACGTTCCCGATCGGGCCGCGCTGTTCGTTTCGGCTATCACGCTGTTGCTCGGTCTGGTGATGGCGGCGCACCTCGAGTTGCTCACGTCGATGGTGAACTTCGGCGCGCTCGCCGGATTCCTGTTGCTGCACGTCTCAGTTGTGGCGCACGTACTCAGGTCCGATCGCGCCGAACGCAACTGGACGTCGCTGGTGGTCGCGGTGATCGGCTTCGCGATCATCGGGTACGTGATGATCAACCTGCACGACACCGCCAAAATCATGGGCGCGATCTGGCTCGGAGCCGGTGTGGCGCTACTGGGTTACAGGGTGCATGTCGCGCGGCGGGCCGAAGTGCGTTCGGCCTGACATGTGTTGGCTGGCGAACATACGATGTCTGCAATAGGCACTACGGTGCGTGCTCATTCACGGAGACAGGATGGACGGTAACGATCTCGACAAGCTGGCGCAGCTGATCACGCGCGAGCGGAACGCATTGCTGTTGCGGTGGCGTGAACAGGTGCGGTTGCTCCCGTCGGCCCGCGCGCTCGATACGCCGACGCTCAACGACCACATGCCGGGGTTGATCGACGAGTTGGCTGCCGCCCTTCGAGTCAAATCGGACCAGACCATTCCGGAAGCACTCCTCCAGGTGAGCCCTCCAGCGCATGGTCTGCAGCGGCTCGAAAACGCGTTCGACATCGAGGAGGTGGTTGCGGAATACAACATTCTGCGCGGCTGCATACACGATCTCGCCGACCAGAGCGGCTTGAGGCTGCAGGGGAAGCCGTTCCACATCGTCAATCGGGTCCTCGACCACGCGATCGGTCTGGCGTTGCAGGCCTATGCGACCGAGCGGGCGCTGGAGGTGCAACGCCGCCGCGAACAGTATCTCGCGTTTGTGGCGCACGATCTGCGAACACCGCTCAACGCCATTTCGCTTGCGGGGCGCGTACTGGAGCTCACCGTGGCGGCCAACGATCCGAACGCGGAGACGGACCGGATGCTGAGGGCGCTGCGACGCAACGTGCAGCACCTCGAGAGTCTCGTTAGCAAGGTGCTCGAGGAAAACACCAGTCTGCAGACCGAAGTGGGTATCAAGCTTGAGCGGCGGGAGTTCGACTTGTGGCCGCTGGTCGAGGCGCTCGTGCACGATCTGCATCCGGTCGCGGGCACCGACAGCACGCGACTGGTCAATCGCGTGCCGGACGACCTCGTGGTGTATGCCGACGCGAGCCTGTTGAGACGCGTGTTCCAGAATCTGATCGCCAATGCCATCAAATACACGCGGCGCGGCGAAATCGTCGTCGGTGCGAAAGATCTGCGGGCCGACGGCGTGGTCGAATGCTGGGTCACCGACAATGGAACGGGCATCCCCGCTGCGCTGCGCGAAACGATCTTCGATCTCGACAAGGCGAAGGCGGAGGATTCCGGCAACGACGGTGGAACCGGTCTGGGTCTCGCCATCGTGAAGACCTTCGCCGAAGCGCACGGCGGAGAGGTATCGGTCGAGAGCACCGAGGGTGTCGGTTCGACGTTCCGGTTTTCGTTGCCGACCCGGGAGAAGGCGACCAGCGTTGCAGACCGCTAGTTGCGGATGTTCTTCACCACCTGGTGCGCCAGTTCGCTCGCTTCGTACGAAATCGAGCCCACCTCGAACGTCTTGCTGCGCCCCACCCACACGACCTCTTCCGTCTTCGCATCGAAGATCGATGTGGTCAACACGTACGTGGTCGTCGTATCGACATACGACTCGCGCGTCATCGTGACGCCCGTGCCGTAGCCGCTCCAATAGCCGGCGTACGTGTAGTAGGTGTACACGGATTCGGGCACCAGCTCTCGCGTCACCTCCGCGCCGCCGAGGCGCGACGCCATCACGTACTTGATGTCGTTCTTCTTGACGTACGCGGTGACCGCTTCGCGCGTCGGCGTCGTTTGGCTGAGTACGTCGTAGCTCGCCGTTGCGGTGATGCCTTTCGCTTTCAGCGCATCGGCGAAGCCGCGTTCGAACAGAATCCGGTTTGTCATGTTCTGCGTCACCGCCACCACGAGCACGTCGTTCATCGCCTGACGATGCAACGAGGGTGCTTGCCACGAGTCGGTGAGCGACGTTGCGCTGCACGCACACAAACCGAGCAGCCACAAGAGATGCATGGCGCGATGCGGGAGGTGGTATGCGGGCTTCTGCTGATACATCGTTCACTACTCTGGCAATTGGCGAGCGCATGGTGGCGGAGACGGCTCCGCGAATCGAGAGATTGTTGGCCCGAATACGATATTTATCCGGAAGGTAGATGCGTTTGAACGTTTCGGGCGCGCGGTTGCTGGTGTTCAGCGTGTCCGCTGTGTGCGTTGCGAAAGCCACCGCCGCCAGACCGCCGGTCGCGTCACTCCCGCTCTTTCGGCTTTTCGCCATAGTCCTGCCATGGCGCGTCGCGCTCGCGGATCACCTGTCTGAATCCCTTTTCGTCGAACGACTCGGCCCACCGATACGCTTCCTCGGTGTGACGCGTCACGCCGTCGAAGAACGTGCCGAGCATCTGCGACGTGCGCAGGCCCATGTTCTCGAACGCCTGGTTGATCAGCAGTTTGTTCAATGCCAGCTGGTTCGCCGGGATGTGTTTGAAGCGCATCGCTTCGGCTTCGATGACGTGGGCCAGTTCGTCGGGATCGACGACATATGACACGAGCCCGATGCGGTATGCCGTGGCCGCATCGATCGCACGTCCGGTCAGCAGAAACTGCTTCGCGTGTTCGAGTCCGAGCCGATACACCCACAACATCGTCGTTGGCGTGCCGTAAATGCGGCTCGGCGCATAGCCGATGTGCGCGTCGCTCGCCATGAACAGCAGGTCGCAACACAGCACCAGGTCGGTGGCGCCGCCGATCGCCCAGCCTTTGATCTCGCCGAGCACCGGTTTCGGACACTCCCAGATGCGCATGAAGCGACGCACGTTGTTGCCCATGAACTGATAATCCTTGACCGGATCCCAGGCGCCTTCGCGACTGTCGATATCGGGAGCGCCGTACGGCAGGTCCCAACGACCGCGATTCGTGAGGTCGTAGCCGGCGGTGAACGTGTCGCCGACGCCGCGCAGCACGATTGCGGCGACCTGCTTCGAGCGCGCGGCGCGATCGATGCCGTCGGCGATGCCTTGCACCACTTCCTCTGTCAGCGTGTTCTTCTTGCCAGGACGGTTGATCGCGATGATCGCGATGCCGTCGCGCTCCTCGTAGAGCACTTCATCGGTCATGGCGGCGCTCCTGCGTGCGTCGTTTACGTGGAACGAGTGACAACCCGTGCCAGGCACCCTCACTCGTTACAAAGTCTACATTACGGCAGCAGGTGCAGCGCCCAGCTGAGCGACACCACCACGCGGCTGCCGCCCGAGTTCGAATCGAGAACGTAGCGCGCGCCGTGGCCGGCATCGACCCATCGCGCGTCCCACTGCGTGTGCAGCCACGAGCCGGTCAGGCCGAGCCAACCGTAGGAATAGTCGTTGTCGCGTCGCCCACTGCCATGGGAGTGCCCGAGCCCCCATTCGCCCCTTAGAGATTCCGTCAAGAAATGAGATCCGCTGAACTCCGCGTTCCACGACGACCAGCCGCGCTGCAGGTAATCGGACGAATAGGCGAGCTGCGCGCGGAGCGCATCGCGATAGAACAGATTCGCGCGCCACTCCGTGTAGTCGTCGGATGGGCCACCGTCGCCGATGTCGACGATGCGGGCGCCCGCGAGCGACCACGCCCAGCGCTGGCCAAACGCCGCGCCGTAGCCGAGGCTCCCGTCGACGTCCCACTCGGTGCCGTGCGGTTTCGAGTAATCATTCCACCCGTCGGCGTCCACGAGTCCTGCCCACAGATCGGCGAACCAGCCCTGCGGCAGGCTCGTCGACAGCGCGAAGCTGGTGGTCGGCCGGTCACGCTGCGCCACCCCGCGATACACGTACTGCGAGGCGATCGCCGCGTAAGCGTCCATCGTCGCCGCGCCGGCCGGTGCGTGGAACGCTGCGATGGGAGGACCGGCGTCGCTCGCCGGCAACGGCATCTGCTCAGGTTCCGTCGATTCGCGATACCGATACGGCGGGCTGCCGACCCGACGGCGGCAGCACGCCACGCTGCGCACTGGGTGCATGCGTTACCAGACGCGTATCGGGTTCCGCGGCGCGGCCGCCGAGCTCAGCGAGACGCTGATCGAGGTCGCGAATCAGTTGCGGAGTCGACAGTGGTGAGTGCTCCTGACGTTGCAGGGCCGAAAGGCCGGCGACTCGCGCGGCGCCCATCGAGCTGCCCGAAAAGTAGTCGTAGCGCCCGCCGGGGCTCGTGCTCAGGAGGTTCCGCGCCGCGGCGTCTACCACCACCGGGTGCGTGCCATCCGGCATCGGTTGCGGATCGTCGCCTGGAGCAGTGCGAACGGCGATCACGCCGGCCCGGTCCGCGGGAAATTCGTTCGGTGCGTCCTGTGCAGCCACCACCACGATGCCGCGCGCCAGCGCTACGTCGATCAGCAGCCCCAACAGTCGATCGTTGGGTCCGCCGAGACTCATGTTGATGATATCGGCCTGTTGATCGATCGCGAACGTCAACGCCTTCGCGAGTGTGAACGTGTTGCACTGCGCGCTGATGTCGTCGAGCGCTCGTTGCCAGCAGGCTTTCAACAGCAACAGGTCGGCGTCGGGTGCGATCCCGACGATGCCGATGCCGTTGTCGGCGTTCGCCGCAATGATTCCGGCGACCGCAGTGCCGTGAATGTCGGAGTCGAAGCCCGAATCGTCGCCGACGAAGTTGCGCACGGTGCCGATGCGCCCCTTCAGATCCGGGTGAGAACGGTCGGCGCCGGTATCGATGACGGCAATGCGAACGCCGCGTCCCGTCGCCGTCTGATGCATCTGCAACACCCGCACCGAGCCCACGCCGTACTGCTGGTCGAAGTACGGATCGTCGTAACCGCCGTGCACGTCGAACATCTGCATCGGTTGCGCGAGCTGCACTCTCGGATCGGCACTGATGCGCGCCAGCGTCTCATCCACGCCGCGCGTTGGATCGATGGCCATCACGGCGCAGTAGACGTTCAGCAGATCGATTGGCCAACCGTCCACGGGCGTGAGGCGATAATCGCGCTCGAGACCGGCGAGCGCAGAGGCCGCTCCATCGGAGATTCTGTAGCCTGGCTGGTGATATCCGCGCGGTGGCATCCCCCCGGTGTTGTTGTCAGCGACCGTGACGATCACGAGTCGGCGCGGATCGTCGGTGCGCGAGGTTGCGCAACCGTTGAAAAACAGCAGCGCCAGCGCGAGCACCAACAGCGTCCGAAGCATGGCATGCCCTCTAACAATCGGCCGGTTCAGCAACCGTCACGTCGGGGAGCGCGCGCAGCAGCCGCAGCGATTCGGCTGGATCGGACGCGCGCAGTGTGTACGTGCCGAGCGCATCCGGACCGTCGACGATCCGAGCACCGGTGGACTCGATCAGCGCGCGGTCTTCTCCCGGTCGGGTCGCGGTGCGGAACTGAACGTGCAGTGCAACGCAACCGCGCGACGTCGGATCCGCCAGCGTCCGGTATATCGGAACCTCGGCGGCCCCATACCACAGGTAGCTGGCAGCGATCGTTACCGTCGCCGCCAGAGTGGTCAGCCGCGAGGTCCAGTTCCAACGATCCCGCTGCGGCGCGCGAGGGGACGCATCCGCCGTGATCTGTGCCCAAAGCCGGTCGAAACCGTCGTCCTCGCTCGCGTCGTCGAGCAGCGGGGCGACGTTGCGCCACTCGCGCGCGAAATGTTTGTGAACGCGCCGCGCGATGTTGAGTTCGGCGCGACATTCGCTGCATTCAGCGGTGTGCGCGGCAACCGCTCTCGCCTCGGCAGCAGGCAGGGTGCCACCGACGAAGGCGGGCAACCGTGCGACGCACCGGGCGTGCTGGTCTGACGTCGTATTCATGAAACCTCCCCAACGCATTGATCGAGAAATTGCTTCAAGCGCCGGCGTGCGTGGAACAGCCGGGTCTTGACGGTACCGACCGGACAACCACGCAGCTGCGCGACTTCGGCGCACGAGTAGCCGAAGTAGTAGGTCAGCTCGAGCGTATCGCGGTGCTCGAAGGACAGTTGCGCCAGTCCATCCTCGAGGTCCCGATCGGTATCGGCATCATCCGATGTCGAAACACTGTCTGAAATCTCGGGGTGATCGACGAATACCTGCTCCCGCCGCCACCGTTGTCGCGCGCGGTGGCTCTTCATCGTGGCGATGCCGAGCACCCAAGTCGTGACCTGCGCATCGCCGCGGAAGTTGCCCGCGTTCTGCCAGACCACATACATGACGTCGTTCAGCAGTTCCTCGACCAGATCCGCCCGTGGCAGCTGGCGATGCAGGTGTCGCGCGAGCGCGGGACGCAGCGCGTGGTAAAGGCAACGAAAAGCCGCCCGATCGCGCTGGGCGACTTTGGCAAGCAGGGCGCGCAACTCCGCGTCATGCGCAAATCGATCGGGTCGGGTAGCAACTTCTGCCGCGTTCGACATCGAGTGAAACCGTATGCCTGGTTTGAACT
>DATJGR010000328.1:0-7475 GCA_035494855.1 Pseudomonadales bacterium | reverse complement strand
GTCGATAGCGCACACCCTCGCACACGCAGCGACCGCTCCCAACAGGTGTCATGTGATGGCTCCGCAACGGAGTGCACGAAGGTCGGCGTAGGACCAAGCTGCAATATGCTCCAGCAGGCGACCATTTGAAACATCGCAAGTGCTTCGAAAGTCGCCTTCCGGCGCTCTCCAGCGCTTCATGAGCGCGAATGAGAATCCCTGTCGCATTGCAGAATCGGGACTCCGCACGTTTTGAAGTAGGCGACGAAGTCCAGTGGCGCGGGTACCACGTCTCTCGTCTAACGACCCGACTGAGTTGGACAGATCGAGGTCGTTCAGACTGCGGGCGGATTCGCTGCGTCCGTGGGTCGAAAGGTGGTAGCGTCGCAGCGTCACACTTCGTGATCAAAGAGGCTGCCATGGTGGAAAGGACGACTGTTCGGACGCTGTGTGGGGCTGCGACACTTTGCTTCGCCCTCTCTTCCGCATGGGCGGCGAGCACCGCCTCGAAGGTCATGTATTTCTACTGTTACGCACCGCAGACACAGAGCGGTGCACCACCGCCGCCGAAGGTGTACTTCAGCGGCGTGTCGTCGGTCGTGTATACCGAGGCGAACAGCGACGCGGCGAGCGATGGGTTCCGCCGGTTCATCGCAGACAGATACGGCGCGGATTTCGAGCCTCGCTGCGAGTATTCGGGCACCGAACTCGCCGCCACGAAGCTGCTGAGCATCCTTCAGGGTCGCTACCGTGATGCCGCAGTGACGACCGGCTGGACCTGGCCCGGTGCCGCGGCGCCCGCTCAGGCTCCTGGCAACTAGACCGAAGCCTCTCGCGCGTGGGGCCTCAGCGGGCGCTGAATCTCCTGCTTCCTCGGCTTTGCCTATCGGTCCAACGCAGGCCGAAGGTCCGGTGAAGAACTTACACGCGCTGCTGGAACATTTTTCGGCCTCCGGACCCCGCGCGCATTGCAAGCACCGCTGAACACGTGGCATGGCGCGCTGGCACCCGTGCGGCCGATTCGGGAATGGACTTTGCAACCGCCGAGTCGAGCGAAACGAACCGCCCGGCCAACTCTTCAGATACGGAGATCGAAATGAGCACGACGAAAGCAGCAACCCCCAGACGATCCGCACGCAAGCAGCCCGACGCGCTGCGCATGCTGAAAGACGACCACGACAAAGTGAAAGCGCTGTTTGAGAAATTCCAGAACGCGAAGCGCGACGACAAGAAGAAGGGCGAGATTGCGCAGACGATCTGCAAGGAACTGACGGTGCACACGAAGCTCGAGGAGGAGATCTTCTACCCTGCCGTGCGCGCGGCGATCGACGACGAAGACGTCATGAACGAAGCGCTGGTCGAGCACGCCTCCGCGAAAGACCTGGTCGGTGAGATCGAAAAGATGTCGCCGGACGAGGACATGTTCGACGCGAAAGTCACGGTGCTCGGCGAGTTCGTCAATCACCACATCCGCGAAGAGCAGAACCAGATGTTCCCGCAGGTACGCAAGACCGACCTCGATCTGAACGCATTGGCCGACACGATGCGTGCGCGCAAGCAGCAGTTGACCGGCGAAAAAGCCGAGGAAGCGGCGGCCTGAAAGAAGTGATCGACGGTGCGCAGCACCGTTGATCACCTATTTCGACTGTCCTCGCCCATGCATGACGCACTCCCCAGGTCGCGACCGATCACGCGCCCGGAAATAAATCGCGCGCCGATGGAATAAAACACGCGTATCCGGAGTCTTATCCCGTAGCGAGGTGGTCGGACGGTACCGGTGTTGCGCGACCCGAACGATGGATGACAGGCGAAGTCGGTTCGAGCGGCAGGTGTTGCCACATCTGGACGCTGCGTATCGTTTTGCCCGATGGCTGGCACGCTCGCCGGACGATGCGCAGGACATCGTGCAGGACGCCGTCCTTCGTGCGTATCGCGGTTACGACGCATTGCGCGGTTCCGATGCGAAGAGCTGGCTGCTCACGATCGTGAGGAACTGTCACTCGACCTCACTCAAGCAGCAGCGGCGACGCGCGGCCGCGCCGCTGCCCGATGACCACGAGGCGCAGGAGGGATTCATCGCCATGGCCTCCGCGCCGGATCCGGAGACCGCATCGATTGACCGCGACGAACGACGCACGCTGCAACGACTGATGGCGAACCTTCCTGACGACTATCGCGAGGTGCTCGTTTTGAGGGAAATCGAGGACATGAACTATCGCGACATCGCCGCGTTGACGAACGTACCGGTCGGCACCGTCATGTCGCGGCTGGCGCGTGCGCGGGCGGCATTGAAGAAACACTGGCTGCGCGACATCGAAGAGAACTCCCGTGCAGTGCCCTGAGTCGCTTCGCGTTCAAGCCGAATTCGACGGCGAACTCGACGCGGTCGGCGCGGCCGACGTCGAACGCCACCGCGAGCATTGCGCCGAGTGTCGCGCGCTGCATCGCGATCTGGCCGAACTGCACGATGCGCTGCGACGCGACCTGCCGTTCGAACGGGCTCCATCGGCGCTACAGCATCGCGTAATGGCGGCGCTCGACGACGAAGACGCTCGCACTCCTGCGCCGAAGCGTGCAACCGCTTGGCGCACACGGCCGTTCTGGATCGGCCTCACCAGCGGCATCGGCACCGCGGCCGTGGCGGCAACCCTCGCACTCTCGCTGTTCGTTACGCCGGCCGCGACCGACGCCACCGTCAACGAGCTGCTGAGCGGTCACGTGAACTCGCTGTTGTCGAACCACCTGATCGATGTCGCCTCGTCGGATCATCACACCGTGAAGCCATGGTTTGCCGGTAACACGGATGTTTCGCCACCCGTCGCCGACTTCGCGGCACAAGGCTATTCGCTCGTAGGCGGACGCGTTGCTTATGTAGATCACCAACGCGCCGCGGTCGTCGTCTATCGGCACGGCGCGCACGTCATCAACGTCTTCACCTGGGCGTCCGCCGGCAAGGCGTTGCCGCGGACGTTGACGCGCGACGGCTATCACCTCTCCTTCTGGACGTCGGGCGATCTGCAGTACTGCGCCGTATCGGATACCGGTTGGGACGAGCTTCGTTCACTGGTGACGTTGCTGCAGAACCTCGATGCACGTTCCCACGACGCGGGTGCGTCGTAAAACACCGGGAATAAAATCGTTCGTTCGGAAGTCTTCTCTCCTGACAACACAACTAAGGAGAGACCGTGTCGAACGAACGTTTTTCGCAATCTCGGCGCAACGCGCTCAGATGCATGGCTTACGGCGGGGCCGGTACGCTGTTCCTGCTCAACAGCGGTGTCCTGACGCCGGTGGATCTGGCGCAAGCGGCCGAGTACAAACCCGGCGGCAGCCAATCCGGTAAGCCGCTGTTCGTGCAGATCAGCGACACGCACATCGGCTTCAACAAAGACGCCAACCCGGACGTGGACTCAACGCTGACGCGAACCATCGCGCTCGTGAACGCGATGCCGGCGCGACCGGCGTTGACGATTCACACCGGCGACATCACCCACTTGTCGAAACCGGCAGAGTTCGATCGCGCCCAGCAGCTGCTGGCGCAATTGCGGACCACCGAGATCCATACGGTGCCGGGCGAGCACGACACCACCGATCCAACGGTGACGGAGTATTTCAGCCGCTTCGGTCGGGCGTCAGACAACAAGGGTTACTACAGCTTCGACCATGCAGGCGTGCACTTCGTCGCGCTGGTCAACGTACTGCAATTCAAACCGGGTGGACTCGGCACATTGGGCGCCGATCAACTCGCGTGGGTCGCGGCCGATCTGAAAGCGCGGTCTTCCAGTACGCCGATCGTGGTGTTCGCGCACATGCCGCTGTGGACCATCTACGAACCGTGGGGCTGGGGCACCGGAGACGCCGCACAACTCATCGAAGGGTTGCGGCGCTTCGGCTCGGTGACGGTGTTGAACGGGCACATCCACCAGATCGTGCAGAAGGTCGAAGGCAACATGACCTTTCATACCGCTCGCTCCACCGCGTATCCGCAACCGGCACCGGGCGAAGGTGCCGGTCCGGGGCCGCTCAAGGTGGCACCCGGTCAACTGAACGCCCTGCTCGGCATCACCAGCGTGTCGGTCGTTCAGCACCGGCACGCGCTTGCACTCAACGACTCGACGATCGCTTAAAGGAAAGGAACACAACGATGAAAACTCATACAGCAGGAAGGGTCTCGAAGGTTGCCGCGGCAGCGGTTTGTCTCGCTCTCACCTCGATGTCGTCGCGCGCGTCATCCGACGTCTCGGAGACGATCGTGGTGAAGGACTTCATGTTCCAACCGACGTCATCCACCGTCAAAGCCGGCACCACCGTGACATGGCTCAACAGAGACGACGAACCGCACACCGTAGTGAGCGACAACGGTTTGTTCCGTTCGGCCGCCATGGACACCAACGAATCGTTCTCGTTCGAGTTCGACCAGCCGGGCACATATCACTTCGTGTGCTCGATCCATCCGAGCATGGTCGGAACGATCGTGGTGCAGTGAAGCGGCTAGTGCAGCTTCGTCTCGAAGCGCATGCCCCACGTCAGTTCGTTCGACGTGACGCTGTCGGCCGTGGCCAACGTACGGTACGTGACGAACCCGGACAGCGCTTTGGCGAACTGTGCCTTGGCGCCTACCGACCAGACGAAGTAGCCCGGGTCGAGCGGATCCGGCTGCGCGTTCGGTATCAAGTTGAGGCGCGTCGATGGATCGGAGCGAAGCTGTCCGTCTACCGCCGCCGCGCGCACGGTGTCGCGCACGTAGTCGGCGTTGACGTTCGGCGTCAGCACGCCGAACGGCACTGGCAGGGCGACCGAGAGATACGCACCCGCCGTGAGGCGTGTCGACTGCGCGTTCTGGCTGCCGATGGACAGGTCCTGCGCACCCGCGCCGTATTCGTTCAGACGGCCGACGTCGACGTCGAGGAAATAAGCGCCGACCTTCGGCCCGAACCGCCACGCACCGTGCTGCAGATCGAGCGCGCTCCTGAGCGCGCCGGAGAGTTGACTGCCACTGGCCGACCCTTTCGCGATCGGGGAACCGACGCCGGAACCGATCACCTGCGCGTCGGCGTCGAGACGACGCGCCGACTCGTAGGCCGTGCTGCCGTACGCGATGAGCCCGTCGACGTGCATCGCGTTCTGACGGTAGTACGTTCCGAACAGCGACAGGCGCCGCGATTCGACGTCTCGCAAGCCTCGCCCAGGATCGGCGCCAACGCCGACGTTCGCATAGCCGAGGCTCGATCCGACGGCCAGGTGATCGCCGACTCGATAGTCGATGCCGGTGGTCATGCCGATGTTCTCGCGGCCCATGGCGGTCGAACCGTTCCGGTGCACGTCACCGTTGGCGAAAGCCCCCCATCGATCGTTGTCGCCGCGGTTCAACACGCTGTCGAGCACCGGACTCAGGAGCGGACGCGACACCGCATTCAACGAAGCCCCACCGATCCGTCGCTCGCCCGCCTGAACGTTGAGTCCCGTCAGGTCCACACCCTGCACCCCCGACCGCAATGCGGCAGTCCGCTGCATGACGTTGTCGTTCTGCATCGACGCCATGTCGAGCGCGGTACCGGTGAGCAGCAACGATTCCGCGCCGGGCGTCGCTGCGAGCGTTCGGCTCGGCGCGATCGCAACCGCAATCGCGAGCACCAGTCCGGCGCACTTCAACGCAGGTAACCTCGACGGGGCGGGAACGATTCTGCAGGAAAAATGGAATGAACCTGAATGCACTGTTTTTCTCACGCTCCGAATGTCGTCTATCTCGGGCACCTGCGTACCTAATTCTTCGATCGCCCCTCTGTCAACTTGTTAGATCCAAGAATGCGTCGAAAGTCTCATATTGAGGCCCGATAGTGTCAGCCGCGTCCGACATACGAACGATCGGAGGAGGTCGACGGTCGGACCGCCGTCAAATACGCTACGCCCAGTTCGCTCATTAATGGTGCGCCGTGAACCCGCAACCTCTGCTCCACCGTCTCGGCTTCACCGATGCAGAAGTCACGTCCGGGCCATTCGAGGTGCACACCCCGATCGATGGCGCCCGCATCGCCTCTATTCCGGTGCACGCGGTCACAGACGTGGCGGCGGCTGTCGCCCGGGCCGACGCTGCGTTCAAGGAGTGGCGTTCGGTACCGCCACCGCGGCGCGGCGAACTCGTGCGCCTGTTCGGCGAAGAGTTGCGCGAGTCGAAGCGCGATCTCGGCGAACTGGTGACTGTCGAGTCCGGCAAGATCCTGCAGGAGGGACTCGGCGAGGTGCAGGAGATGATCGACATCTGCGATTTTGCCGTCGGTCTGTCACGTCAGCTGTACGGGCTCACGATGGCGTCGGAACGTCCCGGCCACGCCATGCGCGAAACCTGGCACCCGGCCGGCGTGTGCGGAATCATCACCGCGTTCAACTTTCCGGTGGCGCCGTGGTGCTGGAACGCGGCCCTGGCCATCGTGTGCGGCGATCCGGTGATCTGGAAACCGTCCGAGAAAACGCCGCTGTCCGCCCTCGCCACGCAGAAGATCTTCGACCGCGCCCTCGCCCGCTTCGATGGCGCACCGCACGCGCTGTCGCAGGTGCTGATCGGCCGCTCCGACGTCGGCGACGCGATCGTGGCGAGCCGCGACGTGACGATCGTTTCGGCCACCGGTTCGACGCGCATGGGACGCGCCGTAGGCCCGAAGGTGGCCGCGCGATTCGGCAAGTGCATTCTCGAACTCGGCGGCAACAACGCCATGATCGTGGCGCCGTCCGCCGATCTCGAAATGGCATTGCGCGCCATCGTGTTTTCGGCAGTGGGCACCGCCGGTCAGCGTTGCACCAGCCTGCGCCGCCTGATCGTGCACGATGACGTCTACGCATCGCTGATCCCGAGGCTCAAGACCGTCTACGAGCGGCTCGCGATCGGCGATCCGCTGGATGCAACGACGCTGGTCGGGCCGTTGATCGACGGGGCTGCTTACAACCGCATGCAGGATGCGCTCGCGGCCGCGCGCAGCCAGGGCGGTGTCGTCAGCGGCGGCGAGCGGATTCTGGATACGCACATGAATGCCTACTATGTGCACCCCGCCATCGTCGAAATGCCGGCGCAGACGGAAATCGTGAAGGAAGAGACGTTCGCGCCGATCCTCTACGTCATGAAGTATCACGCGCTCGATCGCGCCGTCGACATGCACAACGACGTTTCGCAGGGGCTGTCGTCGTGCATCTTCACCACCGACGTTCGCGAAGCGGAAGCGTTCATGTCGGCAAACGGATCCGACTGCGGTATCGCCAACGTCAACATCGGGCCGTCGGGCGCCGAGATCGGCGGCGCGTTCGGCGGCGAGAAGGACACCGGCGGCGGCCGTGAATCGGGATCGGACGCGTGGAAAGCGTACATGCGCAGGCAGACGAATACGGTCAACTACTCGCGCGCGCTGCCGCTCGCCCAGGGCATCAAGTTCGAAATCTGAAGGAGCCGGCCACATGCCGCTGCACAAGATCGCCGTGTTGGGGCTCGGTAAGGTCGGAACGCTGGC
>DATJGR010000327.1:0-4550 GCA_035494855.1 Pseudomonadales bacterium | reverse complement strand
TCGCGCTCGACGATCCGCAGGTGCGTCGAGCGCGCAAGATGGCGGCTCGCCGTCGCGCGGGCAAGAAGATGAGTTCGAGGATCTAGGTTTACGGACGCACGCAGTAGAGAATGCGCTCGCCGAAATCATCGACGCACTCCGAACCCTGATGTCACATTCAATCAAGAGCCGACGGGAGTCGAACTTCCCGACGCGGCGTGCTTTTCTGCAACGCTGCGCCGTCGCGACGGCGGGACTGATCGTACTGCCGCGCTTCTCGCGCGCGAGTCCCTCGTGGTCGGACGGCGACCCGTTCAGCCTCGGCGTCGCGTCGGGTACGCCATCGACCGACGGATTCGTGTTGTGGACCCGGCTCGCGCCGCAACCGCTGTCGAGCGACCCGGATCGACCTGGCGGCGTGCGTCCCGATCGATACGCGATCCGCTACGACATCGCGACCGACCCGAACCTGCACCACATCGTGCGCAGCGGCGAAGCGGCGGCGGATGCGCTGTTCGCGTATTCGGCGCACGTCGAGATTCAGGGATTGGCGCCGGGTCGGCCGTACTGGTACCGGTTCACGTGTGGCGACGCTCAGAGCCGGATCGGCAAAGCCGCGACGCTGCCGGCGAGCGATGCGCCCGAAACGAAACTCACGCTCGGTTTCGTCTCGTGCGCCAACTACGAACACGGCTATTTCGGCGCGTATCGCCATCTCGCGGAGGAAGCGCCCGACCTCGCAGTGTTCCTCGGCGACTACATCTACGAGTACATCGAAAAGAGTCCGACGAAAGTCCGCGCGCACAGCGACGGCGTCGAAGCGACCACGTTGCCGCTGTATCGGAACCGCTACGCGCAGTACCGGACCGATCCCGATCTGCAGCGACTGCACGCCGACGTGCCGTGCATCGTCACGTGGGACGACCACGAGGTGCAGAACGACTATGCCGACAGATGGTCGCAGACGTTCGACGATCCCGAGGTATTTCTCCGACGTCGCGCGGCGGCTTATCAGGCGTTCTACGAGCACATGCCCGTGCGGCCGAGCCGTTCGCTGCCCCACGGTGCCGCCATGCGCGTTCACGACCGGTTCACCTACGGACGGCTCGCCGAAATCTCACTGCTCGACGGTCGCCAGTATCGCAGCCGCGCCGCGTGCTACGGCCCGCCCGATCACGGCGGCAATCGCAATGAAACCGACGCCAGTTGTCCCGAGCTGCGCGTCCCCTCACGCTCGCTGCTCGGCGATGCGCAGGAGAAGTGGCTTTACGACGCGCTTGCGCAGTCGCCCGCGCGCTGGAATCTGATCGCGCAGGATGTTCTGATGGCGCAGTTGCGCGAACGCACGCGCGACGGCGACATCCAGTATTGGGTCGACGACTGGAACGGCTACCCCGTGGCGCGACAGCGGCTGATCTCGCATCTGCATGCAGCGCGCGTGACGAATCCGGTCGTGTTGACCGGCGACATCCATTCGTTCTGGGCCAACGATCTGAAGCTCGATTTCGACGACGCGGCGTCGCCGGTCGTGGCGACCGAACTCGTCGGCACGTCGGTGTCGGCGCATCCGCCGCCGTACGATCTGTTCCTGAAGTTCCTTCCCGACAATCCGCACGTCCGCTATTTCGAAAGCCGCCAACGCGGTTACACGACACTCGACATCGACGCGAAGACGATCACCGCGCGCTTTCGCGCACTCGCCGATGTCACTGATCCCGCCACCGAGGTTGAAACGTTGAAGTCATTCGTCGTGGAAGACGGCCGTCCCGGCGTCGTCGCCAGCTCCAGTTGATGTACCGCCTCGTCGTTGCTCTGCTTCTGCTCATTGTCGGAAACACCGCGCTCGCCGATTGGAACGCGTTGGCCACCCTGCAACAGAGCGGCGCGCGCGTGAGTGCGTCCGCCGTCGACCTCGCAGACAACACCGCCATTCAGCAACTCAACTCCGACGTCCGCCTGACACCCGCGTCGTTGACGAAGCTCGCGGTCGCCGCAGCGGCGCTCAGCGTGTGGCCCGCCGACAAAATGTTCAAAACGCAGCTGCTGGCGGCGGGAAGCGTCGACGGCGGGCGGCTGACTGGCGATCTGTATCTCGTTGGCGCGGGCGACCCGTCGCTCACCGGCGAAAGCCTGTTGTCGCTGGCGGCGCAGACCAAGAGCGCCGGCATTACGTCGGTTACTGGGAAACTGTTCGTCATTCCGTCGCCGTTCGCGACGGTGCAATGCGAGACGAAAGACCGCTGCGAAGCCGGCGTGCGCAGCGACAACGCCTACGACGCGCCGCTTGCATCCATCGGCACGGATTTCGGCACCTGGTGCGTGGACGTACGCGCCACGCGCATCGGGAAACCTGCCGCCGTCACCGGTTGTACCACGCGGCTGCCGATCGGCGTGCAGGGCAGCGTGCTCACCACGGAAACGAACAAGGGCGCAGCGCTGCGCGTCGAACGCGCGACATCTGATGGCATGGATACGTTGCGTATTGGCGGCACGATCGTAGAAGGCACGACCCAGATCGTGTATCGCGCGATGTCGGACCCGGCGCACGGCGCAGGTCTCCTGCTGCGCGCGTCGCTGCTCGACATGGGTGTCCAATTGGCGGGTGGCGTATCGGTCGAGGACGGCGTACCGCCGGCGGCGGCGTATATGGTCGCGAAGGCGCAGGGCCTGTCGCTCAAAGAACAACTCGGCCGCATGCTTCGCTTCTCCAACAACTACATCGCCGACGTACTGACGCTGACCATGGCAGCGGAGACCGGTGAAAAGCCCACCAGCCTTTCCGAAGCCGCCAAGACGCTGACCAGCTTCATGGTGCGCACGCAGGTCAAGAAGAAACACAAGAACGTGACTCCGCCGCTGTTGTTGAGCGGGAGCGGCCTCACGCCCGAGAACGAACTGTCCGCTGACGACCTCGTGCGGTTGCTCGCGTACGAATATCACGACACCCGCAACTTCGGATCGTTCTACGGCGGTCTCGTGGTGCCGCGCCAGAGCCCGTTCATCTTCCTGCGGAATGGCAGCGCCGGCTGGCAGGATCGCATCGCCCTGAAAACCGGCACGATGGACGATCCTCACTCGGTCTGCGGAATGGCCGGATTCCTGCGCAAGAAAGACGGCGGCTGGATCACCTTCGCGATCATCGTCAATGGCGGCGTCACGCAGAACCGGCATATACCGTTGTACAAAGCGCTCGAGGCCATTCGGACCGACATCGAGCAGTTGTTGGTTCGGTATTGAGGTGCGCGCGGGTGATCGATCACCGCCACCAACCCGATCGACAGAATCCGGTTCGAATCATCCAATCGCCATCGTCTTCTGCAACGCCGGTCGCGCCTGAAGCCGCTCCAGATACGTGTTGATCGTCGGATTGCGATCGTCGACAACGCCGAGCATGCGTCCGGCGATCAGTGTGAATCCCATCACGATGTCGGCGGCGGAGAACGTATCGCCGAGCAGACGACGATGCGGAGGGGCGGGAACGCGGTGCTCTCGGCGAGGTGCAGCCACTGCAGGAAGCGCGAGCGCAGCGGCGAACCGATGCGTGGTGCGAGCCGTCCGTTGCCGTCGCGTTCGAGAATGTACTCGCGCGGGACTCACCCATCGCGACCTCGCCGTCTTCGATCGTCGGCAGCTTGCCGAATGGCGTTTTCTGCACGAAGAAGTCACGCCCCGGCGGTTTGAATTCGACGCGTTCGAGCATGTATGGCAGGCCGAGTTCTTCGAGCAGCCACACGATCCGGACCGATCGGGTTCGGAGTGCGTAATACAGCTAGATCATCGGCTTCTCCGCAGCGCGTCGCTTACGACGGTCTCGTATCGGTGCAATTAGACCGAAAACACGTCGGTAATTGCTCGCGCCTATTGAGCTACCGCGCAACGAAGTGTTGAATGCGGCGATGCCGATGCGCCGACACATCCCCGAACTCGCAATCGAGTGGGCACTCCACGAGCGTGAGCGTCGCTGGCGCGTCGTCGACGGATCGTTGTGCTTCGCCGATATCTCCGGGTTCACGGCGCTGGCCGAACGGCTCGCGCTGCGCGGTCGAGTCGGTGGCGAAGAACTCGTCGAGACACTTGGCCGCGTTTTCGTGGCGATGCTGGACATCGCCCACGACAGCGGTGGCATGTTGCTCAAGTTCGGCGGCGACGCGTTGTTGCTGTTCTTCGACGGAGACGATCACGCCATTCGCGCGGCCGGTACAGCGGTCGAGATGCGGCGCGCTCTGCGCCAGGCGGCCGAAATTCCCACTTCGGTCGGCCCGCTCAAGCTGTCGATGTCGGTCGGCGTGCATTCCGGTGAAGTGCATTTCTTTCTGGTTGGCGGCGCGCACCGTGAACTCGTGCTGCTCGGGCCGGCAGTGAATTCGGTCGTCGCAACGGAGAACGCCGCGAACGCTGGCGAGATTCTGGTCAGCGCGGCTACCGCCGCTGCGTTACCGGTAACGGCGACCCGTGCACGCGCCGATGGCGAGCGCCTGCTCCGCTGGCGCCGTGCACCGCCCATGCCGAAGCAGCGCCGACCTCAGCCCGTTGCCGACGCAGGGTTGATCGCAAGTCTGTTCCCGCGCCAA
>DATJGR010000326.1:0-57626 GCA_035494855.1 Pseudomonadales bacterium | reverse complement strand
CCATGATCCGTTCGTGGATGACCGGGGTTATCACCGGCGCGGGGGAGTACGCGCCCATGCCACCGGTATTCGGTCCGCGATCGCCGTCGTCGCGCGTCTTGTGGTCCTGCGAACTCGCGAACGGCACTGCGCTGCGCCCATCGGCGATGCAGATGAAACTCGCTTCCTCGCCGACGAGGCAGTCTTCGATGACCACCCTGTGGCCCGCACTACCGAATGCATTTCCGCCGAGCATGTTACGGACGGCGCCCAACGCTTCGTCGATGGCGCGCGCGACCACCACTCCTTTGCCCGCTGCCAGCCCATCCGCCTTGACGACGATCGGAGCGCCACGCTGACGGATGTATGCCTCGGCTTCAGCCAATTCCGTAAAGGTGCGATACGCGGCCGTCGGAATATGGTGGCGCTCGAGAAACGACTTGCTGAATGCCTTCGATCCCTCGAGTTGCGCGGCCGCCTGCGAAGGTCCGAAGCACGCCAGGCCCCGCGCGTCGAAGTAATCGCGAATGCCAGCCACCAGCGGTACTTCGGGTCCGACGATGGTGAGGCCGATGCCCTCTTTCCGCACGAGATCGGCCAATGCCGGGAAGTCGAGCACGTCGATGGCCACGTTCTGCACCTTCGGCTCGCGCGCGGTGCCGGCGTTCCCCGGCGCAACGAAGACGCGCGTGACGCGCGTGCTCTTCGCAACCTTCCAGGCGAGGGCATGTTCACGACCGCCATTTCCAACGATCAGGATCTTCATCGACGGGCTCCGTCAGTGGCGAAAGTGGCGCAAGCCGGTGAAAACCATCGCGAGACCGTGGTCGTCGGCCGCTGCGATCACCTCGTCGTCGCGCACCGATCCGCCCGGCTGAATGACGGCCGTAACACCGGCAGTGGCTGCGGCATCGATACCGTCGCGAAACGGAAAGAACGCGTCCGATGCCATCACCGAGCCCGGTACCGAGAGACCTTCGTCGGCCGCCTTCAGCCCGGCGATGCGCGCGCTGACGACGCGACTCATCTGCCCGGCGCCAACGCCGATCGTGGTGCCGCCCCTGGCATAGACGATCGCATTCGATTTGACGAACCACGCCACCTTCCAGGCGAACAGCAGATCGGCCATCTCCACTTCGGTCGGGGCGCGACGCGTCACCACTTTCATCGCGCCGTCGTCGAGGCACGTTTCATCCGGGGTCTGCACCAGCAGACCGCCGCCGACTCGCTTCAAATCGTAGCCGCGCGAACGCGACACCAACGGACCGCACGCGAGCACGCGCACGTTCTTTCTGCGCTTGGCTACTTCAGCCGCGGCAGGTTCAATTTCCGGCGCGATCACCACTTCGAAGAACTGTCGGGCAACGATCGCCTCCAGCGTTTCCGCATCGAGCGTCCGGTTGAACGCGATGATGCCGCCGTACGCGGACGTCGGATCGGTCGCATACGCGCCTTCGTAGGCCGCACGCAGACTTTTGCCCAAAGATACGCCGCACGGATTCGCGTGCTTGACGATCACGCACGCGGGCTCGTCAAAAACCCGAACGCACTCGAGCGCGGCATCGGTGTCGGCGACGTTGTTGTACGACAGCTCTCGTCCCTGCAGTTGCCGCGCACCGGCGACGGTGCCGCTCGGTGCAGCGCCTCGGTCGACGTACAGCGCCGCCCGCTGATGCGGATTCTCGCCGTAGCGCATCGTCTGACGCTTGTCGAACTGAAGGTTGAGAAGATCGGGAAAGTTCTCGTCGTCATTCGACAGATACGACGCTACCGCGGCGTCGTATCGCGCCGTATGGAAGAACGCTTTGGCGGCGAACCGATGACGTTGCTCGAAGCTGGTACCGCCGGCCGCGATGGCCGCTCGCACCTCGTCGTAGTCGTTGGGATCGACGATCACGAGTACGTCCGCGTGATTCTTGGCGGCAGATCTGATCATCGCCGGGCCGCCGATGTCGATGTTCTCCACCGCGAGTTCGGCGGTCACATCCGGACGCGCGATGGTCGCCTCGAAGGGGTAGAGGTTCACCACTACCAGATCGATCGCGGCAATGCCGAACTGCGCCATGACGGCGTCGTCGGTACCACGGCGACCGAGAATTCCCCCGTGGACCTTCGGGTGCAACGTCTTCACCCGCCCGTCCATCATTTCCGGAGAACCGGTGTACTGCGCGACCTCGCGCGCCGCGATGCCGGCTTCCGCCAAAGCGAGATGGGTGCGGCCAGTGGACAGAATTTCGATGCCGCGATCCGCCAGCGCGCGCGCCAGCTCGACGATTCCGGTTTTGTCGGAAACGCTCAAGAGCGCTCGACGGATCGAACGCAAGGTGGTGTCTGTCATGTCAGTCTTCCAGCAGGCCGTACTGAAGGAGTTTCTTGCGCAGCGTGCCACGGCTGAGCCCGAGCACTTCGGCCGCACGACTCTGATTGCCGCCGACGTGGCGCATGACGCTGGCCAGCATCGGACGTTCCACTTCCGCCATCACCAGGTCGAACAGCCCGCACGTATTCTCGCCGTCGAGCGCGTCGAAATACGCATTCAGCGCGCTCTCGACGCAGCGATGTAAAGGCCGATCGTCGAAGTCCGCAAACGCAGCGCCATTCGCCACTGGAGCGTGAGCACCGGCGGCCTTGGCCCCCGCGCGCTTGCGCAGTTTCGGCGCGGGTTTCTTCACGCGGCCCTCATGCGTGCATCGGCGTCTGCACATTCGCGAAGGAACGAGGTCTGGTCACGCGGCGTTTCGAGTTCGTTGAACGCGCTAATCTGCAATGCATCGACCGCGATCCTCTGCAAATACGCCTTGACGTGTTTGCGCGCGATGCGCACACCCTGTTCTGCGCCGTAGAAATCGTGAATGTGCGTGACGTGTCGCTCGGCAATCGACAGCACTTCGGCGCACGAGCGCGTTCGTGGCGGACGACCCGTGGACAGGGCCTCTGCGATGTCCCCCGGCAGCCAGGGTGCTCCCAAAGCGGCGCGGCCGATGAGCAAGCCATCGGCCCCGGTGTGCGCCAGCACGCGCCGCGCCTGCTCCACGCTGGTGATGTCGCCATTGGCGAACACCGGGATGCGCACCGACGCTTTGACCGCGGCGATCGTGTCGTACTCCGCCGCACCCATGAAACGACACGCGCGCGTACGGCCGTGAACGGCGATCGACGCGATACCGACGTCCTGCGCGATTCGCGCAACGGTCACGGCGTTGCGCTGATCCGGTGACCAGCCCGTGCGGATCTTCACGGTGACCGGAACGGTCACTGCTTCGACCGCCGCACGCAGAATTCTCGCAACCAGCGCCTCGTCGCGCAGCAACGCGGAGCCGGCGGCCTGGTTGCAGACCTTCTTCGCCGGACATCCCATGTTCACGTCGACGATCTCGGCGCCGTCGTCCGCTTCACGCTTTACGGCAGCGGCAATCCAGGCCGGATCTGCGCCGGCGATCTGCACCACGCGCGGTCGAGCCCCAACGACCGTTTCACGCCGCAAACGCGACGTGCGCGTCTGCCACAGCACAGGGTTGGCGCTGGTCATCTCGGCAACGACGAGTCCGGCGCCGAGGTTCCACGCGAGTTCGCGGAACGGCACGTCGGTGACTCCTGCCATTGGCGCCAGAACGACGGCGTTTCGCAACCTGTGAGGGCCGATCGCGACCACGCAGAACTCGGGTGGGGGAAAATGGGGAGCCATGATAACGCCGCGTCGGTGGGACGCAACGGCCGCACGCACACGAAAACAGTCGCTCAACGAAACTGAATGTAGTAGCTCACTGCATCGGTGCCGGGATCTTCGACCGCGAGCGCGATGTGTACCGGAGTCATCGGCGCAAACATCGTGGCGCCCTTCAATTCTCCGGCGAGGTATTCTTCCGGTTTGAATCGGCGCGCCGCGATCGGACTTCCCTCCATCGACGAGAAGCGCAGTTCGATCACCGGAAACGGTTGCGCAAAGCGCGCCTGATTGACGATGAGCGCGTCGACCATCAACTCTCCCGGCACATCCGGATTTGCACGTACCACCAGGTTCTTCGACCGGATCTCGTCTAGCGCGCGCATCACAGGCAACTGACACTGCAGGTGCGGGCACAGCCATTCATAGATCGGCCTGATGCCTGGATTCTTCGCCCACGTGTCGAACTGCAGATACAGGACCTGCGCGCCCAGCAATACGATCGCGCATACGACACCGAGCGGCATCCACCAGCGACGGCGGCGGCGGGTGGGCATCGCGATCAGCTCTTCGGGCGTAAGGTCGAGCGGCGCAGGCGCAACGGCGCGCTCCGGCTCCGCAACTCTCGTTTCCGGCGTTGTCGCGGCTACCTCGCCCGGCGGATCGATCGCCGGCTCCTGCGGCGCCGCATCCGACTTGGCCGCACTGTCCGCCGCGAGTTTCAGGCGACGCGCTTTGCGCGCCGCGACGCCATCCAATGCACGCGCCTCCTCTGCAACCTCCTTCGGCTTCGTCGGCGCAGAGTGTTTTGCGGGTGCACCGCCACCACCCGCTTCCTCGCGCGGCGGCGCAAGGCGCTCCGCCGGTCCCAACGGTTTTACACTGGCGCGAGGCGCCTCTCGTTGCGGTTCGGGCGGTTCGGGGCGTTTCGGTTGATTCTGCTGTATCGCGGTTCGCGGTTCGGGATCGCTGCGCAACTCGTCGAGCAGCGCGTCGAGCGCTTCGTTCGGGCTTTCTCCCGGTCTGAGGCGCGGGCCGGAAGCGAGCACCAGATGCTCGAGTCCCGCGAATACCGCAAGGCAGGCGCCGCAGCGCACGCGGCCGGACGCGGCGTTCAGCTGCGTTTCCGTGACACGAAAGCGCGTCCGACACGTCGGACATTGCGTGATCAACGGTTCGAGCGAATCTTCAGCCACGCGCTCTGATTCCTTGCACCATCACCCAGTCGTCGCGCATCTGCGCGGGTTGAAACAGGAAGTCCGGGTAATGGGCGGTCACCGCGTCGAGTTGGTGCGCCATCATCCCGGACATCACCAGCGCACCGCCTGGTTTGACCAGGCGCGTCAGATCCGGCGCGAGCGACATCAACGGTCCTGCGAGGATGTTCGCGAGCACGAGGTCGTGAGTCTTCGTGGCCAGTTCGTCGGGCGCGATTATCGTAATCCGTTCCGAGGCGACGCCATTGTAGGTTGCGTTCGCGCGCGTCGCGAGGCACGCCTGGGGGTCGTGATCGACGGCGACCAGGCGCGCCGCCCCGAGCAGCAACGCGGCGATGCCGAGAATCCCCGAGCCGGCGCCGTAATCCACGACTGACCAACCGTCAAGGTTCTGCCGAGCGAGCCAATCGAGGCACATCGCCGTGGTCGCATGACCACCGGTGCCGAAGGCGAGCCCCGGATCGATCCGTAACACCGCGAGCGGTCCGACCGGCAACGCTGCATCACGCGGTAGCACCCACAACCGGTCGCCGAAACACTGCTCGACGGCATGGTTGCGCCACGTGTGCGACCAATCGGCGTCTTCCACGAAGCGCACATTGAGCATGCGTTCGTCTGGGCTCGGCAGTTCGGCGAGGAGTCGCGCGCGCACCGATGCAACGTCGGCATCGAGCGGAAACAGCGCGTCGAGTTCGGCGTGCGGCCACAGCGGCATCTCACCCGGGCCCGGTTCGAGCACCGGCGAATCGCCGGCATCCCGCACTGCAATCGAGTCGGCCCCGAGCTCCATCAACAGATCGGACAGCGTGTCGATCCGCGCTGCGGGCAACGACAGCCGGATGCTCAGCCATGCCATGGTATTACCCGATGCGAATCGTCATTCGATACGGAAGAGGGGCGTCCCGGTCTCGACCGGCGATGCGTCTTCCGCGTTCACTTCGGCGATGCGGCCGGCTCGCTCGGCTTCGATCTGATTCATCATCTTCATGCTCTCGATGATGCACAGCACGTCACCCACCTCGACGGTCTGGTCGACGCGCACGAACGGCCGCTCGCCAGGTGCGGGTGCGCAATAGAAAGTGCCAGTCAGCGGCGCGCGAACGATGAAGCCGCGGGACGTGCGCGGCGCGGCCTGGCGCGGCGGAGCGGAGGCCTCCTGCGTCGATGGAGCACTGGTCTTCGGCAGCAATGGTCGCGCGATGCGGATCGACTCTTCGCCGGTTCGCACCTCGAGTTCCGAAATGCCGGATTCCTCGACCATGTCGATCAGCTTCTTGATCTTGCGCAGATCCATCGGAGCTATTCCTCCAGCGCGTCCATCGCGTAAGTCAACGCATATTCGTAACCGCGCGCGCCGAGTCCGGTGACGACGCCGCGCGCGACGTCCGACAGGTAGGAGTGCTGGCGGAAATCTTCGCGCGCGTGCACGTTCGACAGATGAACTTCGATGAACGGAATGCCGACGCCTAGCAATGCGTCGCGCAGAGCGATGCTCGTGTGCGTGAAGGCGCCAGGATTGATCACGATGTAGCCGATACCTTCGGTCCTGGCTGCGTGAACGCGATCGATCAGCACGTGCTCGGCGTTGCTCTGCAGACTGTCGCACGAATGCCGTCGCGACTTCGCCAGCTTGGTGAGACGTGCATCGATGTCGGCCAGCGTTTCGGTGCCGTAGATCTCGGGCTCGCGCGTGCCGAGCAGATTCAGATTCGGGCCGTGCAGGACGAGTAACTTGGCCATCGACGACGCCATTCACGAGACCGCGGGATTGTCGCTGAACGGCGCCGCAGGTGCCAGGCACCACCGGTTCGCGCGAGATCAGACGCCGGACAGAACCCGTCCGAGATGTCGTTCGAACGCGCCCCGATCCATCTCGCCCTGCATGCGCAGCGCGCTGATTTCCCGGCCGTCCAGCCCGAAGAACAACATGGTCGGCGGACCGAACAGTCCAAAGTGGTGCAGCAACTCCTGGTCGAGAGGGTCTTTCGACGTCACGTCTGCCTGCAGCAACTGGAAACGACCGAGTTGAGCCGCGATGGCGGGTTCGGAGAACACGTTGCGCGCCATCACCTTGCACGAGATGCACCAGTCGGCATAGAAATCGAGCGCAACTGGCTTGCCGGCCTGCTCTGCAGCGGCGAGTTCCGCCTCGAGCGCTACGACACCGCGCACGCGCTTCCACTGCACCCCGTTGTTCTTGACGCCGCCCGAATCGCGCTGCGCGGTCGTCGATTGGGCCGCTCCCGACAGCGGCGCGAGCGGATCGCCTGCGCCGCTCGCGGCGCCGATGAGCAGCAATATCCCGTAGATGAACGTGAACGCGCCCGTCGCTTTCCACAACTGGCCCCAACCGTGGCGCGGCGACCGGTCGAGCGCACCGAGATACACGCCGACACCGATCGCGAGAAGCGACCACAACAGCAGAGTCATCGGTGCGGGCACGACCCGTTCGAGCAGCCACACGGCGACGCCGAGCAGCAGCACCCCGAATACGGCTTTCACGTTGTTCATCCAGGCGCCTGCGCGCGGCAACAGGTGCGCACCACTCGAACCGATCAACAGCAGTGGCACACCCATACCCAATCCCAGCGCGAGCAGCGCGCTGCCGCCGAGCAGCGCATCTCCGGTGGAACTGAGATAGATCAACGCGCCCGCCAGCGGCGCAGAGAGACACGGGGACACGACGAGGCTCGACAGACTACCCATCATCGCGACACCGGCATGCACGCCGCCCCGCTGATTCTGCGACATCGCGTTGATGCGGTTCTGCCACGCCTGCGGCAACTGCAGTTCGTAAAAGCCGAACATCGACAATGCAAGGAGCACGAAAACGAGCGCGAACACGACCAGTACGGGCGGCGACTGCAACGCCGCCTGCAGATTCATGCTCGCGCCGAACAGACCGACTATGACACCGAGCGCCGCATACGTAACGGCCATACCAAGCACGTATGCCAACGAGAGTGTAAAGGCGCGAGCGCGCGTGACTGAACTGCCTTGCCCGACGATGATACTCGACAGTATCGGCACCATCGGCAGCACGCACGGCGTGAACGCGAGGCCGAGCCCGGCGATGAAGAATATTGCGAGCGAAAGCAGCAGATTGCCGCCGGCAAGAAGTCCGGCGAGGTGCTGTTCCTCCGTCTTGTCCGAAGCCGCACCGTCGGACGGGGCGGCTTGCGACGCGGACCCCGTTGCTGCTGCAATCGACTGCGCCGGAAAAGTCACGTGCTTAGTTTGCGGCGGATAACACAACCCGCGATCTGCGCAACCCTGATACGTAATCGCGACGTCGAGAAGCGGCGTGCTCCCGTCCGTGCGACTCACCGGAACCCGCGCCGTCACCTCGTGGTAGTAGACCTGTACTTCGCCGAAGTACTCGTCGTTCTTGACCTTTCCCGGCGGGATGTCGGCCTCGCCGAGCACGAAAGGGCTGCCGGCCGGCACCGCATACTCGAATCGATGGCGATAGAGGTAATAACCGTCCGGCATCTGCCAGTGTGCGCGCAGAACTCCGTTGTCGAGTTGCGTCGTCAGTACAAAAGCCTGGTCGGCAGACAGGAACTCCGGTTCCTCTTCGAGCGGATTCGGTGCGGCGCTACCGAGATCGGCGGCGATCGCAAGCGGTGCAAGCAACGCGAGCCACAACAGGATCCATCTGTCCTTGACCATGCCTAAAGTTCATCCGCAGTGTCGATCGCACCCGACTCGGACACATCGCACGAGGTGCGGTTCCATTGTAACTGTCTCCCCGATCACTATAAGGTGCGCGACTGCATGGGACGTGACGAAGTCCGCGTGACCGACGCGATAGCTCCGCCTGAACGGATTGTAACGTGACGCGCTGCGCAGTCGGCCGCGCGTTCATTTCGGGGCTGCTGCTGTTAGGCGCGTGCACGGCGCCGGCGCCTGCGCCGACCGCGCCGCCACCACCGGTGCAACCCGCTGCATCGCCCCCACCACCGCCGCCCAGGATGACGCTCGAACAGGCGGACCGGCTCGATGCCCTCCTCGAAAATGGTGATTCCGCTCTGAAAGGTGGCCGGCTGCTGACGCCGATCGACAACTGCGCATACGACTTCTACCGCGAAGCGCTGGCCGTTGCGCCGGACCATCCCGCGGCGTTGCACGGCCTGCAACGGATCGCCGAGCGTTACGTCGCCATGGCAGAGCAGGCGGCGGAGAAAGGCCAGTATGGCACCGCGCGCAAGTTGCTCGATCACGCGCGCCTGGTGGACCCGGATCTCGACAGCATCGCCGCGGCCGAAGCACAGATCACCGTCCGCAGCAGCGCGCAGCGCGATCACACGGCGCTCGACGCGGAGCAACTCGCGTCGCACAGCACCGAAATGTCCGGCCAGCTGAAAGCGCTTGGCACAAAAGCAAAGGCGCGCGATGCGTGGGTGGTCATCCGCGCGCGCAGTGACGCGGAAGGACGCTGGATCTATCAGCAGATGGCCGACTCGCCCGGCGAACGGCGCATACGCGCCGAGTTGACGCTCGGTTCGCCGCCGGGCGTCGACCTGCTGCAACTCAACACCGCAACCCCGAAGGAAGCTGAATGATTCGTCGCAACGCGCTCGCACTCGTCGTTGCATGGGGCATCGCCGCGTGCGGTGCATCGGAACCGATTTCGGTGACGCATGCCTGGGTCCGGCTTCCGGCACCGGGTCTCTCGGTCGCCGCCGGATACTTCGACGTCGTCAACCGGACCACGACTCCGATCGAACTCGTCGGAGCGCGCAGCGACGTTGCGCGATCGATCGAGATGCACACGGAGTCGCAGGCCGACGAAACGATGCAGATGCGCCAGCTCGAAAGCGTCGTGCTGGCGCCGGAACAAGTCGTGTCGTTCAGCCCCGGCGGCACTCATCTGATGCTGCTCGGCATCGGTGAAGTGACTTCCGGTGCAGTCCCGATCACGCTGCGCTTTTCCGACGGTTCGCAGCAAACCGTTTCGTTCGAGGTCCGCACACTGACGGGAGAGAGACCACAGTGAACTGGAAGTTCTGGCAGACCGGTGCCGATACCATGGCCGCCTGGATCGGCCGCATAGCCGCGCTCACGCTCGGAGGTTATGTCGTCGTGTGCGCGGCTCTCGGTTGGTGGTGGGACCACGAACCCGAGGCGTTCTCGGTAGACGACAACGCACAGGCGCACGCAGCGGCGAAGGGCGTGACCGTCGTCACCGGCTATACCACCGCCGCGACGGTGGCGCGCCTCGCTGAATCGCTGCTCGACAAACGCGGCGGGTATCTGTCGAACGACATCTTTCCGCCGGGCGTCTGGCTCGACAACGTACCCAGCTGGGAGTTCGGCGTGCTGGTACAGATCCGCGACATGAGCCGCGAGATGCGCCTCGACTTCAGCCGATCGCAAAGCCAATCGGCCGAAGATGCCGACCTTTCGGAAGCGGAAGGCAAGTTCTATTGGGACAACGCGAGCTGGGTATTCCCGGACACAGAGGGCGAATATCGAAAAGGCATCCAGTATCTCGAGCGTTACATGCATCGGCTCGCCGACCCGAACCATCCGGACGCCGAGTTCTATCCTCGCGCCGACAACCTGCGCAATTGGCTCGCCGGTGTATCCACGCGCCTCGGCAGCCTCTCGCAGCGCCTCAGCAGTGCCGTCGGCAAACGGCAATTGAACACCGGGCTCGCGGGCGACAGTTCGGTACCTCCCACGAACGCCGCACCGGGGGAGACAGAAGTGAAGACGCCGTGGCTCGAAATCGACGATGTGTTCTATGAGGCGCGCGGCCACACGTGGGCACTGCTGCACCTGCTGCACGCGATCGACCACGATTTCAAAGATGTGCTCGAGAAGAAGAACGCGCGAGTCAGCCTGCAACAGATCATCCGCGAACTCGAACCCACTCAGGCGCCGATCTGGAGTCCGATGGTGCTGAACGGCGACGGACTCGGGCTCGTGGCCAACCATTCGCTGGTGATGGCGTCTTACATCTCGCGCGCGAACGCGGCGATCATCGACCTGCGCAATCTGCTGGAGCAGGGGTGATCGCGCCGCACTCACTTCCCGCAACCGGTCTCCGCACGCGCTCACACCGTGATTCTATGTCCCGGTTTTTGTTGTAGAATCGCCGCCTTTGTCGGGGGGGCCAGCCATTCGCGGGCATTGCGCCGCGCCGTTTGGCTGGCTGCGCACGGCAGTTTCACCCGTCAAAAGCCCGGCTTCTCAACAATAAAGCCTCTAAGGGGGATTCATGTCCGAGTATCTCATCATTGCCTTGGGCTGCGCGGTCGTCGCGCTGGCTTACGGCTTGGTGTCCATCCGCTGGATTCTTGCGCAGCCTGCGGGCAACGCGCGCATGCAGGAGATCGCAGCGGCCATTCAGGCCGGCGCGAAGGCCTATCTGAATCGACAGTACACGACCATCGCGATGGTCGGTGCGGTGTTGTTCTTCGTACTCGGCTTCGCGCTGACCTGGTACTCCGCCGTCGGTTTTCTGATCGGCGCGGTGCTGTCTGGCCTGACGGGATTCATCGGGATGAACATCTCGGTGCGCGCGAACGTCCGCACCGCACAAGCTGCGCACAACGGTATTAACGCAGCTCTCGCGGTCGCGTTCCGCGGCGGTGCAATCACCGGAATGCTGGTGGTCGGTCTCGGTCTGCTGGGCGTCGCTGGTTACTACGCGGCGATTCTGCCGATGGTCGGTGAAGACGCGGCGCTGCACTCGCTCGTCGGCCTCGCGTTCGGCGGTTCGCTGATTTCGATCTTCGCGCGATTGGGCGGTGGCATCTTCACGAAGGGTGCCGACGTCGGCGCCGACCTCGTCGGTAAAGTCGAAGCCGGCATTCCAGAAGACGATCCGCGCAACCCCGCTGTCATCGCCGACAACGTCGGTGACAACGTCGGCGACTGCGCCGGCATGGCGGCCGACCTGTTCGAGACATACGCGGTGACGATCGTCGCAACGATGCTGCTCGCGGGTCTCGTGATGAAGGACGCCGGTTCCAACGCCGTGATGTATCCGCTCGTGCTCGGCGGCGCCTCGATCATCGCCTCGATCATCGGTACGTTCTTCGTATCGGCGAAAGAAGGCGGCAAGATCATGAACGCGCTGTACAAAGGCGTGATCGTATCGGGCGTGCTCGCGGCCATCGCGTTCTATCCGATCACGGCAATGATGATGCCGCCGGAACACGTGTTGCCGTTGTTCGGCGCTGCGGTCGTCGGCCTGGTGTTGACCGCCGCGATGGTTGTAATCACCGAGTACTACACCGCGACCGAATACGCGCCGGTGCAACACGTTGCTGCCGCGTCGCAGACCGGCCACGCGACGAACATCATCGCGGGTCTCGGCGTTTCGATGAAGTCGACCGCATTGCCGGTGCTCGCAGTTTGCGTCGCAATCTGGGCATCGTTCACCCTCGCCGGCTTGTTCGGCATCGCGATCGCGGCCACCGCGATGCTGTCGATGACCGGCATGATCGTCGCGCTCGATGCATACGGGCCGATCACCGACAACGCCGGCGGCATCGCCGAAATGTCGGGTCTGCCGAAGGAAATCCGCAACATCACCGATCCGCTCGACGCAGTGGGCAATACGACGAAAGCGGTAACGAAAGGCTACGCGATCGGTTCGGCCGGTCTCGCCGCACTGGTGCTGTTCGCCGACTACACCCACAACCTGCAGGCCGAGGGCAAGCTCGTCGATTTCAGCCTGTCCGATCCGGCCGTGATCATCGGCCTCTTCATCGGCGGCATGGTGCCGTATCTGTTCGGCGCCATGGCGATGGAAGCGGTCGGCCGCGCAGCCGGCACGGTCGTGAACGAAGTGCGACGTCAGTTCAGAGAGATCAAAGGCATCATGGAAGGCACCGGCAAGCCGGACTACTCCCGCGCGGTCGACATGCTGACGAAAGCGGCGATCAAGGAAATGATCATCCCGAGCCTGTTGCCCATCCTGGTGCCGGTGGTGCTCGTCGTCGTGATGACCTTCGCGATGGACAGCGCGTCCGCGGTCAAAGCGCTCGGCGGACTGCTGATCGGTACGATCGTCACCGGCCTCTTCGTCGCGATTTCGATGACGACCGGCGGCGGTGCATGGGACAACGCGAAGAAGTACATCGAAGACGGTCACTTCGGCGGCAAGGGTTCCGACGCGCACAAAGCGGCGGTGACCGGCGATACCGTTGGCGACCCCTACAAAGACACGGCTGGCCCGGCGGTGAATCCGCTCATCAAGATCATCAACATCGTGGCCCTGCTGATGGTGCCGGTTCTCTAACCGAACCGGTCGCCCCTCGAAAAACCCCGGCTGGTCCGGGGTTTTTTTTGAGTCGAACAAGTGATGGACGGTGCCAGCACCGTCCATCACTTATTCGAAAGAGGCGAGCTTCTTCGGAATCAGCTGGTTCTTCAGCGTCACGTATTCCGGCAGCCCGTTCCGGTAACGCGGATAGTCTTCCCCGACGATCAGCGGCTGCAGATACTCGCGCGCTTTCGACGTGATACCGAAGCCGTCACGCGTGATGAAGTTGCGCGGCATCTTCTTCTCGACGTTGGCCACTTTCGCGAGCGGCGCTTCGCCGATCGTCCAGCGGTACGGTTTCGACGACTTGCGCACGATGATCGGCATCACCGCGTTCTTGCCGGCCAGCGCGAATTCCACGGCTGCGCGACCCACCGCGTAGGCCTGCTCGACATCGGTGGCGGACGCGATGTGTCGGGCGGCGCGCTGCAGGTAATCGGCGACCGCCCAGTGGAATTTGTAACCGAGCTCACTGCGAACCAGCTCCGCAACGGTTGGCGCGACGCCACCGAGTTGCACATGACCGAACGCGTCCTTCGTGCCAGCTTCCGCCAGGAAGGTTCCATCTGCCCGACGCGCGCCTTCCGAAACGACGATCACGCAGTACCCGGCGCGTCGCACCGTCTCGTCGACCTTCCGGATGAACGTCGCAGCATCGAACGCGATTTCCGGAAACACGATGAGGTGCGGCGGGCCGTCCGGCGCTTCCTGCGCCAGACCCGCAGCGGCCGCAATCCAACCCGCGTGGCGTCCCATCACCTCCATGATGAAAACCTTCGTCGAGGTCTCGCACATGCTCGCGACATCGAGGGCCGCCTCGCGAATGGACACCGCCACGTACTTCGCGACCGAACCGAAGCCAGGACACGTGTCCGTGAACGGCAGGTCGTTGTCGACGGTCTTCGGCACGCCGATGCAGGTGATCGGGTAGCCGAGCTTCGCGCTGAACTGGGCCACCTTGTTGGCGGTGTCCTGCGAGTCGCCGCCGCCGTTGTAGAAGAAGTAACCGATGTCGTGCGCTTTGAAGACCTCGATCAGTCGCTGGTATTCGCGCGGGTCCTTTTCGAACGACTGCAATTTGTGACGGCATGAGCCGAACGCGCCCGACGGGGTATTGCGCAGCCCTGCAATCGCGCGCGCGGACTCTTTGCTGGTGTCGATCAGCTCCTCGCGCAGCGCTCCAATGATGCCGTTGCTCCCGGCGTACACCTTGCCGATCGCGTTGCGATGACGACGCGCTGTTTCGATGACGCCGCACGCACTCGCGTTGATGACGGCCGTGACACCACCGGACTGAGCGTAAAACGCATTGCGTTTCGGCATGAATTCCTCGTTCGGGTTCTCGATGAATGCGCGGGCGGCGGCCATGGTAAAGATTTTTGTGCGACAATTCCCGCTCGTCGGAGCCTCCCCGCAATGAAACCCATCCTCGCCGTGTTCTGGAACATCTGCCTGTTGCGGCGCGGACCCGAACTCGTGCCGACGCATCCGTTGTTCGTCGGCGGCGTAATCGTGCTGAACATGCTCGCCGGTTTCATGGTCGGGATTCAGGCGACGGAAGCAACCGCGGTGCAGGTCGCGACGTCGACCCTGGTATCGATGGCGACGCTGGCCGCACTCACCTGGATCGCGTTGACGGTGCGCGGCGTCGTCGGGCGATTTCCCGCGACGATCACCGCGATGTTCGGATGCGACCTGCTGTTCACCCTGCTCATCGCGCTGCTCGTACCGATCGTCGGGATTGCGAGCCCCATCACCGTGTGGACGTGGGCGCTCATTACCATCTGGTCCATCGCCGTGTATGGATTCATCCTGCATCGCGCGATGAATGTGACAGTATTCGTTGGTATCGTGCTTTCGTTCGGTATGGCCTTCCTCACCATCGTTTTAGCGGGCGCCGCGTCGAATCGTTAGCGGCCAAAGGACTACCTTGACGCAGCACATCTATTTCCTGGGTATCGGCGGGACTCTGATGGGCAGCCTGGCGCTGCTGGCGCGCGAATCGGGGCTGCGCGTTTCAGGTTCCGACAAAGCGCTGTATCCACCGATGAGCGACCAGTTGGCCGCAGCCGACATCACCGTGTACGAAGGCTTCGACCCTGCGCAGCTGAAACCCCCACCGGACCTCGTCGTAATCGGCAACGCGCAATTGCCGCGCGGGCACGCCGGCATCGAGTACGTGCTCGACACCGGGCTGCCGTACACCTCCGGCGCCGAATGGCTCGGTCGCCAGATTCTCAACGGCCGCTGGGTGCTGGCGGTCTCCGGCACGCATGGCAAAACGACGACCGCGAGCATGCTCGCGCACATTCTCGATCGCGCGGGACTGAATCCCGGGTTCCTGATCGGTGGCGTGCCGAAGGACTTCGGCGTTTCGGCGCGTCTCGGAAGCCAGCCGTTCTTCGTGGTGGAAGCCGACGAATACGACACGTCGTACTTCGATCGTCGCTCGAAGTTCGTGCATTACCGACCGCGCACACTCGTCATCAACAATCTCGAATACGACCACGCCGACATCTTCCCTGATCTCGCCGCGATCCAGACGCAGTTCCATCATCTGCTGCGCACCGTTCCATCCGGCGGGCTGATCGTTGTGCCGGAACACGACGAAGCCGTCGATCACGTATTGCGCATGGGCTGCTGGACGCCTGTTGAGCGCGTTCGCGGGAGCCAACGACCGCGCAAGGTCGCGAGGGTTGCAACCGATAACGACGAACTGTGGCAAGCAAAGAACATCTCGTCCGACGGTTCCAGATTCACTCCGCAACTGAACGATACGCCGCTCGGCGACGTGGAGTGGAACCAGCTCGGCCAGCACAACGTGGCGAACGCGCTGAATGCGATCGCCGCGGCGCGCCACGCCGGCGTGCCGCCGGAAGTTGCTATCGAGGCGCTCAATTCGTTCCAAGGCGTCACGCGCCGGCTCGAGCTGATCGCCGAGGTCGGCAACGTCAGCGTCTACGACGACTTCGCCCATCACCCGACCGCGATCCGAACGACGCTGCAGGGGTTACGCAATCGCTTCGCCGGTGACGAGATCGTCGCGGTGATCGAGCCGCGCTCGCACACGATGTCTCTGGGCACGCTGCGCGACGAGTTGTCCACGTGCTGCGCCGCCGCCGACAGCGTGTACTGGTTCCGCGGCGAGAACATCAAGTGGGATCTCACTGAAGTGGTCCACGCGAGCGTGGTGCGTGCGACGATGGACGACGATCTCAGTCACCTGATCCGGACGCTTACGGCGCTGCCGCCGCCGAAACACCGTCGCCACATCGTCATCATGAGCAACGGCGGCTTCGGCGGCATCCATCAGAAGTTGGCCGAGTCGCTGAAGAACGCGGCGTGAAGCGGCTGCCAGCGGACGGCCGCCGGCCGCCAAGTCAGAACGATGCGGCCGGCATGTCCATGATGGCGGCCGACGGACTGTCGATCGCCGCGGTCAATGCAAGCGCCCGCGGCAACAACCGCGCATAGAAGAACGCCGCCGTGTGGCGTTTCGCTGCGCCGAACTCGTCGCCAGGCGCAATGGTTGCCATACGCGCCCATAGCCAGGCGTACGTTGTGAGCGCGAACAGGTCGAGATAGTCGACGGATGCCGCGCCGGCCAGGGCGGGATCGCCGGATGCCCGGTCGATCAGGCGCTTCGTCACCTCGGCCAGACGATCGATCGCGAGTTCCAAAGCATCGCGATAGTCGGCCGCTACCCCATTCACGTCGGCGCGCATCGACGCGATGAACTCGTTGGCGGTCGCACCGCCGTCGCGCAGTACCTTGCGTCCAAGCAGGTCGAGCGCCTGCACGCCGTTCGTGCCTTCATAAATCTGCGCGATCCGCGCGTCGCGTACGAACTGCTCCACGCCCCATTCGGCAATGTAGCCGTGTCCGCCGAATACCTGTTGCGCGATGACGCACGCCTCGAAGCCGCGATCCGTCAGATGTGCTTTCGCAATCGGCGTAAGCAGGCCGACGAGCCGCTCAGCGCGCTCGCGTTCAACGTCGTCGGGAGAATACTTCGCGAGATCGAGTTCGCGCCCCACCAACGCAGCAAAGGCGCGGCCGGCTTCGTTGTACGCGCGCACCGTCAGCAGCATCCGCCGGACGTCCGGGTGCACGAGAATCGGATCGGCGGCAGCGTCACGCCGCTGCGCGCCGTGCGGAGATCGCCCCTGCAATCGTTCCGACGCATAACCGCTGGCGGCCTGGTACGCCGCTTCGGCAGTGCCCAATCCCTGTATGCCCACCGAGAGTCGTTCGTAGTTCATCATCGTGAACATCGCCGCGAGCCCCTGGTTCGGTTCGCCGATCAGGTGCCCAACGGCGCGATCGTAGTTCATCACGCACGTCGGGCTGCCCTTCACGCCCATCTTGTGTTCGATGGAGCCGCTCGCGAACGAATTGCGCGCACCTGTCGATCCGTCGTCGTTCACCAGAAATTTCGGCACGATGAACAGCGATATGCCGCGCGTGCCTTCCGGCGCATCCGGCAATTTGGCGAGCACCAGATGCACGCTGTTGGCGGTGAGATCGTGATCGCCATAAGTGATGAAGATCTTCGTACCGCTGACGTGATAGCTGCCGTCCGGGGCTGGTTCCGCTCGCGTTCGCATGATGCCGAGGTCAGTTCCGGCGTGCGCTTCGGTCAACGCCATCGCGCCAGCCCACTCGCCGGAGTAGAGCTTCGGCAGGTACAGCGCTTTCTGCGCCTCGCTGCCGTGAGTGGCGATGCAGGTTGCAGCTCCGACGGTGAGCGTGCCGCACAGGTAAAGACCCGTGTTCGCACCGTAGAACATCTCCTCGAGCGCCACCGTCAGCATCTTCGGCAGACCCTGACCGCCATAAGACGCATCGCCGGAAACGCCAAGCCAGCCACCGTCGGCAAGAGCGCGAAAACCCTGTTTGAATCCGGCCGGCGTCGCTACACCACTCGCGCTCCACGTGCTTCCGGCGCGATCGCCGACCGGATTCAACGGCGCGAGTTGCTCGGACGCGATCTTGCCGCCTTCCTCCAGCACCGCCGCCACCAGATCGCGTGTCACCTCGGTGAGTGCCGGAATGCGCCGCCACGTCGATTCCGCGTCGAGCAAGTCGAAGAGCACGAACTCCATGTCGCGTGTCGGTGCTAGGTAATCGGGCATCTCGTGGTCTCTCGGGGGTCAGATGTGGTCGAAGGACTTCACGTCGATCTGCATCAGCACTGCAGCGCCACCTTCGATCGCACGCTTGTGCATTTCCGCACGCGGCAGCATGCGCGCTACGTAGAACCGGGCGGTTGCGACCTTACCGGTGAGAAACGGATCGGCGCCGACCTTCGCACCTTTGTTGAGTTGTCGGGTTGCGACCAGAGCCATCCGCGCCCAGCAATACGTGAGCGCTGCATAACCGCTATACATGAGGTAGTCCACCGATGCGGCGCCGAGTTCGTTCAGGTCTGCCGCAGCGCGACCGCCGGTCGCCATGCTCAAAGTCGCCCATTCGCTGGCGATCCGTTCCAGCGCTACCGCCACGTCCGGCAACGTGCCGGCGCACTCGTTCGACAACCGGTGCATTTCTTCGACGAAAACGAGCAACGCTTTGCCTTGCGTCATCATCACCTTGCGGCCGAGCAGATCGAGGGCCTGGATCTGCGTGGTGCCCTCGTATATCAGCGTGATGCGACTGTCGCGCACGTATTGCTCGATGCCGGTTTCGCGAATGAAACCGTGACCGCCGAAGATCTGCACGGCGTGATTGACGCTCTCGAATCCGCACTCGGTGAGAAACGCCTTCACGATCGGCGTGAGAAAACTCAGCATCGTCTCCGCATCGTCGCGCCCTTCGGGCGGGCCGAACTCGGCGAGGTCAGCTTGTTGAGCGGTGAAATACGCGAGCGCGCGACCGCCTTCTATGAGCGCCTTCTGCGTCAGCAACATCCGCCGCACGTCGGGATGCACGATGATCGGATCGGCGGGACCATCGGGATTCTGTGGGCCGCTCACCGCCCGCATCTGCAGCCGCTCACGCGCGTATGCCAGCGACGCCTGATACGCCGCCTCTGCCACGCCGACGCCTTGCATGCCGACGCCGAGCCGAGCCGCATTCATCATCGTGAACATGCAGCGCATGCCTTCGTTCTCGGCGCCCACCAGGAAACCCGTCGCGGCGTCGAAGTTCAGCACGCACGTCGCGTTGCCGTGAATGCCCATCTTTTCCTCGATGCCGGTGCATTGCACGCCGTTGCGCGCCCCAGGGGTTCCGTCGTCGCGCGGGAGAAACTTCGGCACGATGAATAGAGAAATGCCCTTCGTTCCGTGCGGCGCGTTCGGCACGCGAGCGAGCACCAGATGCAGAATGTTGTCGACGAAGTCGTGCTCGCCTGCAGAGATGAAGATCTTGGTGCCGGTGATCGCGTAACTGCCGTCGGGATTCGGCACGGCTCTGGTGCGCAGAATGCCGACGTCGGAGCCCGCCTGCGGTTCGGTCAGACACATCGTTCCGGTGCAGGAGCCTGACAGTAGCAACGTCAGGAACCGCTGTTTCTGTTCCGGCGTGCCGTGACGCTCGAGCGCGTTCATCGCGCTGTGCGACAGGTCCGGATACATCGTCCAGGCCATGTTCGCGATCGTCATCGGTTCCTCGACGATCAGGCTCATGCTGTGAGGCAGCGCCTGGCCGCCGTACTCCGCGGACCCCGTCATTCCGGTCCACCCATTTTCGACATACGTCCGATACGCCTCTTTGAACCCTTTCGGCGTGGTCACCAGGCCGTTCTCGAAGCGACAACCTTCCACATCGCCGGTGTGGTTGATCGGGAACAGTTCGGTTTCGGCAAACCGCGCGGCTTCGTCGAGAATCGGATCGAGCAGATCGCGCGTTACGCGTTCGCGATCGGACAACCGTGCGTAGTGAGACTCGAAGTCGAACACGTCGTACAACAGAAAGCGTGTGTCGCGAAGCGGGGTGCGGAAGTCCGCCATGGTCAGGCCTCGTTGCCGAAAAACAAAAAAATACCGCGGACGCGCACCTTAACGTCGCGGTGTCGGAAGTGTCAAAACGCGGTCAATCGAACGCCATCAGGCGCGAACGTCGAGCAGAAATCCGAGTACCGTCGGCGGCTTCGATGTTGCGAACGCTTCCAGCTGCAGCCCACTCTGACGCCCTCCCTGCATGACGGGGCTCGGCCATGACTGAAGTCCAGTGACATCCGGGAGCGAGCTTGCCGGGGGCATTGCCCGGCAGGGTTGAAGTCGCACCCCACTCTGTGTCGGCTCACCGTTGTCGTGGAAGCCAGCACGCGTTATCGAATGCGGATGCACCGCTTCGATGCCGTTCGAGGTCGCTTCGATCGTCTGCTGTGGGGGCTGCTGCCCGGCGTATGCGTCATGTGCGACCTTTCCACCGGTGTCGCCGCCGACCTGTGCGAGCACTGTTGCGCCGCCTTGCCGCGACTCGAAGCGCCGTGTCCGCGTTGCGCGTTACCGCTGCAGAACCAGGGCGACGCGCTCTGCACCGCGTGTCATTCACGCCCACCGCCTTACGCGCGCACCGTTGCCGCGCTGCGCTACTCGGAACCGGTCGCGCGAATGATTCACCGGCTCAAGTTTCGCGGGTCACTTATCGACGCGCGCGTTCTCGGTGGCCTGCTCGCTGCGTCGATCGCTGCTGCGTACACGCAGCAGCCGCTGCCCGATGTCGTCGTGGCTGTACCGCTCAGCCGTCGCCGCCTGCTGCGACGCGGCCACAACCAGGCCGCGTTGCTCGCGCGGTGGCTCGGCGGGCCGTTCGAACCGGCGGCGTGCGAACGCGTGCGGGACACGCCGCCGCAGGCCGGCCTTTCCCGAGCGCGGCGATTGCTCAATCTCGCCGACGCGTTCGTCGCCCGACGACGTTTCGACGATCTGTGTGTCGCGGTGGTCGACGACGTGATGACGACCGGCACCACCGTGGGTTCGCTATCGCAAACGCTGCTCGCAGCCGGCGCGCGCGAAGTTCACGTGTGGGCCGCCGCAAGAACACTGCAGCCGACGCACGAATCCACGCTGCTAGAATGAGCGCCACGTTACGACCGGAGCGCCAGGATGCCTCGCTTGTTCGCGGGCCTGCTGTTATTGCTGATTTCGCATTCTGCGAGCGCCGATTCATTGCGGGTAGCGGTGGCATCGAATTTCCGCGATACGTTCGAAGCGCTCGCGGCCGCGTATGCAAAGCAATCGTCCGATCAGATCGAGGGGACGTACGACGCCACGGGTCTTCTCTACGCGCAAATCCTAAATGGCGCGCCGTTCCAGGCATTCTTCGCCGCCGATGGGGATCGCACCGAACAACTGGTTGCCAACGGGCGCGCTAAGGCGCAGAGCCGGTTCGTCTACGCGATCGGCCGGCTGGCACTGTGGACGCCCGGAGCGCCTTCTCAAGCACCGTCCGATTGGCTGGCAGATCCGCAGCACCGCATCGCAATCGCCAATCCGCAGAACGCGCCGTACGGTCTGGCCGCCCAGCAGGCGCTGACCTCGATGAAATTGTGGGAGCAGGTGCAACCGCGACTGGTCAGTGCCAACAACGTGGCGCAGGCGATGCAACTCGTCGAATCGAAAACGGCAGCCGGCGCTTTCGTCGCGCAATCGCAACTGATCGCGCACTACAAGGGCAAACCTCCCGTCACGGACGCCTGGCTCGTGCCGCTGAACATGCACGCGCCGATCGTGCAGGAGGCGGTCGTTCTGAACACGTCGGCGGCCGATCGCGCACAGGCGTTCCTCACCTTCGTCGCATCGGACGCGGGGCGCGCGCTGATCGAAGCGAACGGCTACGCCGTTCTCGCGCCCACCCATTGAAGCCCGCGCTTCGCTACGGCCGAGTGGCCACGTCGTGAGTCAGGCCGACGAGACACCTTACGCAAATCTGTCCCCGGACCTGATTCTCACCGCAATCGAGGCGTTCGGCTTCCGTTGCGACGGCCATCTGCTCGCGCTCAACAGTTACGAGAATCGCGTCTATCAGATCGGGCTCGACGACGGCAGCAAGATCATCGCGAAGTTCTATCGCCCCGCCCGCCTGAGCGACGCGGCCATTCTCGAAGAGCACGCATTCATCGCCGAGCTCTCCGACGCAGAACTGCCGTGCGTCGCGCCTCTGCGCGCCGAGTCGGGACAAACGCTGCTGCTGCACGACGGCTTCCGCTTCACGCTGTTCCCGCGACAGGGCGGCCACGCGCCGAATCTCGAGTCGGAGGAGAACCTGTTGGTGCTCGGCCGGACGCTGGCGCGCATTCATCGGATCGGCCGCAGTGGCCGCTTCAAACATCGCCCGAAGTTCACCGTCAAGCGTCTCGGCGTCGAGTCGAGGGAGTTCTTGCTGCAGCACGACTTCGTTCCGGACGAACTGATCGACGCGTACACGTCGGTTACGACACATCTGCTGACCCGCGTCGACGCCCAAGTGCTTCCCGCCGGCGGGCGCATTCACGGCGACTGCCATCCCGGCAACGTACTGTGGCGCGACGACGCGCCCCACTTCGTCGATTTCGACGACACCGTCATGGGGCCGGCCGTGCAGGATCTGTGGATGCTGCTTTCGGGCGAACGCGACGAGCAGACGCGTTCGTTGTCAAAGCTGCTCGAAGGCTACGAGACGTTCCTCGAATTCGATCTGCGTGAACTCGCGCTGATCGAAGGCCTGCGCACGCTGCGGATCATGCATCACGCCGCGTGGATCGCGCGGCGATGGCACGATCCCGCATTTCAGGTGGGATTCCCCGCGTTCGGTAGCGTCCGCTACTGGTCGGAGCACGTCCTGCATCTGCGTGAGCAACTCGCCGCGCTCGACGAGCCGCCGCTGGCGCCGTAACACCCGAGAACGACTCCAGCGCTAATCCGTCAGCCGGAGTTCGAGCGCACGGGCGACCGGATTGGCATATTGGGCAATGATCTGCGCGCGCAGGTCTGCGGACGTCGAAGCGAGACGCTGTTCGAACTCGCGCACGGCTGCGGAACTCTCGATCGGCTGCCTGCAGTTCAACCCGGCGAGTTTTGCCGCCATCAAGTGGGTCGGGAACAAACGGTAGCCGCGCGCTACCTGACGGTCTATCTCGGCCGCAACGGAGTCTGCATCGGAGAATGTGCCGCTGATCGCCGGGCCGATGCTCAGGTGCACGCGACCCTTCCGCCCCGTGACCCCGGTGATGATGCTGCGCAGGTCTTCGCCGGGCGCCTTCCGATAGACACCGTCTTTCGCGAGCGCAACCAGTTCGCGGGCTTTCAGTTCGTCGCACGGATCGAGCTCGTACGACACTGCGACCGGCACGATCGACAGACGCGCGATCATCGCTGCGATGTCGGGTATGTCCTTTCGATAGGCGAGCGACAGCATCTTGATCAGCGCGGGGTCGGTGAGATCCTTGCCGTCTTTCGCGCGACCTTCTCGCTGTGCGGTCCACACCGATTGCCCGGTCTCGAGCGAGTGACGGATGTAACGCGACGTGAGCGACATCGACGCGAACGCCATCTTGGCGCCGCGTTTACCTCGGTGCACGACGAAACCCTTGTTCAACCGCATCACGTCGGCCGCATAGCCGGTGCGCAGAAGGTTGTCGCCGATCGCCATTCGCGTGGTCGGGTGACCACCGCGGAACAGCGCCAGGTTCATGAAGCCGGAATCGAGCGTGATGTCGCGATGATTGGAGATGAACAGGTGGCTGAGATCCGGTTCCAACCGCTCGATTCCCGAAACCGTGAAGCCGTCGGTGGTGTCGTCGATCATGCGCTGGAATACCGTTGCCAGCGCCTGCTGAAACGCATCGACCGAATCGATCTTGGCGAAGGCTCTGCGCAGCCTTCCGCCGACCAGCCAGCGTGCGATCGGCGGCGCCCAGCGACTCAACGATGGCGCCGCATAGGCCGACAGGTTGCGCAACAGTGATGGATCGCGGCTCAAGCGTCGAAGCACGGCGGCGACTTCGTCATCACGGTACGGACGTATCTCTTCGAAGTCGGTAACGGCTTCTGGCATCGAATCCCGGCTGACTGTGCGCGAACGGTGCCGTGCAGGCTAGCCAAAAGCTGTCCGACACAAAAGCGCCGCGTTCAACTACCATCGTCAGCCGAACCAACGACTGGAGAGGAGACCATGACGTCTCTCGGCATTCGGCCGTATGAGAAAGGGCTCGTCGATCTCGGTGGCGGTGGGTACGCGTGGCTGCAACCCGATGGCGGCTGGGGGTGGAGTAATGCGGGGTTGATCAGCGATGGCGAGCGCGCGTTGCTCGTCGATACGCTGTTCGATCTGCGGCTGACGGCCGAGATGCTTTCAGCGATGCGACGCGCTACGCCGAAGGCTGAGATCGGTCAGCTCGTGAACACGCATTCCAATGGCGATCACTGCAACGGCAACGAGCTCGTCAAAGGCGCGCAGATCATTTCGTCCAAGGCGACCGCGGACGAGCTCCCGCACGAATCACCCCGCATGATGACGGCGCTGATGAAACAGGCGCCGAGCATGGGTGAGGTCGGCGAATTCTTCATGTATTGCTTCGGCGCGTTTCACTTCGAGGAAGTGACCCAGACGCTGCCGACACGCACCTTTGAAGGCGCGTTGGACCTGACCGTAGGAAACAAACGCGTGCATCTGAAGCAGGTCGGTCCGGCGCATACGCGCGGCGATACGATCGTTCACGTGCCCGCCGACAGACTCGTCTTCACCGGCGATATTCTGTTCATCGAAGGACATCCGATACTGTGGGCGGGGCCGGTCGGCAACTGGATCGATGCGTGCAACTACATCGCATCGCTCGACGTCGACGTGGTGGTACCGGGACACGGACCAATCACCGACAAGCGCGGCGTGCTGGCGGTGCGCGACTATCTCGTGTACGTCAGAGACGAGGCGCGGCGGCGCTACGATGCTGGCATGAACGCGTACGACGCTGCTGTCGACATATCGCTCGCCGACTACGACTCATGGGGTGATGCCGAGCGCATCGTCGTCAACGTGTCGACGTTGTTCAAAGAGTTCAGCGGCGACACGACGCCGAACGACACTGCGAGTCTGTTTGGGATGATGGCAAAACTGCATCGCGCAAGGCACTAACGAGCGGATTGAGTTTTCGAGTACGGAAGGCGGGGAAAAAGAAGGGGTGCTTCAGCACCCCTTTGACGCTTCGGACAGTCCGAAAAGGCTCAAGAAGTACGACGACGCAGCATCACCAGTGCAAGCACGCCTGCGGCGACCAGAACGTAGATGCTCGGGTCAGGAACGCGGATGACATTCATCGCGACGGCGCTCGCAGCGACGGCCATCGCGATCAGGGTTGTCACGATCACAATGCGGGTAAACACGTTCTTCCCCTCTTCGTTCTTCTGGTATGTGCGAAACAGGCGCGCAGACTAGCAAAGCACTTCGAACTGCGACGTGACGAGAATGTAAACGGGTTCACATGAGTTCCGGGGATCGACACCGCCGTGGCGTCGCACGGCCCCTTCCTCTAACGTACCGCTGCATGGAACTCCGACTTTCGGACAAGACTGCTCTCGTCACCGGCAGCCATCGCGGTACTGGCGCCATCATCGCCTCGCGTCTGATCGACGAAGGCGCGACCGTGCTGGTCCACGGGTTCACCCGCGACGAAGCAGAACAGGCGTGCCGGAGTATCGGCGGCGGCCGACCGGTGTACGGCGACATCGCCACCATCGCAGGTACCGAACAGTTGCTGTCGAACTGCGCCGACGCACCGCCGATCGACATCCTGGTGAACAACTACGGCACCGCCGGCGCCGGTCGATGGGACGACACCGACGAAGCCGCGTGGATCGACATGTATCAACGCAACGTTCTCTCGGCGCAGCGGCTGATCCAACGTCTCCTGCCGGCGATGCGCGAACGTCGTTGGGGACGCATCATCAACCTGGGCACGGTCGGCTCGACCCGACCCGCGGCGCGGATGCCGCACTACTATGCATCCAAAGGCGCGCTCGCGACTCTGACGATCAGCCTCGCGAAAGAGGTCTCCGGCTCGGGTATCACCGTGAACCTGGTCTCACCGGGGCTCATTCACACGGCTGAAGTGGAAGCGAGCTACCTTGCGCAGGGGCGGCGCAACGGATGGGGCGCGACATGGGCCGAAATCGAACCGCACGTCGCGGCCGACATCCCGATCGGACGCATCGTGCGGCGCGAAGAAGTGGCCGATCTGGTCGCCTTTCTGGCCAGTCCGCGCGCCGACGCGATCCACGGTCAGAACATCCGCATCGACGGCGGGGCGCTGGGCGTTCTGACCTGACGCCGCGCCTTGCCAGGTGACGGTTAATACGATTGAATCACCCCCCTTTCAGGCCGCCTCGGCCACCGTCAGCCCATAGGAAGCGAGCATGAACTTCGAGTTCTCCGACGAGCAGAATCTGTTGCGCGAACAGGCCCAGTCCTTCCTCGCGGACAAATGCCCGCTGACGGCGGTTCGTCGGGTGCTCGACGGCGATCAACCGAACGACGCGCAGCTCTGGCGCGGCATGATCGACCTCGGCTGGACCGCCACGGCGATACCGGAAGAGTACGGCGGCATTGGTCTCGGCTATCTGGAACTGTGCGTGCTCGCCGAAGAGCTCGGTCGCAGCCTCGCGCCGACGCCGTTCTCGTCGAGCGTTTATCTCGCCACCGAAGCGCTGCTCGCTTTCGGCAGCGCCAAGCAGAAGGCCCGTTACCTGCCGAAGCTCGCGGCCGGCGAATGGATCGGCACCTTTGCCATCGCCGAAGGTGCCGGCGAACCGGCACGCAGCCTCAAGACGAAGTCGAAGAAAGGCGCCATCAAGGGCACCAAGGTACCGGTGCCCGACGGCGACGTGGCGGACTTTGCGATCGTGCTGGCGAAGGAAGACAAGAAACACGCGTCGATGTACATCGTCGATCTGAACGGCAGCGGCGTGAAGCGCGAGGTGGTACCCACGCTCGACCCGACCCGATCGCACGCCTCGATCCGGTTCAGCGACGCGCCGGGTGAGCTGCTCGGCAAAGAAGGCAAGGGCTGGACACAGACCGAGAAGCTGTTCGACCGCGCCGCGGTGCTGTTTTCGTTCGAGCAGGTCGGTGGCGCGCAGGCCGCGCTGAACATGGCGAAGCAGTACGCGCTCGGTCGGTTCGCGTTCGGCCGGCCGATCGCATCGTTTCAGGCGATCAAACACAAGCTCGCTGACATGTACATCGCGAACACGCTGGCGCATTCGAACTGCTACTACGGTGCCTGGGCGTTGTCGACCGACGCCGACGAACTGCCGGTCGCCGCGGCGACGGCGCGCGTGAGCGCCACCGAGGCGTTCCACGAGTCGTCGAAGGAGAACATCCAGACCCACGGCGGCATGGGCTTCACGTGGGAGTTCGACTGCCACCTTTACTACCGGCGGTCGAAGCTGCTGTCGGTCAATCTCGGAAGCCTGCCGCGCTGGAAGGATCGGCTGATCACCGCGATCGAAGCCACGCCGTAGCCGCGCCGACGCCAAACGAGGACCCACGATGGATTTCAACGACACGCCCGAAGAAAGCCTGTTCCGCGCCGAGGCGCGTGACTTCCTCACCGCGCATGCGCAGCTAAAGAACGATTCGGAGCCGCGCGACGAGAGCGAAGCCGAGTACCTCGCGCGCGCGAAAGCCTGGCAGAAGCTGAAGTACGAAAACGGCTGGGCCTGCCTGAACTGGCCGAAGGAATACGGCGGCCGCGACGCGACGCCGATGCAGCTGATCATCTGGAATCAGGAAGAGTCGCGATACGACGTGCCGACCGCCCCGTTCGCGATCGGTCTCGGCATGTGCGGTCCGACCATGATCGCTTACGCCTCCGAGGAGCAGAAACGCGAAATGCTGCCGCGGATGGCGTCGGGCGAGCACGTCTGGTGTCAGCTTTTCAGTGAACCGGCCGGCGGCTCCGACCTCGCAGCGCTGCGCACCAAGGCCGAACGCGTCGGCGACGAATGGGTCGTCAACGGCCAGAAGATCTGGACATCGGGCGCGCACTACAGCGATTGGGGCATCCTCGTGACGCGTTCCGATCCGACCGTGCCGAAACACAAGGGCCTGACGTTCTTCTTTCTCGACATGCACTCGCCCGGCGTCACCGTGAAGCCGATCAAACAGATCTCCGGCGACGCCAACTTCAACGAGGTGTACTTCGCCGACGTGCGGATATCCGACGCGCAACGCCTCGGCGCGGTTGGTCAAGGCTGGCAGGTATCGCTGACCACTTTGATGAACGAACGCCTGGCAGTGGGTAACGCCGGCGGCGCCGACTTCGACGACGCATTGGCCCTCGCCGGCGCCGTGAAGCTCGACGGCGCGCCCGCCATACGCAACCAGGCGGTGCGCGAAAAGCTCGCCGACTGGTATTGCCAGTCGAGCGGTCTGCGCTTCACCAACTATCGCGTGATCAGCGCGTTGTCGCGCGGCGCCACGCCCGGTCCCGAAAACTCGATCACCAAGGTGGTCAGCGCGAAGAAGCAGCAGGACATCGGCTCGTTCGGCATGGACCTGATGGACATGGGCGGCATCCTGATGGATCCGAAGCGCGTTCCAGCCGACCTCGCGTTCCAACAGAACTTCATGGGCGCACCGGGATACCGCATTGCGGGCGGCACCGACGAGATTCTGCGCAACATCATCGCGGAGCGTGTACTCGGGCTACCGCCCGACATCCGCGTCGACAAGAGCGTTCCGTTCAATGAGATTCCGAGAGGGTCGTGACCCGGGCTGACCAACCGTTGGACGACGCGTCGAACGACCTATATCGAGCCGTCATCGGCGAACCAAATCAGGAGTTCTATCTCAGCTACTTCCGGCGCGCCGATGATCGCGGCTACGCGCCGATTTCGTGGCACTGGCCCGTGCTGTTCGTCGGTTTGTTCTGGCTGCTGTACCGCAAACAATACGTGTTCGCGCTGATCGTGTTCGCGCTGGCCGGTCTCGCTACGACCGTCGGCGCGCTGATCGATTCCGCCATGCCGGGCAGCGGCTGGCCCTTGCCGACGCTCTCGATCGTCGGCTTCAGCTTCGTATATGTCTGGCTGCCGCTCCACGCCAACGGCATCTACTACAAGTGGGCGCGCAAAGAGATCGCACGCGCGAAGGTCGAGTATCCGGGGCAAGTCGACGCGCAGACCCGCTATCTCGAAGCGCGCGGCGGCGTGAACGCGCAGCTGCCTTATCTGGTATTGATCGGCTATATCGTGATGTCGATGCTCGTGGGATCACTCTCGCAACTCGGTCCATGATCACGCAGATTGCGCCGGCGGCGCGCACCGACGCTGCCGACGTCGCCGCATCGATTCTCAAGAGCTTCCGCGCGTATCGCGAAGGGTTTCGCGCCATCACGCTCGCGGCGAAGACGCGCTTCGAACACGCCGCGTGGCTCGACGGACAACACGCGAGCGCGCAACGCATCGAAATCTACAAAGAGTTCGTCGCCAGACTGCAGGACGACATTCGCCAACGTCTTGGCGGCTTGCCGCTGACGCCGACGTTGTCGCGCGCCGTGAAAGCCGAGTATGTGAAGCTGATTTCCACCCAGCCCGATTTCGAGCTCGCCGAGACGTACTACAACTCGATCCATCGCCGCGTTGCGCAGGATGACCGCGTCGACGAGACGCAATCGTTCGTGTGGAGCGAATTCCACGAGCCGCCGGTAACGCCGGTACGGCCGATTTTCCGAACCTATGCGATGCACCGCGACGTGGTCGCAACGACTACGCAGATTTTGCGAGATCTGGATTTCGACTTGCCGTGGCAGGACATCGATCGCGACGTGCGCAACATTCTCCGCTCGTTGGCGGAAGCGCGGCCCGAGATCCGTCGCCCGGCGGGACTCGATGTCGAAATTCTCGAATCGATCTTCTATCGGAACAAAGGCGCCTATCTGGTCGGCTCGCTGCGATATGCAGGGGCTGCATGGCCGGTCGTGTTGCCGATTCTCGTCGACGAAGACGGCAAGCTCTACGTCGACACGCTGATCTGCGACGAGGACGAATTGTCCGTGGTTTTCAGCTACACGCGCTCGTACTTCATGGTCGACGCGCCGTATCCGTACGCGCTCGTCGACTATCTGAACGCGCTTCTGCCCGGCAAGATGCGCTCCGAACTGTACGCCGCAATCGGCATGCACAAACACGGCAAGACAGAGTTCTACCGCGGCTTCCTCATGCATCTCGCGCGCAGCAAGGACCAGTTCGCGATCGCCCCGGGCGTCAAAGGCATGGTGATGACGGTGTTCACGCTGCCGTCGTATCAGACCGTCTTCAAGATCATCAAAGATCAATTCGCGCCGCAGAAGGACATCACGCGCGAACAGGTGAAGGAGAAGTACTACGTCGTCAAAACCCACGACCGGGTCGGACGCATGGCCGACACGCAGGAATTCATCCGCTTCGCGCTACCGCGGGCGCGTTTCTCACCGGAACTGATCGAAGAGCTGAAAGCGGTCGCTGCGTCGTCGATCACGCTGAACGACGACCTCGTCATCATCGAACACCTGTACACAGAGCGGCTGATGACGCCGCTCAACCTGTATCTCGAAACGGCGAACGACGAGCAGATCCGCGAAGTGCTCGACGAGTACGGCAACGCGATCAAGCAACTCGCTGCCGCGAACATCTTCCCCGGCGACATGCTATTGAAGAATTTCGGCGTGACGCGACACGGCCGTGTCGTGTTCTACGACTACGACGAGATCTGTTATCTCACCGACGTCAATTTTCGGGCGCTGCCGACGCCGCACAACAGCGACGAAGAGTTCTCCGCAGAAACCTGGTATGGCGTCGGCCCGCGCGACGTGTTCCCGGAGGAATTCCGCCGATTTCTGTTCGGCCGGCCCGGCATCAAACGGCTGTTCATGCAGATGCACGGCGAGTTGTTCGATCCGCAGTACTGGCAGGGTCTGCAGCGCGCCATCCGCAACGGCGAAGTGATGGACGTGTTTCCGTACCGGCGCAAGAAACGCTTCCCGCGTCACGACGCACAGTGAATCGTTGGACGTCGATCTCCTGCACGAGTGGCGGCGTGTGGCGCCGAACTCGCCGCCACCACCACGTGCCCATGACGCGCGTTGCTACATCCGATCGATGAAGACGTGCTCTTTCCCGATCCACATGCACGAACGTTTGAAGTCGATGAACTTGCTCTCGTCCTCGATGGCGCGCGCACTGGAGGCCGCAGCTTCGGGGCCGGTTCGCGGCGCACCGCGGTCGAACCACACTTCGGCGTGTCCGGTGTAGGGCGGCGTCGCGGTACCGCGCGACGCGCGCAGATCTTCTTCGAACGCGCTTTCGAATCGATGCACCTGCTGGTAGCGCAGAATGCCGCCTGCCTGCGCCTGCGAACGAATCAGCGGACCGTGGCTCGTGCGCCAGTACCGCTGCGCGGCGTCCTCGGTCAGTTCCGAGCGACGGCGCAACGGGAAATACAGCTTCACGATGCTGTTGCGCTCGCGCGCGACGATGTTCTCCGGCGTCGGATTGACCTGCGGATATTCGTGCGCAAACCACAGCGGAGAGTTCGGCAGATCGATGAACTTGCGTTCGTCTTCGAGCAACGCCTCGCCCGCCGCGCGGCCACCCTCCGTGTCCTGCACGGCCGCCAGGGCCTCTTCGGAATCCCACCACAGTTCGGCCACGCCGTCGTACGGTTCCTCCATACCGCCGCGCATCTCTGCCAAGCGCGCATTGATCCCGTCGTCGAGCCGGTGCACCTGGATGTACCGGAGCGCGCCGATCCGTTGCGCGTGGCTCGCTACCAGCGGGCCGTGCTGTTCACGCCAGTAGCGCTGAAATTCAGCCAGCGACAATTCGGGTCTGCGACGCAGCAGAAATATCAGACGGATCATGGTGCTTGGCCTCGTAGGTCGGTTGAGGGATCCCCGGGCCGCGAGAATAGCCGATTGCCTGCGGCGGTGCGTTTCGGCTTGATCGCGGCCGGCCGTTGCCCAAGACTCCGACCGATCAGCCGCACAGGCCGACAGGTCGTGAACCAGCCCATGCCCGCCCGCCAGGTGGTGTTGCTGCGCATCCTCGTGTTCGCACTGACGGTATTCCTCTGTCTCGCCGCATGGCGCCCGGAATGGTCGCAAACCAACATCGTCTCGTTGGTTGCGTTTTCGGTGATGTTGGTGGTGATCGCATTTCTCACATTGGCCGTTCGCAACGGCGGGTCGCTCGACGGACATCGCGGCCTGCCGCGTTCGTTCTGGGTGGTCTTCGCGTCGTTGACCGGCGCGTTCGGCCTCGCGATGCTGCTCGCGATTCTGGGGTTGCCGTGGCTCGGCTATGCGGGCTTCGCGCTTCTTCTCGGCGAATGGGCGTGGTGGGTCATTCCGATGCTCGCCGCCGGTTTGTATCCGACGATGAAAAACCACCTGCGATGAAGTGTTTTGCGCGCGCGCATCTGGCCTCGAGCCTCGCGGCCCTGGGCGTTCTGCCGTCGCGCGACATCTTCGCGGAACTCGCCGACGCTTACGCGGCGCCGGACCGCCACTACCATACTGCGCGCCACGTCGATGCGTGCTTCGAGGAGTTCCAGCACTATCGTTCGCTCGCCGAACATCCGGCCGAGATCGAGATCGCCCTCTGGTTCCACGACGCGATCTACGACACCCGACGCAACGACAACGAACGATTGAGCGCCGAATGGGCGGCGGAATTTCTCTCCTCGGAGAACGCCGATCCGGCGGCTGTAGCGCGCGTTCATGCGCTGATCATGTCGACGCGCCACGACAGCGCGGTAGATGGCACAGACGCGCAACTGCTGGTCGACATCGACCTCGGAATCCTCGGACAACCGCGCCTCGTCTTCGACGACTATGACGCGGCGATTCGCCGCGAATACCATTGGGTGCCGTGGCCCCGTTACGTCGAATCGCGAATCGCCGTGTTGTCGGAGTTTCTGAAGCGACCGTACATCTACGCGACGCCGCCATTGCGCGATCGGCTCGAGGCGCAGGCGCGACTGAACCTCGCGCATGCGATCGCGAAACTCGAACAGGTCTGATTGAACGGAAGACATCACCATGTGCAGAAACATCAGAACGCTCTTCAACTTCGACCCACCCTCGACCGACGAGGAAATCCGCGCGGCGGCGCTGCAGTTCGTCCGCAAAGTGAGCGGTTTCAACAAGCCCTCGAAAGCAAACGAACCGGCGTTCCTGTTCTCGGTCGACGAGATCGCGCGTATCTCGACCCAGTTGCTCCAATCGCTCGAAACCAACGCGCCGCCGAAGAATCGGGCGGAAGAGATCGCTCGTGCGAAGGCGCGCGCGGAGAAGCGCTTCCCGACGCCGCGCACCGCGTCGGTCGCCGGACGCTGAGGCGGGCAACGTATACTGTCCCGTAACCGAAGCAGGCAACGGATGACGAATAACGAAGGTTGTACCGACGTGTCGGGACGCGTCGCTCCGGTCGTCGATCGCGATCGCTGCGAGGGCAAAGCAGACTGCGTGCGCGTGTGTCCGTTCAACGTGTTCGAACTGGGCACGCTCAACGCGAAACAGCGCAGCGAGCTGACGTTAGTCGGACGCCTGAAAGCCTGGGCGCACGGCGGAAAACAGGCGTTCGTCGTCAATCCGCTCGACTGTCACGCCTGCCAACTCTGCGTAAACGCCTGCCCCGAGCACGCGCTGCATCTCTCACCGGTCCATGCCACGGCGGTAGCACGGTGACCGGCCGCGCGGTCGTGGAAGCGGATCTTTCGCCCGAGCACCTGCTCGAGCTTCGCCACGCAAAAGAACTGTTAGAGAGCCCGCGGTTTGCGGTTCAGGCCGTCAGTTGGCTGGGTGTTCCGATCGAGCAAGGCATCAATCACCTGCCAGCCGATTGGCGCGAGAAGATTCTCTCGATCAGCCATTCCGCGCTCGAGAAAGCTGCGCAAGTCGCGTTGTGGAGCGTCGATGCGAACCGAGCGCGTTCGGCGAGCGAGCTGCTGCACAAGCTCGCGGTGACCACCACCGGTGCGGCCGGTGGAGCATTCGGCATTTCGGCGCTGGCGCTCGAACTGCCGTTGTCGACCACGGTGATGCTGCGTTCGATCGCCGACATTGCCCGGGCGGAAGGCGAAGACCTGCGCGCGGCGGACGCGAAAGTGGCCTGTCTTGCGGTGTTCGCGCTCGGCGGACGCGCCGCGTCCGACGACGCATCCGAGTCTGCGTACTACATCGCGCGCGTCAGCCTGGCCAACGCCGTCAGCGAAGCCGCGCACCATCTGATGTCGAAACATGCGGTCAAAGGCGCAGCACCACCCTTGTTGAATCTGCTTCAGAAGGTAGCCGCGCGCTTCAGCATCCAGGTTTCCGAGAAGGCCGCCGCACAAGCGGTACCCATCATCGGCGCGGCGGGCGGAGCCATCCTGAACTGGCTGTTCATCAGCCACTATCAACAGATGGCGAAGGGACATTTCACGATCCGTCGTCTCGAACGGCTGTACCCGTCGCAACTCGTCGAAGCCCGCTATCGGACACTCTGACCGCAACGTCACGCAGGAGCGCGAATGGATTCCCTCGAGTTCACTGTAGAACGCATCGACCAATCGTCGAACGTGATCATCTGCAATCTCTTCGAGTACTACCTCCACGACATGGCGGAGTGGTTCCGGTTCGATACCGGCGACGACGGACACTACCACTACGACATGGCGCCGCACTGGCAACGCGGCGACGAGGTGTACCTGCTGCGTTGTGCGGGCAAGCTCGCTGGTTTCGCGCTGGTGACCTCGGCCAAGCCGTGGCTGAATGGTGCCGACGGCTACGACGTCGAGGAATTCTTCGTCGTTCGCCGCTACCGGCATACCGGCGCTGGCGACGCGCTTGCAAGAGCGATCTGGGCGATGCATCCGGGCGAATGGTTAGTGCGCGTATACGAAGGTAACGTCCCGGCGATCCCGTTCTGGCGCAAGATCATCTCGCGCTACGCGAACGACCGGCAGATCGAGGAGCGTCGCATCGTGAACGGCAAAGCGTGGTCATTCTTCCACTTCAAGAGCGGCGCTGCATGACGCGCGAAGGCAGAGCGGTGAATCGGGTGCTGTTCGTCTGCACCGGCAACATCTTCCGCAGCCTCACCGCCGAGTACGCGCTGCGCGCCGAATTGCGTCGTCGCAACGGCGGACGCATCGTCGTCGAGTCCGCCGGCACTGAAGACTTCCCGCACGTCGTGAATCCGATTGTCAGCCATTACCTGAACCTGAAAGGGCTCGACGTACGCGCGCACCGCCGCCGCACGCTGACCCCGGCGATGCTCGCCGCCGATCTCGTCGTCGCGATGAGCACGGAGCACGTCAGCACGCTGCGTGATCAGTTCGGCTACGCCGCACCGCTGTTCACGACTGCGTGTGGCCTCGACGACGAACCGCTGCCCGACGTCGACGAGGCGGTCGCCGATCACAGTTCGAACCCGCGTGCGGTCGAGGCGCACGTTCGCGCGACAATCGACCGGATCATCGAACTCACGCCGCGACTTGCCGCCCGGCTTACCATTCCACTTCTATCCAGTCCGTCGTGAGGCCAGCCATGATCTACGAGATCCGCAACTACTACTTCGAACCGAGCCAGCTGAACGCGTACAAGGCGTGGGCGAAGAACAAGGCGATGGGGTACCTGAAACGGAAGTTCAACGTGCTCGGATTCTGGGTGAATACCGATCTCGAGCCCGACGTCACCGGACGCCCTATGGACGAACTCGGTTCGTCGAACATCACGTGGATCATCGGCTGGGACGACATCTCCCGTCGCAAGTCGACGCTGGACGAAGCGTTCGCAACGCCGGAATGGCAAACGATCTTCAAAGACGTGCCGGGCGGCATGGCGAGTTACCTGCGCATCGAGTGCAAGTTCGCCGAGTCGATTACGTGAAGCACGCCGGCGCGGCCACGCTCGCGCTGCTGGGCGATCTCCTCGGCGAGGTGCGCAAGCTGCCGCAACTGCGCGAAAAATCTCCCGGTTCGTTCTACTTCAAGTCGAAGGGGTATCTGCACTTTCACGAAGATCCCGCCGGGATTTTCGCCGACGTGAAGCTCGATCTCGGGGAGTTCACCCGAATGCCGGCGACCACCGCAAAGGAACAGAAAGCACTGCTCGCGAAGATCAACCAGTCGCTTAAGGCGCATTCCTGACGGAACGGTTGTGGCGCGCGTCCGAAGCTTCCCGCCGATCGAGGACCAGTCGGCCCGCACGCTGATTCTCGGAACCATGCCCGGTGTCGCATCGCTGGCGGCCGGCCAGTACTACGCACACCCACGCAACGCGTTCTGGACTATTCTCGCGGATCTGCTCGGTTTCGATCCGAGCCTCGCGTACGTCGAGCGCACTCAGCGATTGATCGGCGCCGGCATCGCCTTGTGGGACGTGCTGCGCTCGTGCGAGCGACGCGGCAGCCTCGATTCGAAAATCGACCGTACGTCGGTGGTCGCCAACGATTTCGCGCGCTTTTTCGAAGAGCACCCATGCGTGGACCGCGTGTTCTTCAACGGCGGCAACGCCGAAGCACTGTACCGCCGACACGTGTCGCGCACGCTCGTCGGGACGCGCGTGGTGAGCCATATGCGTTTACCGTCCACCAGTCCGGCCAACGCATCGATAGCCGCGGCCGCAAAAGCCGAAGCATGGCGTGTCGCGATCGCGCCGACCGGCGTACGCTACGCAGCCTTCCGATGACCGCAGCTTCAGGAGTCGCCGCTCATGGCCGATCGACGCAAGGAATTGATCCGTGCCTACAAGGAAACGCCGAAGGCGTTCGGCGTTTATCGCGTGCACAACACCGCGAACGGCAAGTCCCTCGTGGGCGCATCGCGCGACATGCGTGCGCGGCTCAACCGGCACGAGGCGGAGCTGAGTCTCGGCATTCACCCGAACAAGGCTTTGCTGGGTGACTGGAAAGCGTTCGGCAAAGGGGCATTCCTGTTCGAAATGCTCGACTCGCTGGAGCCGTCGGACACGCCCGGGTACGACCCCGCCGAGGATCTCGAAGTGCTGGAAGCGCTGTGGCTCGACAAGCTGCAACCGTTCGACGGCGCGGGCTACAACGAGCGCGGGAAACGGGTATAGCAGGGTGCGGGACAAAACATGGACCGCTTACCGCGATATGCCGGCGTGAGCCAACCAAGGCGGTAAGGGTCTAAGGGTCTCTATCCGGGCCCGCTGGGCGGACCTCTTATTGGATCAGCGAACTCCGGATCGGCGTACGCGCGAGCGCGTACCCGAGATCGCAGGAATTACCAGCGTCGGTCGCCACCGCCGCCGGCACGGCCGCCACGATCACCACCGCGATCTTTCGCCGGGCGATCCTTGGCTTCGTTGACCTTCAGCCGACGACCATCGACTTCTTTGTCATTGAGCGCGCTGATGGCTTCGTTCGCTGCCTGGTCTTCCATTTCGACGAAACCGAAGCCGCGCGAACGGCCCGTGTCCCGATCGGTAATGACAGTGGCAGAACGCACATCGCCGTGAGCCGAAAACAGCGTCTCAAGGTCGCGGTCCGTAGTGCCCCAGGACAGATTTCCAACGTAGATCTTCTTCACTAATTTACTCCGCGTCCGGATTGTCCGGACCTCTCAAAGTGCTGGGCTCCCGCTCACGCAACGGCCTGCACAGGTTAAGAACTGACTCGATACGGCAGATGCCATAACGACCGCTTCGAAACGGAACGATGACCGACTTGCTAACGTAAGGTGTGAGCTCAGAAGGGAAATCGGGGCGGGACTGTTCCTAGGCGGATCGCAGGCTACACCATGCCATTGGCCATTACCAGTGGGCACTGGGCTACTATCGCGGTGCGCATCACACGGCTACAGACAACAACGACCGATGGAACACGCACAACGCATCGAACACATCTACGTCGCGTCCCGCTCCGGTGATCCGATGCGAGCGCTCGCGCGCGCCGAACTGATCGCCGGCTGCGGTATCCGCGGCGATCGCAACTTCACGGAAGGCAATGCGACTGCCCCACCGAACGACGCGCAGATCACGCTGATCGCCGCCGAGGAGATCGAGCGGGTCTGCCGCGAAACCGGATTGCGCATCGACTGGGGCGACCCGCGCCGCAACGTCGTCACCCGCGGCGTCGCGTTGCACGAACTGGTCGGCCGCGAATTCCGCGTCGGCAATGCCCTCGTGACCGGCGTCGAGTTATGCGAACCGTGCGCGACGCTCGGCCGCCGGTTGGCCACGCCCGAGGTTCCCGCTGCTGCGGTGGTGGCGGCATTTGCTCACCGCGCCGGATTGCGCGGGCGCATCACGTCCGGCGGCGCGATTGCGCCGGGAGACGCCGTCGGCGACTGACAAACGGCTCAACCGCACGGAAGTGCGAGTCACATCACGACGGCCGGTGCGGCTGCATCTCATCCGTCCTCTCGACGCCGCCGCGACGCCCGGGTCAGAATATGCGGGCTTGTACCTGGAGGATCGATCGCTCGATGGGCGAACCGCACGGACGCTGCGCTTTCGGACTGAGAATGCAGACCCTGCTGCTGGTCGTCGCGGGATTGTTTGCAACCACCGGCCATGCCGATCGGTCGCTCAAAGCCGACGCAGTTCTGGTCTACAAATCCGAACGGCTGCTGATGTTGTTGCGCGCGGGCGAGATCATCGGCCACTTCCCGATCGCGCTCGGAAAGAACCCGGTCGGCCCGAAAACCCATGAAGGCGATGCCCGCACGCCGGAAGGCCGCTACTACCTCGACTGGCGCAATCCGGACAGCCGCTTTTACCGGTCGATCCACATTTCGTATCCCAGTCCCCGCGACCTGGCCCACGCGCACCGTGCCGGCGCACCACCCGGCGGCATGGTGATGATCCATGGTCTGCCGAACGATCCGAACCTGGCACAAATCGCCTGGGATGACTGGACCGACGGTTGCATCGCGGTCGCAAACGAGGCGATGGATGCCATCTGGAACGCGGTCGACGACGGCACCGTGATCGTGATCCGGCCCTGATTTGAGCGTCACCGTCGAACTGTTCGAAACGTTCGACGACGACGGCCGTCCACGAGGTCTGGTTCCCCGCAACGAAGTGCACCGGCGCGGTCTGTGGCATCGCGCCAGCAACGTCTTCCTGTTCGACGGCGGCGGACGCCTGTATCTGCAGCGACGAGCGTCGCGCAAAGACGTCTGGCCCAACGCGTGGGACCTCAGCGTCGGAGAGCACCTCCAGCCGGGCGAAACCTTCGAGCAGGCGGCGCATCGCGGGCTCGCCGAAGAACTCGCCGTTCGCGGGGTAGCGCTGACGCCGATCGGCGACGTCGTCCGCGGCTGCATCGAGATTCCGGAGCTGCAGATCCGCGACTTCGAATTGCAGCAGACTTTTCGCGGCGTCTACGACGGACCGATAGCGGCCGACCCCGCAGAAGTGTCAGACGTCCGGCTGACCACGCTGGTCGCGCTCGCCAGGTCAGTCGCCGCAACCCCCGACGATTTCACGCCTTGGCTGCGATCGCGCCTGCGCGCGCTCGGCCCGCGCCTCTGTGCGTTCGGTCAGACCTGATGCGCATCTGGGTAGACGCCGACGCGTGTCCGAACGCCATCAGGGAGATTCTCGTGCGCGCCGCCGAACGCACGCACACGTCGATGACACTGGTGGCGGGGAAGCCGGTACAGGTGCCGCGCTCCCGTTGGGTCGGCGCGGTGACGGTCACGACCGGTCCGGATGCGGCCGACGACGCGATCGTAGAACGGATGAGCGTCGGCGATCTCGTGGTTACTGCCGACATCCCGCTCGCGGCGCGTGCAGTGGAGAAAGGCGGCACGGCACTGAATCCGCGCGGCGAGTTCTACACCGTGGAGAACATCCGCGAGCGGTTGGCGATGCGCGACCTCATGGCGAACCTGCGCGACAGCGGAACGATTTCAGGCGGCCCTCCCCCGCTCGGTAACGTCGAGCGTCAGGCCTTCGCGAACGCGCTGGATCGCCACCTCGCGAAACACGCTCAGTCGCAACAGCAGCAGTAGAACTTCAGTCGATGAAGCGGCGCGTGAGTTCCGAATACGCGTCGATGCGGCGGTCGCGGAAGAACGGCCAGCCCACCCGCTGCTTGCCGACCGACGCGAGGTCGAGTTCGCAGACGATCACTTCGTCGCGGTCGCTCGACGCCCGCACCACGATGGATCCGTCAGGCGCCGCAACGAAACTCTGGCCCCAGAACCGGATGCCGCCCACTCCGGTGGGATCGGGTTCGAAGCCGGTCCGATTCACCGCCACCACGTAGCACCCGTTCGATATCGCGTGCGCGCGCTGCACCGTTTCCCATGCGTCGTGCTGCGCGCGATTCACCTCTTCGCGCTCCTCGGGATGCCAACCGATGGCCGTAGGATAGAACAGCATCTCGGCGCCAGCGAGCGCAGTGAGGCGCGCGGCTTCCGGGTACCACTGGTCCCAGCACACCAGTACACCGACGTTGCCGGCGTGCGTCGGAAACGCCTTGAAGCCGAGGTCGCCGGGCGTGAAGTAGAACTTTTCGTAGTACCGCGGATCGTCGGGAATGTGCATCTTGCGGTATTTGCCGAGATAACCCGCTCCGGCATCGAGCACGGCTGCGGTGTTGTGATACAGCCCTGGCGCACGCTGTTCGAACAGGCTCGCGATCACCGTGATGCCCAGTTCGGCGGCGAGCGGTTCGAGGGTCTTCGTCGTCGGCCCGGGCACCGACTCGGCCAACGCGAAGTGTTCGCTGCTTTCGCTCTGGCAGAAGTAACGGCTGCGGAACAGCTCCGGCAGGCATACGAGTTGCGCGCCCTTGGCCGCCGCATCGCGGATGCCGGCGATTGCGCGCGCGAAATTGTCGTCGGGCGATTCCGACATGTGCATCTGCACCAGGCCGATCGTCGTCGTGCGCGCTTCAGCGGTCATCGCCGTTCACCGGTGCCGCGGGCGTTGACGAGTCGGCGATGTCGGTCGAGCAATACGTCGTCTCGTTGAAGCGTTTCTGATACTCGTTGAGGATGCGCATGCCGACGTTCGGGCGCACCTCGTCGGTGTCGATCTTGTGTCTCACCAGTTCGCTCATGCGCCGGTTCAGATCGTTCGGAAAGTACTGCACCTGCGCCAGCATTTCGTGCACCGACATGCCCGGTATCACTTTCTCGATCCAGAAATTGCCGGGCTCTTCGTCGTCCGCGTAAACGTGCACTTCAGGCAGGCGGCCGAACAGGTTGTGCGCGTCGCCGAGAATGTCCTGATATGCGCCGACCAGGAAGATCCCGAGGTAATACGGTTCACCCTTCTTCAGAACGTGCAGTGGGAGATGGCTGCGGTCTTCGAGCGACGAGACATACTCCGCGACCTTGCCGTCTGAATCGCACGTAAGGTCTACGACGACGGCGCGTCGCTCCGGGCGTTCGTCGAGGCGCTGCAACGGCACGATCGGAAACAGCTGCTTGATCGCCCAGTGGTCGAGCATCGAGTGGAACACCGAGAAGTCGCACAAGTACATGTCCGTCAGCAGCGCCTCGAGTTCCGCCTGCACCGGCGGCGGCGTCTCCGGCGCGGCGGCTATCAGGCCGTCGAGGATCTCGCGGCACGCACCCCAGTACAGCGTTTCGAGCGTGGCCAGTTGCTCCAGTTCCAGAAAGCCGAGGCGGAACACAGTATCGGCTTCGGCGCGCGCTTCCTGCGCGTCGTGATATGCCTCCAGCAGTTCGCCGACGTTGTCGTCCGCATTGCGCGCTTCCTCCAGCGCCGCGAGCATCCGTTGTACGAGCCCGTCGTCCGATTTCGGCAGAGGTTCGCTCAGTTCGCCAGAGGCGTGACCGTGCTGGCCGAGCACCGGTACAACGAGCACGGAGTGGTGCGCGGTGATCGCGCGGCCGCTCTCCGAAATCAAAACCGGCTCCGGCACGTCGCGCGACGCACAGATTTCCTGCACCGAGAACACCACTGCGTTCGCGTATTCCTGCAGGCTGTAGTTGATCGCTGAGTCGTCCACGCCATAGCCGCCGCCGTAGTGCACGCCGAGACCTCCGCCGACGTCGAGGCAGCGCACGGTGACGCCGCGGTGATGCAGATCGGCGTAAACCTGCGTCACTTCCTTGATCGCGCGCTTCAGCACCTGGATTTCGGTGATCTGACTGCCGAGGTGGAAATGCAGCAGCTCCAGCCGATCCTGCATGCCCCGCCGCTCGAGTTCGTGCACCAGCCGCACCAGTTCCGGTACCGTCAGCCCGAACTTCGAACGCTCGCCGCCCGACTCGAACCAGCGCCCGGCGCCTCGCGTAGCGAGCTTCACTCGAACAGCCAGACGCGGCACCTGATTCGCGCGGTCCGCGAGCGTCATCAACTGTTCGAACTCGGTGTATTTCTCGATGATCGGCAGCACGCGCTGGCCGAGCAGTTGCGCAGACAGAATCAACGACAGGATGACGTGGTCTTTTACGCCGTTGCACAACAGCAACCTGTCGTCGCCGATGTGCGGCAGCGTCGCGATCAATTCCGTTTTCGAACCGCATTCGAGCCCGAGGCCGTATGCCTTACCTGCGTCGAGCACCTCCTCGACGACTTCGTGCAGCTGATTGACCTTGATCGGATAGATCGCCTGATACGGACTGCCGTATCCTGCGTCCGCGATCGCGGCGTCGAACGCTTCCACCAACCGGCGCACTCGGGCGCGCAGCACGTCCTGAAAGCGCACCAGCATCGGCGGCGCGACATCGCGGCCGGCCGCAGCCTGCACCACTTCCAGGATGTCGATCGACAGATCTTTGTCGAGCAGCGGGCGCACCGCAGCGTGGCCGGCCTGGTTGACGAAGTAGAACCCGTCGCCCCACGCACGTACCGCGTACAGGTCCTCTGCGCTCTCTACCGTCCAGGGAGTTGCCTGGGATCGCGCGGCACCATTCTCGATCGTCATAGCCTTCTCCCGCCCTATTGGCCGAGCACGCTCGCGAACACCAACGGCGCGACGATGCTCGCATCGGATTCGATGATGTACTTCGGCGTGTCCGCCGACAGTTTGCCCCAGGTGATCTTTTCGTTCGGTACGGCGCCCGAGTACGAGCCGTAGCTCGTCGTCGAATCGCTGATCTGACAGAAATAGCCCCATCGCGGGATGTCCTGCATCAGCAGGTCCTGCCGCAGCATCGGCACCACGCAGATCGGGAAGTCGCCGGCGATGCCGCCGCCGATCTGGAAGAAGCCGATCGATGCCTCCGACGAGATGCGCCGGTACCAGTGCGCCAGCCGGATCATGTATTCGATGCCGCTGCGAACGGTGTGGACGTTGGCGATGTCGCCGTTGATCACGTGGGCCGCGAAGATGTTGCCCAGCGTGGAGTCTTCCCAACCCGGCACGAAGATCGGCAGATCGCGCTCGTAGGCCGCGTACAGCCACGAATCCTTCTTGTCGATCTGGAAGCTGCCGTCGAGCCTGCCCGAGCGCAGCACCTTGTACATGTACTCGTCCGGAAAGAAATGCTCGCCGGCCCGATCGGCAGCGATCCACTCTTCGACGATCACGTGCTCGATGCGCCGAATCGCCTCTTCCTCCGGAATGCACGTGTCGGTCACGCGGTTCAGATGGCGATCGAGCAGGTCCTCCTCTTGTTGCGGCGTCAGTTCCCGATAATGTGGCACGCGCACGTAATGGTCGTGCGCAACGAGGTTGAACAGATCTTCCTCGAGATTCGCACCGGTGCAGCAGATCGCGTGCACCTTGCCGCGCCGGATCATCTCTGCGAGAGAGAGCCCGAGTTCGGCGGTGCTCATCGCACCCGCGAGCGTCATGAACATCTTGCCGCCCTGATCGATGTGGCGCGCGTATCCATCGGCCGCATCGATCAGCGCCGCCGCGTTGAAATGGCGGTAATGATGGCGGATGAATTCGCTGATCTGGGCCATCAAGTCACTCCGGTTGCGAGGCGGCTCACTTTACGGGCACCTGCTGCGTCAAACAATGCAGCGTGCCCAGGCCGACCACCAGCGCGCGACAATCGATCGGCACGACGCGCCGCGAACGGAAACAGTTCGAGAGCACGTCAATCGCCTGCGCATCCTGCGGCGCATCGAATACCGGAAGAAGCACCACGTCGTTGCCGATGTAGAAGTTCGCATAACTCGCGGGCAGACGACCTCGGTCGCCGTGAATGAGCGGACTCGGCATCGGCAACTCGACGACCGACAGCGCGCGTCCGTCCGTCAACCGCAACTCGTCGAGCCGCTTGCGATTCTCTGCCAGCGCTGCGTGATTCGCGTCGCGGGTATTCGGTTCGACCACTGTCACCAGAGTCGTCTCGTCGACGAATCGGGTGAGATCGTCGATGTGTCCATCGGTATCGTCGCCGACGATTCCGTCGCCGAGCCAGCACACGTCGGGCGTGCCGAGATAGCGCGCCAGCATCGCTTCGATGTCGTGACGCGTCATCTGCGGGTTGCGGTTCGGATTCAGCAGACACTGTTCGGTGGTCAGCACCGCGCCCGCGCCGTTGACGTCGATCGAGCCGCCTTCGAGCACGCGATCGACGCGTACCGTGCGCACACCGAGCGCGTCGGCCATCCGCGCGGCCGCCGCATCGTCGGCGTCGAACGGCCGATACTTTTCTCCCCACGCATTGAAGCGGAAGTCGAGCGCGACGAGCGCGTCGTTCGAATCGAACGCGAAGATCGCGCCGTGGTCGCGGCACCACGCGTCGTTCGTCGGGATCAGATGGAACTGTACGCGCCCCGGCGCCACAGTCTTCGCGAATCGGGCCGCAACCGCTGTGCGATGGGCGGCATCGAGCACGTTGATGTGCACCGTCTCACTCTCTGCGAGGGCGGCCACGGCAAGCGTCAGCGCCGCCTCGGCTTCGGACAGGCAGCCGGACCATGTCTCCCGATTGTGAGGCCACGACAGCCACGTGCCCTGGTGCGGCGCCCACTCGGGCGGCATGCGATAGCGATCGGTGGATTGCGGCATCAGGATGTCCTCGTTGACCCGCGCATTATACTGGCCGCTCGTCACGTGAGCGGCCGATCGTGTCTAACGACCCCAATACGGCGCGATCGTCGGTCAATCTGCGTGCCGGACGCATCGAGATCCAACAGCTTCCCGCCGTACTTCCGCGGCGTCCCACACTGGTCTTCCTGCACGAGGGGCTCGGCTCGATCACGCAATGGCGCGAGTATCCGGCCCATCTCGCGGCGCGGACCGGCTGTGCCGCATTGATCTACAGCCGCTTCGGCTACGGCCGGTCCGATCCGGTGCGCCTGCCGCGGCCGCTGCGCTACATGCACGACGAGGCGTTCGTGCTATCCGAACTCGTGGAACGTACCGGCATCTCGGATCACATCCTCGTAGGTCACTCGGACGGCGGTTCCATCGCATTGATCTACGCAGCGCTCACGCCCGCGCCGGGGCTGCTCGGCGTGATCACAGAAGCGGCACACGTCTTCTGTGAAGCGAAGACCGTCGCTGCGATCGAACGTGCGCGCGTCGATTTCACGTCGGGCGGCCTACGCACCGCGCTGGTGCGTCATCACGGCGACAACACCGACGCCGCGTTCTTCGGCTGGTGCGACGCCTGGCTGGATCCCGCGTTTCGCGACTGGGACATCCGCCCGCTGCTGGGTTCGATCCGCGTTCCGGTGCTCGCGCTGCAGGGGGCCGACGACGAGTACGGAACCGGGTTGCAGCCCGATGCGATTCGCCAACGGGCCGGCGCTGGCGCGGAAGTTCGCATCGTACCGCAATGCGGTCACGCGCCGCACCGCGATCAACTACGGCCGACGCTCGACGCAATGACGGCGTTTGTCGAACGCATCGGCGAACGCGGCGCATGATCAGGAACGCGACAGCGCGCTGAAATCCCGGCACCATTCGCTCTCGATACTCCGGAACACCCCTCGCAAATGATCCTGTTCTTCCAACTGGTGATGGGCCATGCGCTGGCCGACTTCGTCCTTCAGACCGACACCATGGCGCGCGCGAAGGACCGCCACAGCGATTTTGCGAACGGAAAGGGCGAGAGCTTTCCGCCGTGGTACTACTGGCTCGCGGCACACGCGCTGGTACACGCCGGCGTCGTGTTCGTCATCACCGGCAGTGCGTTGCTCGCTCTGATCGAAGTCATCCTGCATTCCGCCATCGATTACGCCAAATGCGAACGCTGGATCGGCTTCCATCAGGACCAAGCGCTTCACGTCTTGTGCAAGATCGGCTACTGCTTCTTCGTCTGAATTCCTGCGAGGACCACGCGATGAACATCACTGGCATCGATCACATCTATCTCACGGTCAGAGACTTCACCCGCTCCGAGCAGTTCTACGATCAGGTGATGCAGGCGCTCGGCTTCAAGAAATCCGACGAATGGATCGCCGACGAGCCCCACGCGCACTACCTTCGCCCCAATCTGCAGATTTCGCTGCGGCCCGCACGCAGCACCGCTGCGCACGATTCGTACGCGGCCGGGCTGCACCACCTGTGTCTGCAGGCGGCAACCAGAGACGACATCGACGAGGCTCATCGCGCGCTCACCGCCCTCGGCATCGCGGCCACGAAGCCCGCGCTGTATCCCGAGTACAACCCGGAGTATTACGCGACGTTCTTCGAAGACCCCGACGGCATTCGTCTCGAGTTGGTCGGGCGCACCGGCACGCGCCGGATGCTGGCCGAACGCTGGAGCGAGTTCACGACGTTCCTGAACCCCTGGGCCAAATGACGCGATGGCGGAGCGGATCTTTCATGTCAGCGAAACGGCCGGAATCGCGCGCTTCGAGCCGCGCGCCGATTCGGAAGGCCGGATGCGCGTGTGGACGATCGGCGAGTCGCGGTTGCACAACTATCTGCTGCCGCGCGACTGCCCGCGCGTCACCTACTTTGCGAACGCGACTACTTCCGACGCCGACCGGCGCGCCTTCTTCACTGTCTCAGACACTCAATCGGTCGTGGCCATCGAGCAAGCCTGGCTGCCAACCGTGCACACCACGCGGTTGCACCTCTACGAGTTCGATCCGCGCGGCTTCGTACTCGAGGATGCCATCGCCGCTTACTATGTTTCGACCCGTCCGACCACGCCGATCGCGCACCGCGAAATCGCCGACCCGTTGACGGAACTTTTCGAGCGCGGCGTCGAGTTGCGCTTGCTGTCGTCCCTGTGGCCGTTGCGCGATGCCGTGGTCGCATCGACGCTCGGTTTCTCGATCATCCGCCTGCGCAACGCTCAACCCAGGGGTGCTCTCACGGCCGGCGCGTGACCGGAGTACCATGGCGCGCACGCCCGTTGGGAGCACGCGCATGATCCTCGATCACCTGACCATCTCGGTGTCGAACTTCGACCGCTCGAAAGCGTTCTACGAGCGCGCGCTGGCGCCGCTCGGCATTACCGTGCTCATGCAGTTCGACGGCTTCGCCGGCATGGGCAAAGGTCGTCCGCAGTTCTGGTTCGCCGCGGGCCAACCCGGAAATCACACCACCCACGTCGCGTTCGCCGCCGAGACGCGCGCCGAAGTGGATGCGTTCTATGCCGCGGCCATGGCGGCCGGTGGAAAAGACAACGGCAAACCCGGCGTCCGCGCGATGTATCACCCGACGTACTACGGCGCGTTCGTGTTCGATCCGGACGGCTACAACGTCGAAGCCGTCTGCCACGCGGCGCCGTGACCATCGTGACCGGCACGGTACTCGAACACGCGATGCTGGAAGTGCGTCCGGGTCAGGAGCAGGCGTTCGAGGCGGCGTTCGCGAAAGCGCAGAACATCATCAGCGCCATGAAAGGCTATCTGTCGCACCGCCTGGAGCACTGCATCGAACATCCGAACCGCTATCTGTTGCTCGTCGAGTGGACCGATCTCGAGTCGCATACCGTCGGATTCCGCGGCTCGAAGGAATACCAGGACTGGAAAGCACTGCTGCACCACTTCTACGATCCGTTCCCAACGGTTCTGCACTTTCGCACCGTGTACACGTCGGCCGAGGACCCGCACGATGCCATCGATGACTAAATACCTTCTTACGCCGGGCACATGGATCGGACGCGGTAGTTTTCTCGAAAAAGGCCAATCGCTCGGCACGACCATCGAGTGCACGTTCGACGTCACGTCGGAACAGGTCGGCACGCACGTCAAAGGCGAACTGACGCTGCGCGACGGCGGCACGCGCCATGCGTTCGCGGTGTGGATCACGCCGAACGACACCGGCACTTACGACGTCGCCGCGCAATTCGCCGGTGCCAACCTGGAGGGCACCGCGAAGATGGAGAGCTATCCGAACCTCGGCATGTTGTGGGGAACGCGCGGCGAGTTGCAGGTCTCCTGCGCGATGTTCGATCTTCGCGCCGGTCGCGGTTTTCGCGGCTTCAGTCGTTCGCCGAAGTCGCAGGTCACGTGGGAAATGGTGTTGCGGGAAGAGCGCGCCGCGACCACGGCCAACAATGTCGTCGCACTCGGTACGGGCAAGAAGCGCAAATGACCAATCGACACCAACCGCTGCTGCGGGTTTACGGCGACATGTATTCCGGCAACTGCTACAAGATCAAGTTGCTGCTGAATCACCTCGACATGCCGCACGAATGGGTTCACGTCGACATCATGAAAGGAGAATCGCGGACGCCGGCATTCCTCGCGCGCAATCCCAACGGCCGTATTCCGCTGCTCGAACTGCCGGACGGACGCCATCTCGCCGAGTCGAACGCGATTCTGAACTTCATCGCGACCGGAACCACATTCTTACCGGACGATCCGTGGTTGCGCGCGCTGGTGCTGCAATGGCAGTTCTTCGAGCAATATAGCCACGAACCGTACATCGCCACCGCGCGTTACATCGCGCTGTATCTCGGGCTGCCCGAATCGCGGCGCGCCGAATACGAAGGCAAACAGGCCGGCGGCCACGCCGCGCTCCGGGTGATGGAATCGCAGCTGACGCACCACGACTATTTCGTCGGCGATCGCTTCACCATCGCGGACATCTCGCTGTACGGCTACACGCATGTGGCCGGCGAAGGCGGATTCGCACTGGAGGCGTACCCCGCGGTCAACGCGTGGCTCGCGCGCATCGCCGCTCATCCACGCCACCTGACGATGGCCGACGGTTGAACCCGACGGATGGCCGACGACGTCCATACCGGTCGCTGCCTCTGCGGACTCGTTAGCTACGAGACGCGCGGTGGGCCGCTATGGGTGGCGCACTGCCATTGCAGCAGCTGCCGGCGTCATACCGGTTCACCGGTTGCGACCTTCGTCGGATTCAAGCGGGATCAGGTGAAATTCGCGTCGCTCGACCGCTCGTTGTACGAATCGTCGCCAGGGGTCCGGCGCGGCTTCTGTGCCCGTTGCGGCACACCGCTGTCTTACGAATCGGATCGCACCGGCGACGAATTGCACCTGTACGTATGCACCCTCGACGATCCGCAGAACTTCGTGCCGACAGGGCACGTGTTTCACGCCGAGCACGTGTCGTGGTTCGAGATCCACGACGCGCTGCCGCGCTTCGACGGCAGCGGCAGCGGCGTGATCAGTTCGTGGGGACCGCTGAAGTAGCGGACTTTCAACCGCGTCCCGTCGGAACCTCGTTGAACGGAATGCCTTTGTCGACGCGCACGTCCTGCGGCAGGCCAAGCACGCGCTCCGCCAGGATGTTCAACATGATCTCGTCGGTACCGCCGGCGATGCGGCCGCCCGGCGACGCCATGTAGGTCATCTGCAGCAGACCGGCCGCTTCGGCGACCTCGGGATCGTCGATCGCACCGGCCATGTCGAGCAGATCCATGCAGAACGAGGCCATGTCCTGCGTTTTCGGCGCGCCGACTGCTTTGCCGATCGAGTTCTCCGGGCCGGGCGTCTGGCCGCGCGAAAGCGCCGTCATCGTCCGATAGCCGGTGTACTTCAGACCGGACTCCTCGACGTACCAGTTTGCGAGGCGCGCGCGCACCGCGCTGTCTTCGATGGCCGGCTTGTCGTCGATCATCACTTTCTGCGCGAGCTTGTATGCCACGCGGAAGCCGACGCCCATCCCGCCGCCGCCGATCGACGCGCGTTCGTTCATCAACGTCGTCAGCGACACCTGCCAGCCCTGACCCACCGCACCGAGGCGCTGCGAATCGGGAATGTGCACATCGGTGAAGTACACCTCGTTGAAGTTCGCCCCTCCGGAGATCTGTTTGATCGGCTTCACCGTCACGCCCGGGCTCTTCATGTTCAGGAAGAAATACGTGAGGCCCCTGTGCTTCGGCACGGTCGGATCGGAGCGCGTCACCAGAATGCCCCAATCGCTGTAGTGCGCGCCGGACGTCCAGATCTTCTGGCCGTTCACCACCCATTCGTCGCCGCGCTTCTCGGAACGCGTGCGCAACGCGGCGAGGTCGGAGCCGCCGGCCGGTTCGCTGAACAGCTGACACCAGATCTCTTCGCCACTCGCGAGCTTCGGCAGGAAACGCTTCTTCTGATCTTCGTTCGCGTACGCCATCAGCGTCGGCGCGGCCATGCCCTGACCGATCTGGAAGACGCTTTGCGGCGTTTCGAACTTGCCCTCTTCCTGTCCCCAGATCACCTGTTCGATCGCGCTGGCGCCGCGGCCGCCGAATTCCTTGGGCCAACGCAAGCACGCCCAACCGGCGTCGAACTTGCGCTTCTGCCACAGCTTCGCCTTGCCGATGTAATCGAGACCTTCGAGTTCGGCGGCGGTCGGTACGTTTTTCTTCAGCCATTCGCGCGCGTCTTCGCGGAAACGCGCTTCGGCGGCAGAGTCGTTGAAATCCATGGTGTTCTCCCGGTGTGCGCTGTTGAGCTGTTACGCGACGTTACTGTGTTCGACGGCGGTGATCAGACGGTCCTGCCACGCGCCTTCGCTGCCGATGTTCACCGACAGCAGTTTCGAGCGGCGATAGTGGAATTGGCAGTCGAATTCCCACGTGAAGCCCATGCCGCCGTGCGTCTGAATGTTCTCTTTCGATGCGAAGTAGTAAGCCTGCGTGGCCGACACGCGCGCAGTCGCCGCGGCCAGCGCGAGTTCCGCCGCGTTGGTGTTCAACGCCCACGCGCCGTAGTAACCGTTCGAGCGCGCCAGCGTGTTCTTGATGTAGGCCGTTGCGAGCTTGTGCTTGATCGCCTGATACGACGCGATCGGCCGACCGAACGCGTAGCGACCGAGCGCGTATTCCTTCGCCTGGTTGAGCGCTGCCTCGGCGCCGCCGATCTGCTCCCACGCGAACAGTATCGCCGCGCGGTCGAGCAGCTTCTGGGTCAGCGCCCAGCCCTCGCCTTCTGCACCGAGCAGTTCGGCGTCTGCGCTGCGGAACGTGATCGATGCATGCGAGCGCGTCGGGTCGAGCGTCGAAACCGGCGTGCATTTCACGTTGCGTTGCGTGAGGTCGACGAGATACCAGCCCGCTTTGTCGCCGACGCGGCTCTTCGCGACGACCACTGCGAAGTCGGCGATGTCGCCGTCCGGAACCGCGAGCTTCGTGCCGCGCAATCGTCCTTTCGACAACGCAGTCTTGAGGCTCTTCGCGCTGGGACGCCCCGGTCCTTCCGACAGTGCGAACGTGCCGATCGCTTCCCCGCTCGCGAGGCGCGGCAGCCACCGTTCCTTCTGATCGTCGCTGCCGGCCAGCAGCAGCGCTTCGGTTGCGAGATACACAGACGACGAGAACGGCACCGGCGCCACGGCGCGGCCGAGTTCCTCGGCGATCACGCACAGTTCGAGATAGCCGAGGCCGAGCCCGCCGTACTGCTCCGGGATCGTGGTGGCGGTCCAACCCATCTCGCCGATCTTCTTCCACAACCCCTCGTCGTACGACGCCTTGCCTTCGAGGATTTTTCGCACCGCGGTCGGTGGGCAGTTGGCCTTCAGGAATCCGTTCGCCTGCTCACGCAGCAGGTTCTGTTCTTCCGAAAACTCGAAATTCATGCGTCCCCCCAGGGCTTTCTAGTTCGAACTCGGCTGTTTCAAAACCCGATTTGCGATAAATCAGGCGAATTACATTGTCCACGCTTTCCGCTCTGCCGCAACCGCGCGCAGCAGCGACACCGCGCACGGATCGTCGGGTGGTCATTCGCGCTACACTTCGACGATGAGCGACATGACCGAACTCGGCTACCTGCGCGCCGCTGCGGCAGCACCGGCGGTCGCGCTTGCCGATCCAGCCGATAACGCGCGACGCATCGCCACCGAATTTCACCAACTGGCCACCGAAGGGGCGAGCGTGGTGCTGTTTCCGGAGTTGTCGATTACCGGTTATAGCTGCGAAGACCTGTTCTTCACACGCTCGCTGCTCGATGCTTCGCGCGCCGCGCTCGCTTCGCTCGTTCGTGCCACCTCCGGAACGCAGGCGGTGCTCGTCGTCGGCGCGCCGTGGCTGCTGGCAGACGGTCGATTGCTCAATTGCGCGTTCGTCGCGGCGCGCGGCCGCCTGCTCGGCGCGGTGCCGAAGTCCGCGCAACCGAACTATGGCGAGTTCTACGAGAAGCGCTGGTTCGTGTCCGGCGCCGATGTCGCCGTCACCATCGACGACGACACGTACGGCGCGTTCCCGCTCGCTACGAACCAGTTGTTCCAGATCGGTGAGAGCTGCTTTGCGATCGAGATCTGTGAAGACCTGTGGGCGCCCGACCCCATCGGCAATCGACACGCATTGGCCGGTGCCGATCTGATACTGAATCCGTCGGCCAGCACCGATCTCATCGGTAAAGCCGACTATCGGCGCGACCTCGTCAGGATGACCAGCGGCCAGCGCATCTGCGGCTATCTGTTCGCGTCGTGCGGGCCGACCGAATCGACCAAAGACGTGGTGTTCGGCGGCCATCTGATCGCGGCGGAGAACGGTCAGCTGCTCGGCGAGTCGACGCGCTTCACGCTGGCCGGCGACCGGCTGGTCGCCGACTTCGACAGGGAAAAGCTGCGCCACGATCGCGCCATCAACAACACGTTTGCGGCCGCCGCGCGTCCACAGAACTACTCCTGCATCGACACCGGCGTTACGCCGGCGCAGATAACGACATTGGCGCGCAGCTATCCGCGCCATCCGTTCGTGCCGGATGACGAGCACGAGTTCGATGCGCGTGCGCAGGAGATCCTGTCGATTCAGGCAACGGGCCTCGCTCGGCGTCAGATGGCCGCGCGGTCCGAAACGCTGGTGATCGGGCTGTCGGGCGGTCTCGACTCGACGCTCGCCTTCCTCGTCTGCCTCGACACCCTGGCCAAACGCGATCGACCGCCGGCAACGCTGCACGCATTGACGATGCCCGGACCGGGCACCAGCGCGGGCACGCTCGCGTCGGCGCGCGCGCTGGCGAAAGCGGGCGGCGCCACGCTCGTCGAGATTCCGATCGACGCGGCGGTGAAACAACACCTCGCTGATCTCGACCATCCGTCCAACCGTCACGACGTGGTGTTCGAGAACGCGCAGGCGCGCGAGCGCACGCAGTTGCTGTTCAACTACGCGAACAAGGTAGGCGGCATCGTCGTCGGCACCGGCGACCTGTCCGAGCTGGCGCTCGGCTGGTGCACGTTCAACGGCGACCAGATGGCGAACTACAACGTGAACGCGAGCGTGCCGAAAACGATGATCGCGTATCTGGTGCGCTGGTACGCGCGCCACCGCTCGCCCAACAATCTGTCGAAGGTGCTCGAGTCCGTTCTGAAAACGCCGATCAGCCCCGAACTGTTGCCGCCTGGCGCCGACGGCGCCATCAGCCAGGCCACCGAATCGATCATCGGACCATACGAGTTGCACGACTTCTTCCTGTACCACTACCTGCGCAACGGCTTCGCGCCGCCGAAGATCTACGCGCTGGCCTGCGAGAGTTTCGAAGGTGCGTACCCGCCCGACACGGTGAAGCGGTGGATGAAACTCTTCTTCGGCAGATTTTTCAGCCAGCAGTTCAAACGCACGACGCTGCCGCCGGGACCGAAGGTTGGCACGGTCAGCCTTTCGCCGCGCGGCGACTGGCGCATGCCGGACGAAGCTACGGCCGACGCATTGATCGCCGGCATCGACGCCCTTTGACGCAGCGCCCGACCATGCGCGCGCTCGTCGTCGGGTCGATCACCCGCGACACCAACATCTTCGACGGCGTCGCGCAGCACACGTTCGGCGGCACTGCGCTGTACGCAGCACGCACCTACCTGCGGTTCGGCATCGACGTCACGCTGATCTCTCGGCTCGCTGCGGCCGACGAACCGTTGATCGCAAAAGAGCTGGCCGGTGTTCGACTCGCGGCGCAGCCGTCCGTCGTGACCACGACTTTCGAGAACAGCTACGGTGCCAACGACGAACGCACGCAGCGGGTGCCGGCTGTGGCCGCGCCTATTGCATTCGACGTCGACTATTTCGAAGACATCGACTGGCTGCACCTCGGTCCGCTGCATCCGTACGATCTGGAGGAGCGCTGGTTGCACGAGCATCGCGCAAAGCCTGCAGGGCTCGATCTGCAGGGATTCGCACGGCGCATCGACGGCGAGCGCGTCGTTCCGGACATCGATCCCCGCGTCGTCGATCTGCTACCGGATCTGCGCTGGCTGAAAGCTTCACGCATCGAATGGCAGACCCTGCAGGCCTATCTGCACCTGTCGCCGATGGAGCGGCCGGCGCGCAACGCAATCGAAACGCTCGTTACCGACGGCGCGGAAGGCGGGATACTGCTGCGGAGCGGGCAGCGCGACGTGCACTGGTCCGCGGCCCCGCCGGTCGACGGTTGCGATCCTACCGGCGCGGGTGACGTTTTCTTCGCGGCCTATCTATATCACCGCACCGCGAAGCTCGCCGACGCGGGAAGCGCGGCAACGGGCGCCGCGCGCATCACCAGCAAGTTTCTACTGCAGCGACGCGATCAGCGCTGACGGGATCGTTCGAGCGCGGCGTCGGCCGTGCCGTGCGCCAGCGCCTGCCGCACGTGCAGGATGCGCTGCAGCGCCGTGAAGCCCGTTGCGAGCGCGAGGACGTACGCCATCAGTTCCGGCAGGTGCACGACCAACAGCAAGCCCATGATGAACACGCGTTCGGTGCGGCTCACCCAGCCCACCGTGCATTCGATTCCCAACGACTCGGCCCGGGCGCGGACATAACTCGTCAGGCTGCCGCCGAGCAGCGCGAGCACGATGGCACCGACCGCCAGATCGGATCCTTGGCGCGCGAGGAACACCGCTACTCCAGCGAGCGCTGCCGCTTCGCCGATGCGGTCGAACGTGGAATCCAGAAACGCGCCGACCTCGCTGAACGTGCCCGTTTTTCGCGCCAGCGCGCCGTCGATACTGTCCGTAACGCTACCGGCGGCGAAAATCCACGCCCCGAGCGACAACCAGCCCTCGGCGAACAGGGGCGCCGACGCGATCGTCACGAACAGCCCGGCGAAAGACACCTGGTTGGGCGTAACGCCTCGCGCGGCAAGAAACGCAACGATGCCTTCGGTCAGCCGTTCCCAGCCTTGCTTGATAGACGTGCGCAGCGCTTCCACAATCTGGCCAGTTGGTTTTGCGGCGTGCATTCTTGCCCACCTCATGAAGCAAGACAATCAGACCCCCGACGACGTGCTCGCGTTCTGGTTCGGTCCGCAATCGCAAGGATTCAGCGGACCAGACGCGCGCCGGCGCTGGTTCGCTCCCGATCCGGAATTCGATCGCGACGTCACCGATCGATTCAGCCCGTTACTGGTAGCAGCCGCGGCAGGTGCGTTGACGAAGTGGCTCGACGAACCGCGCGGTCGTCTCGCTTTCATCGTCGTCACCGATCAGTTCTCCAGACAGATCCACAGAGGCACGGCCGCGGCGTTTGCAACCGACGGGCTGGCCCTGTCGGCTGCAAGAAGCGGCGTCGACCTGGGGCACGACCGACAGCTCGGGTACGACGAGCGCGCGTTCTTCTATCTGCCGTTCGAGCACTCGGAGTCGAAGGAGGATCAACAGGTGTCGGTCGCGTTGTTCACGCGGCTCGCCGGCGACACCCCGGCCGACAACCGCGCCCACTCGGACGAGGCGTTGCGTTTCGCGATTGGACATCGCGACATCGTGCTGCAGTTCGGCCGCTTCCCGCATCGCAACGCGCAGCTCGGCCGCGATTCGACCCCGGCCGAACTCGCATTCCTGCGCACGGCCAGCCGGTTCGGACAATAGCTACGGCTCGTGAACGCCGTTGCTTTGCATGAAGCGCCGGTTCTCGAGATCGAGCGCGTATTCGAACGCCTCCATCTGTTTCGCGTCGAGCACCTTGCTCATGTGCTTCAGCGTGTCTTTGGAGATGGTCCGCAACAGGCGCGGGACGCGCTTGTCGACGTCTTCCGGCGCTGTACGGACTTCGCGACGGATCATCGCGGTGCTGCGCTCGTAGTGCTCGTTCAGGATCTTCTCGAACTGCTCACTCTGGTCGGCGCGCACTTCCACGCGCAGCAGGGCGACCTGCGTGCGCTCCGCCAACGACGCCGTTGCGTGCGCAACGCACACGGCTAACAGCAGCGCGAACGGAACGACGCGAATCATGGCTACTCCGAAATCGACGCTGGTTCGAAGCCTGCGAAGGGGGCTCGAGAGCGTCGGGGACCCCGTAAAGGCGCAGGCGCAGCAAGCTTACATGAAGTCCGCGATGCCGTACGCCGGCGTGGCGATGCCCGATGTGCGCGCCATCGCCCGAGACGTGTTCGCCGCATTGCGCTTCAACGAGCCGATAGAGTGGCGCACAGCGGTCCAGACGATCTGGCGCGGCGCGAAATACAGGGAAGAACGTTACTGCGCGATTGCGTTGGCCCGAATGCCCGTCCATCGCATCCATCGCACGCTGGATGCGCTGCCGCTGTTCGAAGAGATGATCGTAACCGGTGCGTGGTGGGACTTCGTCGACGAGATCGCAGCGCGGCTCGTTGGCGAACTGCTCGAGCGTCATCCGAAACCGATGCGTGACGTGCTGTCGAGATGGTCGCGCGACGACGACATCTGGAAACGCCGCACCGCGATCCTCGCGCAACTCAAGTTCAAAAGGGCCACGGATACGAAGTCGCTGTTCGATTGGATCGAACCGTCACTGCCGTCGAACGAGTTCTTCCTGCGCAAAGCGATCGGTTGGGCGCTGCGCGAGTATTCCAAAACCGATCCCGATGCGGTGCGTCGATACGTCGCGAGCCATGCAGGTGAGTTGTCGCAGCTGTCGCGACGCGAGGCGCTGAAAGTGATCGATCGCGAAGACGCCTCAGCGCGGTAGCGCGAACGCGACGATGCTGTCTCCCGCGCGCGAGCCGAGCGTCGAGTGGCCGCCCGCCGCGATCACCACGTACTGACGCCCACGATAGCTGTACGTCATTGGCGTCGCCTGTCCGCCGGCGGGCAACCCGCCTTTCCACAATTCGCGGCCGGACTCGATGTCGATCGCGCGCAGATAGTTGTCCGTAACCGCGCCGATGAAAACGAGCCCGGAAGCCGTGATCATCGGCCCGCCGACCCCCGGCATGCCGTAATTGCGCTTGAGGAACGGCACGCGGCCCTCCGTGGTTCCGAGCGGAACCTCCCAGACGATTTCGCCACGCTTCATGTCCACCGCGGCGATCGCGCCCCACGGCGGCGGATTGCACGGCACGCCGAGCGGCGACAGCAGCAGTTCGCGCTTCATCCCGAACGGCGTG
>DATJGR010000325.1:0-16731 GCA_035494855.1 Pseudomonadales bacterium | reverse complement strand
TCGCGTGGTTCGTGATGGGCTATGGGTTCATCGCGGCGATCGTGCCGGTGTGGCTGTTGCTGGCGCCGCGCGATTATCTGTCGACGTTCCTCAAAATCGGCACCGTGATTCTGTTGGCGGTGGCGGTGGTGTGGATGCATCCGCAGATCAAGATGCCGGCTGTGACGCAGTTCATCGACGGTACCGGTCCGGTATTCGGCGGCAAGATCTTCCCGTTCGTGTTCATCACCATTGCCTGCGGCGCGATCTCGGGGTTTCACGCGCTCGTGTCGAGTGGCACCACGCCGAAGCTGATCGGCAACGAACTCGACGTTCGGCCGATCGGCTACGGCAGCATGATGCTGGAATCGTTCGTTGCAGTGATCGCGCTGATCGCTGCCACTTTGCTCGATCCCGGCGTGTACTTCGCGATCAACAGTCCCGGCGGTCTGGTCGGCACCACGGCTGAAGCGGCCGTGCAGACGATTTCTTCGTGGGGATTCCCGGTGACGGCGGAGCAGATGCACGCGCTCGCGAGCGAGATGGGCGAGATCAGTCTGTTTGCACGCACCGGTGGCGCGCCGTCGCTCGCGGTCGGCATGGCGACGATCTTTTCGTCGGCATTCGGCGATCGCTTCCTGGCCGTGTGGTATCACTTCGCGATCATGTTCGAGGCGGTGTTCATTCTGACCACGCTCGACGCCGGAACGCGCGTCGGCAGGTTCATGGTGCAGGACTTCCTCGGCCACGTGTGGCAGCCGATGGGACGGACTTCGTGGTATCCGTCGGTGCTGATTTCGAGCGCGATCGTGGTCGGCGGTTGGGGCTACTTCCTGTACATCGGCGTCATCGATCCGAACGGCGGCGTCAACATCCTGTGGCCGTTGTTCGGCATCGCCAACCAGATGCTCGCGGCCATCGCGCTGTCCGTGGCGACCGCGATCATCGTGAAGCAGGGCAAGTTACGATATGCGTGGGTTACCGGCGTTCCGCTCGCGTGGCTCGCGATCATCACGTCCACTGCCGCTTGGCAGAAGATTTTCGCCGTAGAGCCGCGCATCGGCTTCATCGCCGGTGCGAACGAACTCGCTGCCAAACTCGCGGCGGGGCTGCTGCCGGCAAAGCAGGCGGCCGTGGCGCCGCAGCTGATCTTCAATCAGAAGCTCGATGCGGTGCTGACGGTATTCTTTGCCGCGGTACTCTGGCTGATCATCGCCGATGCGCTACGCACCTGTTGGCGCGTGGCGAAGGGCAGGCCGGTGATGCCGTCCACCGAGGCGGTGTACGTCCCGATTACCAACGATTCTGCAGTGGCGCGGTCATGACGCGAAGGCTCGTTCGACTCTGGCGGTTGTTGCGCACGCTCGCCGGCGACGACGCTTACGATCGCTACAGCGCGCACCACGCGCAGTTCCACGGCGACGAACCGATGCTCGATCGGCGCGCCTTCTATCTCCAGGGTCAACGCGAGAAGTGGAGCGGCGTGCAGCGCTGCTGCTAGGTCTGTTGGCGTCTGTATACAAGCGGTGTCGGGATTTGACGCCTCCAGATCTAATGTTAACTTTAATTACGTTTCATAACAGACTGAAATATATAATATTTATATTTCGAAATGACTCGATTGCCGAAACCTCAGTGCGGTGCGAACAGCGTGCTCAACGCGGCATACGGGGCCGCCCGATCGGCATAGCGGAACGTGCCGCGATCCATCATTTCGCGGGCGGCATCCTGCAACGCGCCGTACGCGAGCCGCGCGAGTGCGCTTCCAACGCTGATGCGCTTGACGCCGATGCGCGACAGCGTCTTTGCGTCGAACGGCGAGTTCATCAGACCCATCACCACGTTCACCGGCCGGTCGACCGACTGCACCAGCGTTCGAATATCCTCTTCGCGCGTGAGGCCCGGTGCATACAGCACGTCGGCGCCTGCGTCCTGATACGCCTGCAGACGCTTGATCGCATCCGCCAGATTCGGTCGACCGACGAGAAAGTTCTCGGCTCGGGCGGTGAGCACGAACGGAAAGGGTTGGGCGCGCGCTGTCTCGACTGCGGCACGGATGCGGTCCGCGGCGTGCTCGATCCCGTACAACGGATCTGTCTTGTCGTAAGTCGAGTCCTCGATCGACCCGCCGACCAGTCCGATCGCGGCCGCCTGACGAATCGTTTCTGCCGCGGCGTTCGCGCTGTGGCCGAATCCGTTCTCGAGGTCGGCACTCACGGGTAGATCGGTTGCCGCGACGATGTCCGCGGCGTTCTGCAGTATTCCTGCGCGGCCGACCGTGTTGTCCTGTCTGCCGAGCGAGAACGCATAACCGGCGCTGGTGGTGGCGATCGCCGCAAAGCCGGCCGCGGTGAGTATCCGCGTCGACCCTGCGTCCCACGCGAGGATGAATGCGTCGCTTCGATGGTGCAGCGCTCGGAACGCCGCGCCTTTTTCCTGCAGTGTCGCCATATCCGCTCTCACGTGGTGCTTTGAGCGGACCTTTGTACAAGCTTATCGTTGCCGGCGGAATTCCTGCGCGACGAAAACACCTATGCGGACATTGCAAAAATGAAGACAGGGCACAAATGAAGACAGGGCACAAATGATAGGGCACAAATGAACCTGACCGCACTGGACATCTTCGTGGACGTGATGCGCAAAGGCAGCCTCAGTGCGGTTGCGCGCGATCGCGACACGACACCGTCGTCGATCTCGCGCACCATCGCCGCGCTCGAAGCGGAACTCGGCGCGCGGTTGTTCCAGCGAACGACGCGGCGCGTTGCGCCCACCGAAGCCGCCACGTTGCTGCTTGCGCGCGTGGAGCCGCATCTAGATGGACTGCGCCGCGCGCAGCAAGCGGTTGCCGATACCACCGGCGTCGCGCGCGGCACACTGCGCGTCACCGCATCCACTTCGTTCGGCGTGCAGTGCATCGGCCCGCTGTTGAGCGACTTCGCCGGGCTGCATCCGGCGCTGACGATCGAACTGCATCTGACCGATACGGTGGTCGATCTCGTGGCCGAGCGTTTCGATCTGGCCATCCGTCATGGTCCGCTGCCCGACTCGAACCTGATCGCGCAGCCGCTCATCGCCACGCGCTACTTCGCGTGTGCGAGCGACGCACTGTTGCAGCGCCTCGGTCGGCCCGATAAGCCAGAGGATCTCGCTCGGTTTCCGTGTCTCACGTTTCCGTTACCCGGATTCGCGACGACCTGGCGTTTTCGTGACGCCCACGATCGCGTCAGTGAAGTGACCATCGGCGGCAACATCACCGTGAACAGCGGCATCGTGTTGCGCCAGTGTGCGCTGGACGGCGCGGGTGTGGTGCTGCTCTCGGACTGGTTGATCGGCGACGATCTGAAAGCGGGTCGTCTGATGGATCTGTTTCCGCACCATGTCGCGTCGCCGACCAACTTTCAGACTGCGATTTCGGCGGTGTATCCGTCACGCAAACAGGTTCCGCGCAAAGTGAAGTTGTTGGTGGAGTACATGCGCCGGCGGCTGCGGACGCCCGAGCGCTTCAGCGCACCGTCACCCGTGCAGGTCCGCTGACGATTTCGCCGATGACGGCCGCGTCGCGAAAACCTTCGGCGCGGAAAATCTCGAGTGCTTCATTCACCGCGTCGGGTGCGCAGGCCGCGAGCAACCCGCCGCTCGTCTGCGGGTCGGTGAGCAGCGCTTTCGCTTCTTCGCCGTGCGCGCCGAGATCGACGCTCTCGCCATACCCAGCCCAGTTGCGCGGTGAAGCGCCGGTTTTGAATCCAGCCGCGAGCAGACCTTTCACGCCCGCCAACATCGGCACGTCGGCGAATCGCACCACAGCGCTCACGTTAGATCCGCGGCACACTTCCAGCAGATGTCCGAGCAATCCGAAACCCGTGACGTCGGTGAGCGCGTGCACGCCGCCGAGATGCGAGAGCTTGATGCCGGGCGTGTTGAGCTGCGTCGTGCTCGCGATCATGGCGGCGTAGCCCGCAGCATCGAGTTCCCCCTTCTTCAATGCGGCGCTCTGGATTCCGACGCCGAGACCCTTGCCGAGTATCAGTATGTCGCCGGACTTCGCGCCGGCGTTGCGTTTGACCCGATCCGGATGCACGAGACCGATCACCACCAGCCCGTAGATCGGTTCCACCGAGTCGATGCTGTGGCCGCCCGCGATTGGAATGCCCGCGGCCGCGCTGACGCTCTCACCGCCCGCGAGAATGCCGCGGATGATCTCCATCGGCAGCTGGTTGATCGGCATGCCGACGAGTGCGAGCGCGAACAACGGCGTGCCGCCCATCGCGTACACGTCGGAGATCGCGTTGGTCGCAGCGATGCGGCCGAAGTCGAACGGATCGTCGACGATGGGCATGAAGAAGTCGGTGGTTGCGACGATCGCCTGTTCGTCGTTCAACCGATACACGGCGGCGTCGTCCGATGTCTCGATGCCGACCAGCAGCTGTTTCGGCAGAACGCCTGGAGCACGCTGCCCCAGCATGTCGCGCAATACCCCCGGCGCAATCTTGCAACCGCAGCCGCCGCCGTGGCTGAACTGGGTCAAGCGGACCGGTGCGTCGGATGCGTTCATGACAACTCGCGCTGAAGGTTCTGGACAAGCTTCCCCGCGGACGCGCCTTCGCGCAAGACTCGCAACGGGGAACACCGGTACGACGCGGCTGTTCCGACGCGCCGGTTACGGATACGCCGGATCGAGTGCTTCTCGTAGCGCGCGTTCACACGCCGGACGCGTCCAGCATGCATTACGCCAGCGCTTCGTCGATGCAAAGGCGTCGAGCGACAGCTGCGACGACACCGGACCCAAGAACATGCAACTGACGTTCAGGTCTGCCACCGTGAACCGATCGGCCATCAGAAAAGCGTGCTTCTGCAACGTGGTTTCGAGCACGCCGATCGTTCTGCTCGCCCACTCGGGTGGAATCGCGTCGAGCGACCCCGTCTTGTTGAAGAACTCTTCGAGTTCGGATTGCGCCCACAACGTCCACTTCAACGCGTCGCCGAGTTCGGTCCGACCGCGCGGCGAAAGTTCGGTGGTGCGCGTCTGCGCGAGGTACAGATTGATGGCCATCGATTCCCACATGACGGTGGTTCCGTCGACCAGCGCCGGTATCTTCCGGTTGGGATTGATATCGGACCCGACGGGGAAGTCCGGCGCTTCCGGAGAGAGGCGGACGAGTTCGAACGGCGCATCGATTTCGTACAGCATCCAGATGCAGCGCAACGCGCGCGACTTGGTCAGACCGTAGAGCTTCAGCATCGATGCAGCTCCTCACGTCACGCGGGTACGCTAACACGTGCACGCTGTCGCGGGGACCGGCGAACAGTTGGCGAGATCCGCCAATGAAACGCACGCGGTTCGGTGTGGCGATACTGCAACTGCAGTCATTTCAAGGTATTACGCTCGGATACGATACTGGCACGAATCGTGTAACCCCGCTTGCCGTCGAGCCTGAGGTGGGGAAATCCTGTGATCCGGCAATTCGCCGAGCACCGCGTAGCCGCGAATCTCGCGATGATCATGATGATTCTGGCCGGTATGTGGGCCATTCACCGGATTCCATCGCAGCTCGATCCGCCGGTGCACGTGCCGGTGGTGTACGTCGAAGTGGAGTGGCGCGGCGCGGCCGCCGAAGACGTCGCCGAACTCGTCACCACGCCGATCGAGCAGCAGCTGCGGACGCTGAACAATCTCAAAGAGGTCACGTCGTATACGGCCAACGAATACTCGCGCGTCGTCGCGGAGTTCGACTACGACGCGGACCTCGTCACGGCGCTCGATCAGGTAAAACAGCGCGTCGAAAACCTGCGCAACCTGCCGGCCGGCATCGAGCCGCCGACGGTGCGTCGCTTCATCGATCTAGAGCCGGTGCTGTCAGTGCTGGTGACCGGTCCCGGCGACGTCAACGAACTGATTCCCGTCGTGCGCGGCATGGAGAAAGACCTGCTCGCGCGCGGCATCGAAGGCGTTGAATACGAAGGGTTGCCCGACGAGGAGATCGCGGTGCTCGTCGGCGGACAGCGGCTCGAAGAGTTGCACATGACGCTCGACGACCTCGCGCACGAAGTCGGACGCGTCAGTGCGAACGTACCGGCCGGCACCATCGGCCGCGGTCAGGGCTCCCGGCAATTGCGCAGCCTGGACCAGCAACGCGATCCGCTGGGCTTCCAGCAACTGGTGATCGAGCACGGCGATTCGCTGCTGCGCGTCGGCGACATCGCCGACGTGGTGCGGCGGCCGCGCGATGGTCAGCCGATCGTGACCCGCGGCGGCGACGTCGCCATAGAGATGACGTTGATGCGCGCGACCGAAGCGGACGCGCTGCAGGCTAATCGCGTAGCGAAACGCTGGCTCGAGGAGACGCGCGCGAACCTCCCGGCCGGCGTGCAGCTGACCGTTTACAACGACATCTGGGAATTGCTCGGCGCGCAATTGCAGATGGTTGCGAACAACGCGTGGTCCGGGTTGCTGCTCGTCGTGGTGACCATGCTGATGTTCCTCAATGGCCGCGTTGCGTTGTGGGTGACCGTCGGCGTGCCGACGTGTTTCCTGCTCGGTCTCGCGATGCTCTACGGCATCTTCGGTTACGGCATCAGCATCATCGCGCTGATCGCATTCATCATGGCGATCGGCATCGTGGTGGACGACTCGATCATCGTCGGCGAAGACGCGATGGCGCTGTTCGAAGCCGGTCATTCGCCGCTCGACGCCGCCGTCGAAGGCGCGAAGCGAATGTGGGTGCCAGTGCTGACGGCGACGCTGACGACGCTGTCAGCCTTCATTCCACTCGTGATGATCGGCGGACCGATGGGCGACGTGGTGCTGACGCTGCCGGTGGTAATGGCCTGCGTACTGATCGCGTCGTTGATCGAGTGTTTCCTGGTGCTGCCCGCGCACCTGCGCGGCAGCTTCGAAACGATGGCGAAACTCGGTCGTGTCCGAGCGCGCTGGAAGCCTGCCGAACGTGCGCGAGACTGGCTCGAAACCCGTTTCCTGCATTTTCGCGACGTGCATTTCATGGGTCTCGTGCGCCGCGCGCTCGACAATCCCGGCGCAACCCTCTGCGCGGCCGTTGGCGGCATCGTGTGTGCGTTGTCGCTCGTGGTTTCGCAGCACGTCGGCATCAACTTCGTAACCGGCTTCGACATCGAATCGCTCGAGGCCGATATCGAATTCAGCGCCGCGGCGACTGACGCGGACAAGGCCGCATTCATCGCCGAACTCGAACGCACCGTCGCTGCAACGAACGAACAGACGGGTTCGGTGAATCTGCTCGGGTGGTTGACGAAGCGCAACGTTGCCACGTTCAACGACGAGCCGCAGTCCGGCACTCAATATGCATCGGTCGTCGGTCAGTACGAATACGAAGAGAACCGCACGGTGCGTCCGCAGGCGTTCGCTGCGCGCTGGCGCGAACAGGTGAACGTGCCGCCGTACGTCGAGCAGTTCGACCTCGGTGTGAAAGGCGGCGCGAATGCGGGGCGTCCCGACGTGACGCTCGTGCTGCGCGGCGAAACACTGGAATCGGTGAAGGCGGGTGCAGAACAACTTGCCGAAGTGCTGCGTTCGTTCGACGGCGTCTCGAACGTCACCGACGATCTGCCGTACGGGAAAGAGCAGTTGATCTTCGAGTTGACGCCGACGGGACGCGCGTTGGGGATCACGTCCGACGCGCTCGGCGCGCAACTGCGCGCGGCCTATAACGGTGAACGGGTGCAGATCTTCAACCAGAACGACGCCGAACTGGAGGTTCGAGTGATGCTGCCGGACGCCGAGCGCGACGACCTGGCGAGCCTGCAGCGCTTCCCGATCCGCACGCCGTCCGGCGAATTCGTGCCGCTCACGAACGTCGCCGTATTGCACAACCGCCGCGGCATCGACGTGATCCGCCACAACAACACCGAGATGGCGGTGCGCGTTTTCGCTACGGTGGATCCGGAGGTGACGAACGCTTTCCACGTCGTCTCGGAAGTGCAGAGCCGGTATCTGCCGGAGATCCTCGCGGCGAATCATCTGACGTTCGGTCTCTCGGGCAAATCGGAGGACGACCAGGTGATTCTCCAGACGATGTCGCTCGGCGCGGTGCTGACGCTGGTGATGATCTATCTGATTCTCGCGTGCGCGTTCTCGTCGTACGTGTGGCCGTTGGCGATCATGACCGCGATTCCGTTCGGGCTCACGGGCGCCATTCTCGGCCACTGGATATGGGGCGAAGACATTGGCGCGATGTCGCTGCTCGCATTCTTCTGTCTGTCGGGTGTGGTCGTGAACGACTCGATCGTGCTGATCAGTTTCCTGCGCCGCGAACTCGAAAATGGTTCGCCGCTCCGCGCGGCGCTCGAGCATTCGGTGTCGTCGCGGTTCCGCGCGGTGTTCCTGACGTCGGCCACCACCAGCATCGGCTTGCTGCCGATGTTGATCGGCCGCGGTTCGCTCGATTTCTACACGGTACCGATCGCGATCACGATCGGCTTCGGCCTGACCATGTCGACACTGCTCGTACTCGTCGTGGTGCCGGCCCTGATCACGCTGCTCGAAGGGCTGAAGACACGCGTGCAGAACGCCACATCCACGCAGAAAACTCCGGCTGCTCTCGAAGGATCATCGTCATGATTTCCGTTTCATCTGTGCGCACTGTTCTGGCCAGAGCCGGCGACCGGCTCGTGGCGCAACCGCAGAAGCGACGCTGGTTCGTAGGCGCCGCGATTCTGCTCGGTTCCGTGCTGACCAGCACGGTGATCTTCGCAACCGGCCCTTCCGCTGCGCCGGAGGCGCCGAAAGAGAAAGCGTGGCCGGTGTCGGTGCTCACGGTGGAACCGGCAGCGCTGTCGCCGATGTTCGACGCGTTCGGCAAGGTTGAGGCCACGCGCGTGGCACGCATACAGACCGATCTCGTTGCCGATATCGCAACGGTCGCAGTGCGGGAAGGGCAATGGGTGGCGAAGGGCGACGTGCTCGTAACGCTCGATCCGGCTGCGTTCGAACTCGCGGTGCGCGAGCGCCACGCCGAACTCGACCGCGAACGCGCGGTGCTGACGCGCGTTCAGACGCAGTGGAGCGTCACGAAGGAGAGCACGAGTTACTTTCAGTCGAAGCGCGATACGGCACAGGCGAAGCTGCGCCGTTATCAGGGGCTGTTCGAAAAAGGTATGGTCGCGCAATCGTTGCTCGACGAAGTGACCGATCAGGCGAGTGCCGCGGCGATCGAACACCAGACGCACAAGCTCGCGCTGGCGGATTTTCCGAACCAGATCGCCGAGCAGAGAGCGCGCGTCGAACAGGCGATGTCGGCGCTCGACCGCGCGCAACTCGATCTCGACCACGCGACTCTGCACGCGCCATTCGGCGGACCGGTGCTGAGCGTGGCCGCCTCGCCGGGCAATCACACGGCACTCGGCCAACCGCTGGTCGAGATCGCCGATGCAGATGGCCTCGAAGTGCGCGCGCCGTTGCCGGATGTGTATTCGGCGGCCGTGCGCAGACATCTCGCCAACGGCGTGCCGGTGACCGCGCGCACCGGCAGCGACGAAGGCGCGTGCACGTTCGTGCTGACGCGCCTCGCGGGCAACGTGCGGGACGGTCACAGCGGCATCGACTCCTTCTTTCGTATCGGCGCGCCGGCAACCGGTGCGCTGGAGATCGGCCGCGTGCTGAAACTCTCGATCACATTGCCGGCGGAACAGGACGTGGTTGCATTACCCGTGCAGTCGATCTACGAGAACGACCGCGTGTATCAGGTGGTCGACGACCGGTTGCAGGCGCTGACGGTCGAACGCGTCGGCGATCACGCGACCGACGCGGGGGAATACCGGATTCTGGTGCGCGGCGAGGGACTGCGCCCCGGTGCGCGGATCATCACCACGCAATTGCCGAAGGCCATCAGCGGACTGAGAGTGCAACCGGTCGGTTGATTGGAAAGACTCGGCTGCGCCGTTACGACTCGTCTGCTTCTCTACCGGCGCGCGACGAGGGGATTGCGGCTCATGCGCCCGCTCTAGGTGACGATGCCTGCTGCAACGAGCGAGCGAAGACGATCCACGTCTACGCCAAGAAGATCGGCCAGCACGGTCGCGGTGTGCTCCCCGAGTTTCGGTGCGCCGCCGCGAATCGCGGTGGCGCTGTCGCGAAACTGAAATGGTGCGTTGTTCACCCTGAATGCTCCGTCGCCGTCGTCGAGCGCGGTGAAGCTGCCGCGCGCGTCGAGGTGCGGATCAGCGAGCACGTCTTCCACCGTTGCATATCGCGCACACGGCACGCCGGCCGCCATCAACGTGTCCTGGCACCCGCGGGCGCTGCGCTGCGTCGTCCATGCTTCGATGGCGTCGCGGAATTCCGCCATGTGTTTTGCGCGCGGCACCCGGTGATTGAAGCGCGGATCGTCGAGCAGCCGCGGATCGATGATGCGGCACAGCGATTCGAACGCCTTCTCGGTGAGAATTACCGGCATGACGAAGCCGTCTTGTGCTCGCACGGCTTTGAACGTCTGGATGCGTGCATCGGTTTCGATCTGCGGCATCTGCAGATCGCCGGTGATCAGCGCCATGGCCGATTCGATGAGCGTCGCATCGATGTAGTCGCCGCGCCCCGTTCTGAAGCGCTTGATCAACGCCGACTGCACGGCGCCGAACGCGAATGCGCCGGTGAGCACATCGGCCACCTGGATGCCGGCGATCGGCGGCTCGCTGGCGCCTTCCTGGCACTGCGTGAAGACGTGGTCGAAACCGCTGAGTGCGTGGACGATCGGCGCGTATGCGGGCCAGTCCTTCATCGGGCCGGTCTGCCCGAACCCGGATATGGAGCAATACACGAGCGGGGGATTCGACGCCGCTAGCGCATCGTAGCCGAGGCCGAGTTTCTGCATCACGCCTGGCCGGAAGTTCTCGACCACCACGTCGCATTTCGCCGCGAGGTCGCGCGTGATCGCAACGCCTTGCGGTGACTTCAGGTCGATCACGATGCTCTGCTTGCCGGCATTGAACGCGGCAAAGTACCGGCTGCCGGCGGCGCCGAGGGGTACGGCGTGGCGCAGCAGATCGCCGCCCTCGGCCTCCACCTTGATTACCGTGGCGCCCATGTCGGCCAACAGCCGCGTGCAGTACGGTCCCGACACCATCGCGGTGAAATCGAGCACGCGGATGCCGTCGAGAGGCCCCGTCATGCGGCAGTCACCAGTTGTATCACCCGCTCGCGATGAGCGGCCGGATTGCCGAACATCACCGCATTCGCGCGCGCCCGTTTGAAGTACAGATGCACCGTCATTTCCCAAGTGAAACCGATCGCGCCGTGAATCTGGATCGCTTCGCTGGTGCAGAACCGGTACGTGTCCGACGTGAAGCTCTTCGCCATCGACGCGGCGAGCGGACCCTCGTCAGCGCCTTCCGCCAGCGCCCACGCGCAGTAGTAAGTGAGCGCCTTGGCCGACTCGACTTTCATCATCATGTCGGCGCACTTGTGCTTGATCGCCTGATACGACGCGATCGGCTTGCCGAACTGGATGCGCTGATTCGCGTACGCGACGGTCTGCCGCAGGATCGATTCGGCGCCGCCGGCGTTCTCCGACGACAGCGCGAGCAGCACGCGATCCGCGACCCACGACCACGCTGCGTCGAAGGCAACCGGCATCGGTTCGGCGGCGACCTCGGCGAACGTCACCGTGCAGACGCGGCGCGTGACATCCATCCATGGCACCGGTTCGATCGAGACGCCGTGATCGCGTTCGACCAGGTAGAACCCCAACGATCCCGAAGCGTCGCGCGCCGTGACGATCAGGTGCGTCGCCGTATCGGCGTCGAAGACATAACGTTTGCTGCCGGTTAGGCGGCCGTTTCGCACCGTGGCGGTCACCGCGAGCGGATCTTCAGTCTGTTCGCTTTCGCTCCACGCCAGCGCGGTCTGCACGGTGCCGCCGATGATCTGCGGCAGCAGCGTTTCCTTCTGTTCGGCCGAACCGGCGCGGAGCAGAGCCAGCGTGCCGGCGTAGTTGCCGAGGTAAGGGCATGGCGCGAGCGACCGTCCGAGTTCTTCGGTGATCACCACCCAGTCGACGAGGCTCATGCCGAGGCCGCCGTACTCTTCTGGAACGATCAGACCGGTCCAGCCGAGCGCGACGATCTCGTTCCAGAGCGTTTGATCGTATGTGGTGTCGGGACGATTGCCTTGCGCCGTGAGGCGGCCGAGATCGATGCGATCGCGAAGGAAACGCGCCGCACTGTCGCGCAAACGGTCCTGATCTTCGTTGAAGGCGAAGTTCACGATGCGGTCCTCTTCAGCGTCTCGTTCCAGGGTTTGCGCACGTCCGGATCGTCTTCGCGCGGCATTTCGAGCAGCCGTTCCGCGATGACGTTCTTCATCACTTCGGTGGTGCCGATGCCGAGCGTAACGGCCGGGCTGAACCAGATCCCCCAGTTCCAGCCGGCGAGTTCCTCGCCGAGCCCATCTGCTTCCGCCTGGTTCACGAACGGCTCGGCGCGTTGCAGCAGGCCGCGCGGCCCCATCCACTCCAGCGCCATGGCCATGACGCGCTGACCGTGCGGTGCCGACAGCGCTTTCTGCACCGCGGACTCGGGTCCGAGCGGGCGCCCCTGCATGCGATCGCTCAGGTTGCGGTATTTCAGCAGCCGCAGCACTTCGCCCTCGATGTAGAGTTCCGCCGCTTGTTGCCGCACCAACGGATCTGCAAGGGCGCCGGCGTCGCGCAGGCCGGCGACCAGTTCGCGCGCCGATGGACCGGTTCCCCAGATGGCACCCGGTTTCGCGAGTGCAACGCGTTCGGTCTGCAACTGAGTGTTGCTGATCCGCCAGCCGTCACCCTCGCCGCCGACGCGATTGCCCACCGGCACCCGAACGTCGGTGAAGAAACACTGGTTGTACTCGTTCGGAAACCCGGTCATGTCGTAAATCGGTCGCACTTCGACGCCCGGTGCGTGCATGTCGATGATGAATGTCGAGAGTCCTCTATGTTTCCGTTCGGCCGGATTGGTGCGCGCCACCATGACGCCGACCGTCGCCTTGTGCGCCAGCGAGGTCCAGATTTTCGAGCCGTTGATTACGTAGTGATCGCCATGGAGCACGGCTTGCGTGCGCAGGCTCGCGAGGTCGGAACCTGAACTCGGTTCACTGAACAGCTGGCACCAGATTTCCTGGCCGGAGAGCGCTGGCCAAAGGTAGCGGTCCTGCTGCTCCTTCGTGCCGTGCAGCACCAGCGAGATGCCGCAGTTGTTGATCGCCACCGGATTGTTGGGCCGCGAGATGCCGGCGCGCTTCAACTCGTCGTCGATGATCAGCTGCAGCTCCGGTTCCGCCTCGAGCCCCCACGGCCGCGGCCAGTGCGGTACCACGTAGCCGGCTTTTGCCAGCTCCATGCCGGTGGGATTCGGATGCGCTTCGCACCACGCGCGCACGGCAGGCCGCCGCGGATCGTTCTCGCTCGGCAATTCGAAGTCCACGTGTCCTCCTTCGGGGCTTCCCCTCTGTCGATCTGTTATCTGGTAGCGGACCGGGCACGACGCTGGCTCGGCGTCGCGAAACTGGCGTAAACGATCTCGACCCACCGTTCCATCAGACGTTTGTACTGACCGGTGTCGCGATGGATCCATTTACGGATCGCGAAGCCGCGCACGAGGCTGGTGGATAGATCGATGATGTCCTGCGCGTCCGATACCGACCAACCGCGCTCGACCAGCTTCTCCAGCCAGCCGCGTTCTGCGAATTCGCGAAAGTTTCGGCTCGAATCGGCGATGTCGCGCCGCAGCTCGATGTTCTGCGAACCGGATTTCACGACGTCGATGGCCACGTCGAACGAACCGGAGAAGTAGTAGTCCACGCTGTCGGTGATGATCGCCTCGATCGGATCGTCGTCGGCAGAGAAACGCGCGAGGTTCTCTTCCGTTTTGCGCGTCGCGAGCGCGTTGCCGTATTCGACCGCGGCCAGCGCGAGATCGTCCTTTGTCGGAAAGTGATGCAGCTGGCCGCCTTGCGATACGCCGGCGGCTTTCGCGACCGCGGCGGTGCGGAAGCCGGCGTAACCTACGTCGCGGATCACCTCGAACGCGGCGCGCGCCAGCTTCTCTTTCGTGAGCGCCGAGCGCTGATCCTGAGTCATGCGGGGTTGCAGTGCTGACATGGACTTCCTTGAAACAGTGTGGCGATACGGTAAAAATATCAACGAATCAAATTATCGAAGACTATAGAAAACGCACTGATTGATTGAACTTTACATTCGATGCGGCGGCATGTTACAAGGCGTCCACACGGTATGTAAAGGGGAGATTGGCATGAGTGCCGTCAAAGCCGAGACGATCATCGAACCGTATGTCTGCGAAGACCGCGCGCGCGGGCTGTTCCGTGTGAACCGTCGTGTGTTCGTCGACCCGGCCATCCTCGAACGCGAACGCCGGTACATTTTCGACACCTGCTGGCTTTACGTCGGACACGAGTCCGAAGTGGCGGCGAAGGGTGATTTCCTGACGCGCACGGTGGGGGGGCGCGAGCTGATTTTCGTGCGCGGCAAAGACGACCACGTGCGCGCGTTCTTCAACACCTGCCCGCACCGCGGCGCCATGGTGTGCCGCGAGAAGCAGGGTAACGACAAGATGTTCCGCTGCTTCTATCACGCGTGGGCATTCGATCTGCAGGGCAAGCTGGTGAATCGTCCCGGCGCGGAGCGGTACGCAGAGGGTTCGAACGTCGACGGCGTACACAACCTGGTGCAGGTACCACGGCTCGATCACTATCGCGGCCTGTATTTCGTCAACTACGATCGCAACGCGGTGGACCTCGTCACCTATCTCGCCGGTGCAACCGAGTTCCTCGATCTCGTGATGGACCAGTCCGACGTCGGCATGGAGATCGTCGGCGGCACGCAGGAATACGGATTCGCGGCGAACTGGAAACTGCTGTGCGAGAACAGCATCGACGGTTACCACGGCATGCCGACGCATGCGACGTACTTCGACTACGTGATGGCGTCCGGCGGCCAGCTCGGCGAAAACCTGACCACGGTCAACAAACCAAACGATCTCGGCAACGGCCACGCGGTGATCGAATACGGCGCGCCCTGGGGACGGCCGGTCGCCAAACCCGTGAAGGCGTGGGGCGAGAAGGGCGACGCCGATACCGCAGAGATCCGCGCGGGACTCGAGAAGCGCTTCGGCAAGGCGCGCGCGGAACGCATCGCTTATCAGAACCGCAACATGCTGATTTTTCCGAATCTCGTCATCAACGACATCATGGCGGTCACGGTGCGGACGTTCTTTCCGGTGGCGCCGGGTCAGCAGAACGTCAGCGCATGGGCGTTGGCACCGAAGGACGAGAACGCGCAGATGCGCGAACGACGCCTGTACAACTACCTGGAATTTCTCGGGCCTGGCGGATTCGCAACGCCGGACGATTGCGAAGCGCTGGCGCTGTGCCAGCGCGGCTACAACAACCTCGCGATGGCGGGGTGGAACGACATTTCGAAAGGCATGAACGAGCCGAATCCGATCATCGAGGACGAAGCGCAGATGCGCGTGTTCTGGCGCGAGTGGGATCGGCGCATTTCGGGAGTGGGTCTGTGAGTGCCGCGGCGGCGAAAGCGCAGGCGCTGTCGATTACGCGCATCGAACTCGAAGACTTTCTGTATCTCGAAGCCGCGCTGCTCGACGAATGGAGACTGGAAGAGTGGCTCGCACTGTTCGTGCCGGGTGCGCGCTATCTCGTGCCGCCGGCCGGCGCGAACGACGACGCCGACCCGGCCACTACGCTGTTCTACGTCGCCGACGACTATCACCGGCTGACCGAGCGTGTGAAGCGTCTCGGCAAGAAGAACGCACACGTCGAGTTTCCGCACTCGCGCTGCCGCCGGATGGTGTCGAACGTGCGCATCCTCGGCGGTTCCGACGCTTCGTTCTCGGCCACGTCGAACTTCGTCACCTACCGCAGCAAGCGCGGCATCACCGAGACGTATCTCGGCCACCATCGCTACGAACTCTGCGTGGACGCCGGCGCGATCAGGATCCGCAACAAGACGTCGTTCATCGACACGGACGACATCAACGCACAAGGCAAGGTCAGCATCATTCTGTAGGAGGAAGCATGCCGCAGGATTTTCGATACAGGCGCCTCGGCTATGTCGCGCTGAACGTTTCCGACGTGGAGCGCTCCGCCGACTTCTATCGCGAGTTCGTCGGTCTGATGTCGGCGGGACAGGCGTTGAGCGGCGAACATCTGTTCCGCTGCAGCGAACGACACCACGACGTGGTGCTGCACCAGTCGAATGCCGTCGGGTTGAGGCGCGTCGGGTGGGAGATGGAGTCGGCGAACGATGTTGCGAAGATTCGCGCCCATCTGCAGTCGTTGGACATCGAACCACATCCGGTCGCCAGCGCCGAATGCGAGGCGCTTGGCGTAAGCGATGCGTTTCGCATCACGGAGCCGACGACGGGTACCACGTTCGAGTATTTCCACTCGTTCGCGAACGCGGCGCAGCCGTTCGTGCCGACGGTTGCGAAGATCGCGCGCCTCGGCCACGTGGTGTTGTTCGCCGCGGACAAGGCGGCGTCGGAAAAGTTCTTTCTCGACCAGCTCAACTTCCGGGCGTCAGATCGGATCGACGGTGGCGTGACGTTCATGCGCTGCTTCCCGAACCCGCTGCACCACTCGTTCGCGCTCGGCGCAGCCAACGAGAATCGGCTCAACCACGTCAACTTCATGGTCACGGACATGGACGACATCGGCCAGGCGATGTGGCGGATGAAGAAGAAGCAGGTGCCGATCGTGTTCGGTCCCGGCCG
>DATJGR010000324.1:0-30351 GCA_035494855.1 Pseudomonadales bacterium | reverse complement strand
CGCCGGAACTGCCGCCGCTGGCGCCCGACTGCGTCAGGTTCTGGAACGTGCGCGAGGGACTGTAGTGGCACTCGAACCTGGTCACGTTCGAGCCTTGCTGCGGATACTGACCGTATACGACGTATCCGGAACCCGAGCGCTGAAGCGGCATCGTCAGAATCTCACGCGGACTGACGTCGAACTTCGAGGCGGCCTCGCCCTGGCAGTATTTCAGCATGTCCCCTTCGGCCACTGGCGCCGCAAGCGCCGCGCTCCCGGCGAGCATGAGCCCCGCTGCCATCAGGAGTCTTGCCGACGCATGCCGCGCTGAACGAAACATCATCTTCACACCTCTTCTGTTGGTTCAGTCCTGTCCGCGAGACTGTCATATCTGCCTGTTCCGCACTACCAGTGTGAACGCGTCGCGTACGGCGCCAGTTACAACGCAGACGTCGCGTGCCCAACCTCAGAACCCGTTGCGGGTCCCGACGGCCTTACACAGGGGATCGGCGTCCATTGCCGTCCCGATCCGATGGAGTTTCGGACAGTGTTGCTGGAACCAGTCGCGGCCCGGCCGCCAGAACGTCATCGGCCACATGTAGAGATCGAGCGCCGACGACGTGTCGCCGAGAAACCAAGGTCCGTTGATCTGACCTTCGACGTAGCGCCACAGGAGGTTGCGATGTTCGTCGGTTGCGGTGCGCAGCGACTTTGCTGCGGTTTCGTCGCCGGCGACCCAGCGTTTCGGTACGTCGCCGTACGTGAACGTGGGGTAGATCGCAGATACGAGGAACACCAGCCAGCGCAGGAACGCTGTGTGCTGTGGATGGTCCGGCGCCGGTACGAGACCGGCTGCGGGCACACGTTCGGCGATGTGCAGGAGGATCGCAGCGGTCTCGGTCATGATACTACCGTCGGGCATCACCAGCGTCGGTACCTGACCTAGCGGATTGAGGGGCGCGAGCGTGCGGCTGTTCCAGCCGACGTCGTCCCACGCCAGGTCGACGAACTGGACGGGAAGTTGCGCACGGGCCAGCGCCATCTCGACGATCATCGAGCCGCTGCCCTTCGCGCCGTAGAGCTTGTATGCCGCGGACTCCGTGCTCATTGCGCTACGCCTTCGGCTCGCCGCGGCCAGGCCATACGTAGCCTGCTTTGACGACGCACTCGATCACCGCGGGGCGGCCGTCCTTCGTGGCTGCCAACGCCTGATCGAGCGCCGGAAGGAAATCGTCAGGACGTTCCACGCGCTTCGACCACGCGCCGAGCGCGTCCGCCAGTTGCGCGTAGTTGCCGCCCTGGAAGTTTGCGCCGTAAGTCGCGTGCGCGTGTTTCAGCGACGGCGTCTCGATCGCCATGATGCCGTTGTTGAAGATCACCGTGACGATGCCGATCTTGTTGCGCACCGCGGTTTCGATGTCCATGCCGACCATGCCGATTGCGGAGTCGCCCATGATGTTCACGCACACTTTGCCGGGTTCCGCGAGTTTCGCGCCCATGATTGCGCCCAGGCCGAAGCCGAGCTGCGTCGTTTTGCCCCAGCCGATATAGCCGCGCGGCACGGTAGCTTCCCAGAACGAGATGATCTGTTCGCGCGGCGTGCCAGCGTCGTGCGTGATGATCGTTTGCGAGGGATCGAGCCGCTTCATCAGGTCCGCGACGATGCGGTACTGGTTGATCGGCACTTCGTCGGACGTGAACTCGCCCTTCCATTTCGCGAGGAACGCGCGCTTCGCGCTCGACACGCGTTCGGCCACCGCACCGGAGCCACGGTTCACGCCGCGCCGTTCGAGCTCGGAGATCAACGCCTGCAACGTGAGCTGCGCGTCGCCAACGAGCGCCACCTGAATCGGATAGTCCTTGTTGATGTCGGCTTCACTGTTGGTCGCCTGGATCAACACCTTCGTGCCGGGTACGTTCGTGCCGTACATCGTGCGCGTAAAACTCGTGCCGATGCCGAACACGACATCGGCTGCGGTCAGGAACTGCATCATGTGTTCGGGCTTGGTGATGGCGGACGCGCCGAGCGAGAGCGGATGTTGTTCCGGGAACGCGCTTTTGCCGGGCATCGTCGTCGTGACCGGGATGTCGAGCATTTCGGCAAAGCGCACGAGTTCCGCGCTCGCTTCCGCGAACAACACGCCCTGCCCCGCGAACACCACCGGCTGTTTCGCCGCCAGCAGCGTGTCGACCGCCTCGCTCACCGCGGCCTGGTCCGGTCCCGACCGCGAGCCTTTCACTGGCGCATAGTCGAGTTCGCCTTTGAGTTCCGCTGCCATCGCGTCGACCGCGGTTTCGATCAACACCGGACCACCTCGTCCGCTGCGCAGACGATAGAACGCATGGCGCAAGGTCGGCGCGATCCGGTTCACGTCGGACACGAACGCGCGCCATTTCGTGATGTGCGCGTAGTTCTCGTACGAACTGAACACCGGCGAGATGCCTTGGCGTGCCGTTGCTTCGCCCGCGGGCAGCACCAGTATCGGCACGTTGTCCGTGAACGCCTGAGCCACGCCGGTGAACGCGTTTTCCGCGCCGGGTCCCTGCTGGCACACGAACACGCCGATCCGTTTGCCGTTCGTCGCGCGGCTGAAACCGTCGGCGATCGCGAGGCCCACGCGCTCCTGGCGACACATGATCGGGCGAATACCGACCTGCGCGCACGCCTCGATCAGATCGTTGTGCGGATAGCAGGCGATGAACTCCACACCTTCCCGCTTCAACACTTCTGCGATGACCTGCAGTCCTTTCATGGCATCCCCCTGGTTGAATTGTTGGACCGGAGAGCGCTATGCGCCGGCTCGTTCGAGTTCGCGCGCCCGCTCGATGAATCGGGTCAGCGTCTCCACCGACTGCGCGCCCGGAATCGCATAGCCCGACGGCAGCACGAAACACGGTACGCCGGTTACACCGGAGTCGTACGCGTCCTGCACCAGCGTGCGCACTTCGTCGACGCCGGCATCGCCGTTCAGCATCGCCAGGGCCGCCTCCCGGTCCACGCCGACCGAAGCCGCGGCATCGGCGAGCACGTCGAGATCGCCGAGGTCGAGCCCGTCGCAGAAGTAGTAGCGGAACAGCGTGTCCATCAGTGCGTGCTGTTGCGCGCCGGGACCCACCCAGTCGACCAGACGATGACCATTCAGCGTGTTCGGCACGCGCTTCACAGCGCCGTAGTTCAGCTCGATACCGGCGCCGCGTGCTTCGTCGAGAATCACCTGCGGCGTGCCTCGCCTCGCGGCTTCGTCACCGAACCGCGCGCGCATGAACGTGGCGCGGTCGAGCCCTTCCATCGGCAATTGCGGATACAGCTGAAACGGACGCCAGCGCGGAATCACGTCGGCACCCGCCGGCGACGCAAGCACCTGATCGAGACGCCGCTTGCCGATGAAGCACCACGGGCAGATGAGGTCGGACACGACGTCGATGAACATGTGAGTGGTCTCGGGCGGCGATTGCCGGGATTATAGGTAAATCACGTTTCGGAGATACGTCGATGCTCGTGGGACTCGTCACCGGCGAACGTCGGCTCGAACTGCGAGAGATGCCGCAGCCCGTACCGACACCCGGCAAGGCGGTGGTCGAGATCGCGTATTGCGGCATCTGCGGCACCGACCTCCACGCTTTTCAATCAGGCGAACCGTACAACCCGGCCATCTGCGGCCACGAATGGACCGGCCGCGTCAGCGCCGTCGGTGCTCAGACATCGCACGTCCGCGAAGGTGATCGGGTCGCCATCGGTGCCGCCGTGGCCTGCGGGTCGTGCGCCACGTGCCGGCGCGGTGACGCCGCCCACTGCGAGACCGCATTCGCCGGGATGATCGGCATCGGTCCGCTCGCGGCGCCGCACGGTGGATTTGCGTCTGCGATTGCCATCGACGCGTCGCGCCTGTACCACGTCGACCCGAAGCTCGACGACGTCGACGCGGCGATTCTCGAACCCGCAACCGTGGCGGTTCACGCGGTGCGTCGCACCGGCATCCGGCTCGGCGATTCGGTGCTGGTGCTCGGCGCCGGTCCGATCGGATTGCTGGTGCTGCAGGCGGCGCGCGCGGCCGGTGCCGGCACCGTCATGCTCGTCGAGCCGCAGCGCAGCCGGCGCGAGCTTGGCGGCTCGCTCGGGGCCGACAAGCTCATCGATCCGGGGGCGGCCGACGTGACGGAGGCCGTCAACGCGCACATCGGCGCACAGGGCGCGGATATCGTCATCGAGTGCGCCGGCATTCCGCGCACCATCGGACAAGCCGTTTCGCTGGTACGCCGCGGCGGAACGGTATCGTTGGTGGGCGTGCCGAACGGCCCCGCGCAGATTCAGGCGGCCGAGTGGCTCGTGAAGGAAGTGCGCGTGGCGACATCCCTCGCCTATCTTCGAGAAGAGTTCGACATTGCTCAGGGACTGGTGGCCGACGGGCGAATGCGCTGCGCCGCGCTGCATACGTCCACCGTCTCGCTGCAACGGATCGGCGATGCGTTCGAGCGACTCTCCGCGCCGCAGGCGACCGGTGGGCCACCGCAGGACATCAAAGTCTTGGTCGATCCGCGCCTATAGCGCACCGGGCAAATTCCGGAAAGGAATTGGACAGGATCGTGACTCGGGCGCTCACTCCGTATGTCTTTCTGGGGAGGAAGGCACATGCATCGAGCGACTCGTTCGGTCCCCCTTACGCTGATCGCAGCCGTATCGATCGGGTGTCAGTCTCATCCTACGCCGGGCACGCTCGCCGACATCAAGCGCGAACAGGAGAAGAAGCTGTTCTCCGAGTGCATCGCCGAGCATCGCGTGCTGTACCGCGGCAACTCCAATACCGACTACAGCGCGCTGCGGGTCGGCCTGGTGAAAGTGTGTCGGGAAGACGCCGACGCGCGCGTCTGGTAGTCGATCAGCCCGGCATCTGCCTGAGGAACGCGTGAATCGCGTCGTGTTCGAAGCCCGCATGTAACCGGCCGCTGCGCGCGAGCGCCACCACGTCATCGAGGCTGTGCCACCCGATCCGCTCGATTTCGTTGCGATCGAACGCGCCGACCGTGCCGATGAAGCGCGTGCCGAACACCTTATGGCGCGCGCCTTTGTAGCGATAGTCGCCGCAGTCGAGCAGATCGCCGAGTTCGACGCCGAGCTCCTCGCTGACCTCGCGCCGCGCCGCCGCCTCGGGGGATTCACCGATCTCGATCCGGCCGCCCGGCAAACCCCAGCGATCGCGGCTGAGCGGCAGATAGCTGTGGTGCACCGCCAGAAGGAACCGATCGCCGGACCACAGAATGCAACGCGCGGTCTTGTACTCGACCCAAACCGGACGCGTCATCGGCGTTCGCCGCCGCGCGCGGGCTCGTGCATGAAGCGCCGGATGAACGGTGCGAGCAGCAGCACGACGACACCGACGGCGACCGCTACCCAGGCAACCGACCCGAACGTGGCGACGTAGATCGAGAGCGATTCAGCTCCGCCGACCGTTGCGCCCGGTGTTTCGTTCGCACTCGCGCCCGCCGCGATCAGCCCGGCGACGTAGTGCGAAAACGCGCTGGACAGGAACCAGACGCCCATCATCAATCCCACCACGCGCGGCACCGACAGTTTCGTGACCATCGACAATCCGACCGGCGAGAGGCACAACTCCCCGGTCGTGTGCAGCAGATAGGCGAGAGCAAGCCATCCGGCCGCGACGAGTCCGCTCGAATCGGCCTGTTGTGCGCCGTAAACGAGGGCCGCAAAGCCGAGTCCCACCTGCAGCACGCCCATCCCGAACTTCGCCGGCGTGCTCGGTTCGCGGCCGCGCCGCGCCAGCACGACCCACAACAGCGAGAACACCGGCCCCAACAATAGAATGAAGGCGGGGTTCAACGACTGGAACTGCGTCGCCTGGATGTCGAGTCCGAAGACGTGCCGGTCGACGTTGCGCTCGGCGAACAGGTTCATCGAACTGCCGGCCTGTTCGAAAAAGGCCCAGAAGACCACCGACACGGCCGTGAGAAACAGCACGACCAGCATGCGATCACGCTCGATCGGCGGCAGACGCAGCACCGCGAACCCGATCACGCCGACGACGGTCACCGCGGCGGCGACCAGCAACAGCCCACCGACGACTTCGTGTGACTGCACGAGCCGCCACACAACGACGACACCGACCAGGCTCGCCCCATAGATCAACCGCTCGCGCGTGAGCCCTGCCGCGCCGACCTCCGTCAGTCGTTTCGCATCGGAAGGCAGACCGGCGTCGCCGAGCAGATGGATACCGCGTCGGAACGTGATCAGGCCGGCGAGCATACCGACGCCGGCGAGGCCGAAGCCGTAAGCCCAGCCGAACGTCTGTCCCAGGTAGCCGACGATCGACGACGCGAGCATCGCGCCGAGATTGATGCCCATATAGAAGTAGGTGAAGCCGCCGTCGCGCCGAGGATCGTCCTTCCCGTACAGCTGCCCGACCATGCTGGAGATGTTCGGCTTCAGGAATCCGACGCCGATGATGATGAACGCGAGCGACGCATAGAAGATCTGCAATGAAACCGGATCGCGCGCGACACCGTCGGCAGAGACCTGCGCGGCGTCGCCTTCGATCGCCATACCGAAATGACCGATACACAGCAGCACGGCGCCGAAACCGACCGCTTTCCGAAAGCCGAGATAGCGGTCGGCGATTAGACCGCCGAGCAACGGCATCAGATAGACGAGGGAGCCGTAGCTCGCGTAGATCGCCGATGCGGCCGCATCGCCGAACAGGAAGTGTTGAGTCAGATAGAAGATCAGCAACGCGCGCATGCCGTAGAAGCTGAAGCGCTCCCACATCTCGACGAAGAACAGCAACCACAATCCGCGCGGCTGTCCGAGAATCGTTCCCGGAGCCGCCACCACTGCCTCACTCATCGAGACGATCCTGCTCCATGCATGCGGCGCAGCGTAGCAGATTCGTTGGCGCCAAACCGTTACCGGCGCGACATGGCCGAGAATGCCGCTAGAATGCGCCGTCGACATCTGGGACCCGCTACCGACCATGCGCATCGTCGTCGCCGAAATGAGCCACGAAACAAACACGTTCTCTCCCGTGGTCACCGACCTCGCCCGCTTTTCGCACGGCGCATCGATTCCGCTGGAAGGCGACGGTGCGATCGCGACGTTTCGCGGAACCGCCACCGGGCTGGGTGGATTCATTGCGGTGTGCGAGTCGGTGGGCGCCGAGATTGTGCTGCCGATCGCTGCCGGCGCGCCGCCCAGCGGGCGCGTCGAAGACGCGGCGTTCGAGTACATCGCGCAGAAGATCGTCACCGCCGTGGCGCAGGGATGCGACGCGATCATGCTCGATCTGCACGGCGCGATGGCGACCCGGACGTACGACGACGGCGAAGGCGAACTGCTGCGCCGAATTCGCGCGGTTGCGCCAAAAGTGCCGATTGCGGTCGCGCTCGACATGCATGCAAATCTCTATCCCGAGATGGTGGCGCGCGCCGACGTAATCGCCGGATATCAGACGTACCCGCACGTCGACATGGACGGCACCGCGCAACGCGCTGGTCGCGCGCTGCTGAAAATGATCGAAGGCTCCGCGACGCCAACGATGGTGTGGGGCAACGCGCCGATGCTGCCGCACGTGATGCGCCAGGGCACGGACGATTTTCCGAACGCGCAACTGCAGGAACGCGCGCGCGAGATGGAGCGGGAAGGCGCATTGGCCGTCAGCCTGTTCACCGGATTTCCGCATGCCGACATCGAGCAGGCCGGGTTGTCGGTGGTCGTCGTCACTGACGGCGACGGGCGCCAGGCCGAGATCTGGCGCGACGAACTGCTCGATCGCGCGTGGAACGACCGCGCCGCGTTCGTGTATCGGCCCGAACCACTGACGGAGTCGGTCGCGCGTGCGAAAGCGCTCGGCGCCGCACCTGGCACGGTCGAATCGGAGAACGGCCCGATCGTGCTGCTCGACCACTACGACAACACCGCGTCCGGCGGAACGATGGACACCACCGAAGTGCTCGCCGAAATCCTGCGCCAGGGGCTCGACGACATCGCGGTGTTCGGCATCTTCGATCCCGAAGCGGTGCAGGAGATGGTGCGCGCAGGGGTCGGCGCCAGGATAACGGTTTCACTGGGGGGCAAGCAGCCGATGCCGTCGATCGCGCGTCAGAGCCAGCCGCTGACCGTGACCGGCCGCGTCAAACTGATTTCCGACGGCAACTTCCCCGCGACCGTAGCGATGTCGCGCGGATTGACGATGCGCATGGGTACCACGGTCGTGCTGTCCACCGGTAACGCCGACATCGTCGTGATCTCGCGCCACATCGAGCCGTTCGATCCCGGCTGTTTCACCTCGCTCGGCATCGATCCGGCGCGCCGCAAGTACCTCATGCTGAAGAGCCGCATCCACTATCGCGTCGGCTTCAAGAAGATGGCCCGCGCGATCGTCGAGTGCGCGGGCGTCGGCGTCTGCACGTCGGATTACTCCGAACTGACGTTCAACAAGGTGCGCCGGCCGATCTATCCGCTCGACGGCGTGAATTCCCGGGAGGGTTGAGGCGAGTCGCGACCGACCCGTTCGCCTCGTCGAATAAGTGACCGACGGTGCCAGGCATCGCTGGTGACTCATTCGGAACGATTCTGAACCAATTCGACGTCGCGCTCGGGTCAACCCGCGTTCTTCAGGGCGTATAGCAGCGATTCGAGATCGACGTTGCCGCCGGACACGATGACGCCGATCCGCGGCGCGCGACGCGACGGCGGCGTCTCCATCAGCGCGGCCAACGGCACGGCGCCCGACGGTTCCACCACGAGTTTCATGCGTTCCAGGATCAGCCGCGTCGCGGCAAGGATGGCGCTCTCGCTCGCGAGTTCCACCGTGACGCGGTGACTCGACAGAATGTCGAAATTGATCTGTCCGAGCGGCGTGCGCAGACCGTCGGCGATCGTCGCCGGATTGCGCATCGGCTCGATCCGGCCGTTGGCGAGCGAGCGGAACGCGTCGTCGGCCCGCGATGGTTCCGCAGCGATCACGTCCACGTCGGGGTCGATGCCGCGCACCGCGATCGCCGCGCCCGACGCCAGTCCGCCGCCGCCCACCGGCACCCAGAGTTGTTCGATATCGGGCACTTGCTCGAGCAGTTCGACCGTGGCGGTGCCTTGCCCCGCGACGATGCGCGCGTCGTCGTAAGGCGGCACGAAGTGCGCGCCGGTTTGCCGCACCACCTCGTCCAGCGCCGCTTCACGCGCGGGTACGTTGGGTGCGCATTCCGTGACGATGCCGCCGTAACCTTCGATCGCAGCCCGCTTGACGCGCGGCGCGTTCGACGGCACCACGATGTACGCGGGAATGCCGCGGATCGCGGCTGCGATCGCGAGCGCCGCACCGTGATTGCCCGAAGAGTGCGTGGCGACGCCCAGCTCCGCCGCGGCATCCGTCAGCGACAACACCGCATTCAATGCACCGCGGATCTTGAACGACCCGCCGCGTTGCAGGCTCTCGAACTTGAACGTCACTTTGGCGCCCAACAGCTCGTCTATGGCGCGACTCGTGAAAACCGGCGTGTAACGGATGTGCGGGCGGATCCGATCGTGCGCCTCGCGAATGTCGTCGAGGCTCACCATCGTCAGATGATCCCGTCTCGCGCGAGCGCTGCGCGGGCGGCCGCATCGAGCCCGAGCAGACCGCCGTAGACTTCGTCGTTGTGCGCGCCGAGCGCGGGTCCGGGCCAGCGCACGGTGCCTTGCGTGGCCGACATGCGCGGAAACACGTCCTGCATCTTCAGCTCTTCGAATTGCGGATGGGGTACGTCGACGATCGAACGCCGCGCGGCAAAGTGTGGATCGGACAGCATTTCCGGCGCCCGATAGATGCGCCCCGCAGGTACGCCGAAATCGTTGAGACGCTGCAGCAGGGGCTCGGCATCTAGCGCGGCGCTCCAGGCCGAAATCAGCGCGTCGAGTTCGGCCTGATTCTCGCCCCGGGCGACGTGGTCGACGAAGCGCGGGTCGCGCGCGAGCTCGGGGCGCTGCATCGCGTCGCACAGGCGCCCGAACACCGAATCCTGGTTCGCGCCCATCACGATCATCTCACCGGTTCTCGTCGGATAGACGTTCGACGGAGCGGTCTTCGGCAATATCGCACCACTGCGTTCGCGGATGAATCCGCCGATCGAGTACTCGGGCACGGTCGATTCCATCATCGCGAGCACCGCTTCATAGATCGCCGAATCGACCACCTGGCCCACACCGCTGTTCGTCCGGTGGTGCAGTGCAGCCAACGCGCCGACACAGGCAAACGTCGCCGCGAGCGAGTCGCCGATCGACAGCCCCACCCGCACCGGCGGCCGGTCGGGATCACCGGCGAGATAGCGGATGCCGCCCATCGCCTCGCCGACCGAACCGTAGCCCGCGCGCTCGGCGTACGGTCCGGTCTGACCGAAACCGGAGACGCGCACCATGATCAGGCGAGGATTGATCGCGGCGAGCTCCCGATAGCCGAGCCCCCACTTCTCCATCGTGCCGGGCCGGAAGTTCTCGATCAGGATGTCGGCGTGCGAGACCAGATCGCGCAACAGTTGCTGACCGCGCGGCTCGCGCAGATTCAGCGTCGCACTCTTCTTGTTGCGCGCGATCACGCTCCACCACACCGGCACGCCGCGACCCCAATCGCGCATCGCATCGCCGACACCGGGTGGCTCCAGCTTGATGATCTCGGCACCCATGTCGCCGAGCAATTGGCCGCAGAAAGGGCCGGCGATCAGTTGCCCGAGTTCGAGCACGCGGATGTCGGCGAGCGGGCCGTGGTTCGGGCGATCCGTCATGTGCGGTCTGCGGGAGTTGCGCCCCGGTATGCTAACCCGATCTGCCGCAATCGTTGCCGCCCGTCGCGTCGTGGTTACAGCTGCACGAAAAGCGGCAAAGCCATGAATGCGACGCACACTGCGACCATCGCGCCGGTGCCGTCGATGAAGTACGGCACGCCCATCAGCGCGATCCCGGAAATGAACGGCACCAGTTTCCGTTGCTTGCGACCGTAGACGAAGTAGCCGACGCCGATCGCGCCAAACACCACCGACCAGACGATCGACGATTCGTTATCCATTGCGACGACGCCAATGAGTCATGCCCGGTGCCTGGCACCGGCGTGCACTCATCACGGGAAGGTGCCGGCGCGGCTGACCATCGCCGGCAACGCTTTGCCGAGCACGCCGCCGAGCCAGTGCGCGGTCTCGATCACCTCGTCGAGATCGCCGTCGTGGCCGACCTTCATGCGATCGAGCATGTAGATGAGGTCTTCGGTGCCGATGTTGCCGGTGGCCTTCGGCGCGAACGGGCACCCGCCGATCCCGCCGATGCTGGCGTCGAGCGTCTCGACGCCCACCTGCAGCGCCGCGAACGCGTTCGCGATGCCGGTGTTGCGGGTGTTGTGGAAGTGCGCGCGCAGCGGCAGTGCCCCCAACGACTGATGTAAGGCGCCGAACAGCTCGAGCACCTGACCCGGCACGCCGACGCCGATCGTATCGGCCAGCGCGAGTTCGACCGGACCTGCGTCGGCGAGGCGCATCGCGATGTCGAGCACGCGGCGCGTGTCGACGTCGCCTTCGAACGGGCACCCGAACGCAACCGCGATGGTTGCGGTGGCGCGGAAGCCGCGACGCGCCGCGTCGCGCAGGATTTCGCAGCCGACCGCGACGGCTTCATCGACGGACTGGCCCTGATTGCGCGTGCCGAACGTGTCGGTGGCCGGCACCACCATGCCGACTTCCTGCAGCCGTTCGGTGGCGAGCGCGCGGTCGTACCCACGACGGTTCAGTATCAACCCCGCATACGTGACGTCGCCGCGCTGCGGCAGACCCTTGCACACCGCTTCTGCGTCGGCCATCTGCGGCACGCGCGCCGGGTGGACGAAGCTCGTGACTTCGATGCGGCGAAAGCCGGCCGCCAGCGCGCGATGGATCAGCGTCAGCTTGTCTTCGGTCGAGAGAATCACCGACTCGTTCTGCAACCCGTCGCGTGGACTGACTTCCATTACGGTGACGGAGGACGCGATCGTCATCTGCCTTTCTCGACAGTGGGCTGAGACCCTACCGCAGCCATCTTTCCCGGTTCCTTGACACCAACATCCTTGGCCGCATCTTCGCGCAGCGCGACCGTTCGATTGAACACCGGCCGGTCGGCGCGATGCGAATCGTCTTTGCAGAAGTAGCCGAGGCGCTCGAACTGAAAGCGCGGCGCGTCGGACTCGACGATCGCGCGTTCTACGAAACCCTTGCGCACGGCGAGCGAGGCCGGGTTCAGCGCGCTGGCGAACTCGAGCTTCGCCGGATTCGGATCATTGAACAGGTGTTCGTAAAGGCGAAACTCCGCCGCCACCGCCGATCCCGCCGACACCCAGTGTATGACGCCTTTCGGCTTGAGACCGCTCGTATCGAAGCCGCTCTTCGACTCAGGAACGTAGCTGCAGCGCAACTCCGTCACCGCGCCGCGAGCGTCTTCGATCACGTCGTCGCAGCGGATGATGAAGCCGTTGCGCAGCCGCACCATGCCGCCCGGCACGAGCCGTTTGTATTTCGGCGGCGGTACTTTCGCGAAATCGTCTCGTTCGATGTACAGCGTCCGACCGAAGGTCAGCTGCCGCGCCCCCATGTCGGACCGTTGGGGATGCCACGTGGCCGACAACGATTCGTCCGTTGCATTCGGATAATTGGTGATCGTGACTTTCAGCGGATCGACCACCGCCATGCCACGCGGCGCGGTGGCCTCGAGATCGTGACGGACGCAGAACTCGAGCAGACTGAGTTCGATGACGTTGTCCTGCTTGGTCACGCCGATGCGACTGCAGAAGTCGCGGATCCCCGCAGGCGTGACGCCCCGCCGTCGCAAGCCGGCGATCGTCGGCATGCGCGGATCGTCCCAACCGGCGACGTGCTTGTCGGTCACCAGTTCGTGCAGCAGTCGTTTGCTCATCACGGTGTATTCGAGACCGAGGCGCGAGAACTCGATCTGCGGCGGGTGGAAATTCACGTTGATGTTGTCGAGCACCCAGTCGTAAAGGGGACGGTGGTCTTCGAACTCGAGCGTGCACAGCGAGTGCGTAACGCCCTCGAGCGCATCGCAGATGCAGTGGGTGAAGTCGTAGGTCGGGTAGATGCACCACGCATCGCCGGTGCGCTGATGATGCGCGTGCCGGATGCGGTAAAGCACTGGGTCGCGCATGTTGACGTTCGGCGACGCCATGTCGATTTTCGCGCGCAATACGTACGCACCGTCCGGAAATTCGCCGGCACGCATGCGCGTGAACAGGTCGACGCTCTCGGCGATCGGCCGGTTGCGATGCGGACTCTCGGTGCCGGACTCGGTCAGCGTGCCGCGCGTGGTGCGGATCTCTTCGGCAGACAGTCCGTCGACGAACGCTTTGCCGTCGCGAATGAGCTGCATCGCGAAGTCGTACAGTTGCCCGAAATAGTCGCTCGCATAGGTGAGGTGCTCGCCCCAGTCGAACCCCAGCCAGCGGACGTCCTGCTTGATCGATTCGACGTACTCGTCGTCTTCCTTCAGCGGATTGGTGTCGTCGAAGCGCAGATAGCAGACGCCGCCAAACTCGCGCGCGATGCCGAAGTTCAGGCAGATGCTCTTCGCGTGGCCGATGTGCAGATAGCCGTTCGGCTCCGGTGGGAAGCGTGTGACGACGCCCGCCACCACCTTTTCGTCGACGTCGTGGCGGATCCGCTGACGGATGAAATCGTTCAATTCGGCCGGCTTCGAAGCGTCGAGTGTCATGCAGAGTCCGTGCAGTCCGTAGCGTGGCTGAAACGCGGCGCATTGTAGCGGAATCAGCGGCGAACCCGCCCGGCCAGCCGGCACAAATGTCGCAACCCGACTCTGTCAGAGGACCCATGGGAGTGCGCGTGCAAGCAACCGCGGGGAAGAAGGACCCGCGGGTACTCGATCCGCGCTGGCTGCGGCCGCTCGGAGTTGCTGGAGCTGCTCGACAAAACCACCGCACCCGCCGCTCACTTGAAGCGGCGGTATGCGAGGAAGCTCAGATAGACGATCGCCCCTCCGCTGCACACGCCCAGCATCAGCGGTAATCCTTCCTCAACCGTTGCCGGAGGCTTCAGAACTGCCAGCCGCACCGATATTGCGACGATCGCGAAGAAGACCACGCCGAGCGCCGAATAAACGAACTTCGACACGGCGAGCCGACCTCGGGTGTCCCAGAACCCCGTCAACGCACCGGCCCAGCGGTACATCAGCAGCGCGACGCCGACGCAGACCGACACGAAGAACAGCCCGGGCACGGTGGGCTTGTGCACCAGCGTCCAGATCGCGAACAGGCTCAGTGCGGTCATGCCCACGGCGATGACGCCGCAGACATGACCGATAACGCTCGCGAATGGCTTCGGTACTTCGTCGTCAATCACAGCGCCGCGCGCTCAGTTCGACCACTGATAAAGATCCGTTCCGAGCGTCTCACCCGACACCGCGGTATACGCCCCATTCAGGATCATTCCTCCTTCGTATCCGACCGCGAACGCGACACCGGTGGCGCCCAGAACGTTGCGCAAAGCCAGACCCGCTTCGATGCTGGTGATAGAAATGCCGCCGATGTTGATCGAGTCGATGCCGCCGCTGACCTGATCGATCTCTGCCTGAGAAAGCGTCCTCATGCTCGTGTCCTCCTTGACTGATGTTGTGTGCGGGTTCCTGTGACCCGGCGTTCACGCTACGCCGGCGTATCGGTCGCGAAAACCGTTTCGTGTGATGATTCATTGAGTTTTCCGGCCACGCCACGTGTGCGACATCGGCCCGGCCGATATCACTCCGCCCACCGCTGTGTTGTCGGCGTCGCCCAACAACTCCCGCACGAACGTCCAGTGCGACCACTGGCTCGGATGCGCGCGGATCTGCCGCTGCGCGAGCGCACACAGCCGTTGCGCGATGGCCTGCGTTCGCGCGGCCCGTTCCGATGCACGGCACGGCGCTGCGGCGATGACCGGCTGCGCTTCGGCCACCGAAACGCCGTCCGCGTCGTAGTGCGTGAACAGCGGCAGCACGTCGGCATGGCCGAGTACGGCGATTTCGGCCGGGCCGCGCACGAACTGCGCGCGACGGCCGAAGAAGTCGACCTCCACGGTGCCGCCGAACTGACGCGGCAGGTCGTACAACGCCACCACGATGTCGCCGCGTCGCAACGCACGTACCACTGACATGGCCGCACCGTCGCCGGTCCGCACGACCGTCATGGGAAGGTCGGACGATGCGATTCGCGCGAACGCGCGCGCCTCGATTTCGCTCCATGCTCTGCGTCGCACCACCAGCACCGGTTTCGGCACCGACACCGCCAGGCGCAATTGACGCAAGCCTTCGAGATAGTCGCCGAGATGAATCGTCGCCACGAGCACACCGCGCGGACTCGCGTCCAGATAGCCGCCGATGCGTGCAGCGTCGAGCAGCATCCCGGGCTTCTGTCTTCGCGCGCCCAGCCAGCTCTCGCTCTCCAAATGCCTATAGAAAAACCAGTCATGGATCAGGCGCCGTGCAGACGCCGCCGACTCTCCCAACAATTCCTCGAAGGCGTAAGTTAGCGGTTCGAGGTTGCGGGGTAGCAGACCGCGTGCCAACACCCTCGACAGCGAGCGCCGCGCGCGCAACGTCGGATCGAACGGCGAAATGCACCGCAGCGCGGCAACGGCGGATCGGTAGTTCGCAGTGGATCTGGTTCCGATGAAGCGTCTCATTCCATCACCAAAGAGAGTGGTTCAACCGGCCCACGCAACCCTGTTTAGCGAGTCCGCTGCGGCGTTTCGTGGTGTAGCAGCGCTCGGCGCCGCACGCGTCGGTACCCGCGCACCGTTCGGCGCGATGACGCTGCTGCTCGCAACGATCGTCGCTGGGCTGATCGCGTTCGTCGTGTGCGGCGAGTACGCGCGCAAGGAAACGGTGAACGGCTATCTGGAACCTGACCACGGTGTGATCCGCGTGTTTCCACCGCGCGCCGGCGTCATCGAGAGCATGCGCGTCAGCGATGGCGACAGCGTTCGTCGCGACGACGTGCTGTTCAACGTCGTCGATCTGCAATCGATGGCAGACGGAACCGACGCCGATGCGGAGTTGCTGACGGCATACGCGAACGAGCGCGCCGCACTCGTCGCCGCGCGGCAACGGGAAGCGGATCGCTTCGACAGCGATCGCGCCGGTTTGGTCGCGCAGTTGCGCACCTCGACGCAGCAGGCCGTCGAGATCGCGCGGCTGATCGACGTGCAGGCCGAACAGAACGCGCTGGCCGATCGACAACTCGACGCGTTGCGCACCCTGCACGAGCGCGGCGCGCTGGCGGCAGTGGAGTGGCTCTCGCGCCGCGAACAACACCTGCAGATCCGCGAGAAGCTGCAGACCACGCGGCAGCTTTACGAGCGCATCACAGGAGAAAGCGCCTCGCTCGCGGCGCAACTGCGGCGGCTTCCGCTGGAACACGCCGAACGCCTCGCCGATATCGAAACGCATACCACCGCCATCGCACGCGCCGAAGTGCAGATTCGCGCGCGCCGCAACTTCGACGTCCGCGCGCCGGTGAGCGGACGTGTGGTGACCGTAAATCGGAAAGTCGGCGACACGACGTCGCCGGCCGAGTTCGCACTGACGCTGATCCCCGACGATTCGGTGCTGGTCGGCCGGCTGCTGATTCCGACCAGCGCGATCGGTTTCGTCGAACCGGGCGACGAAGTGCGCGTGCGCTACGACGCGTTCCCTTACCAGCACTTCGGCGTTCAGCGGGCGGTGTTGCGAGAAGTCGCGCGCAGCGTGCTGTTCGACGGCGACGGCTACGGACCGTTGCGCGTTTCGCGGCCCGCCTATCCTGCCACCGTCGACCTGCTCGCCCAGACGATCACCGCCGACGCCCGCGACGTACCGCTGCAATCCGGCATGCTGTTCAACGCCGACATCATTCTGGAACGGCGCAGCATCCTGGAGTGGGTGTTCGAACCGCTGCTCGGCATGCGGGGCCGCGCCTGATGCGCGGACGACTGCCGGTGATGCTGCAATCGGAAGCCTCCGAGTGCGGGCTGATCTGCCTCGCGATGCTCGCGGCATTTCACGGCGGTGCGACCGACACACACGCGCTGCGACGGCGCCTCGGCGCGAGTTTGCGCGGCTGGTCGCTCCGCACGCTGATCGGTGCCGCCGCAACGCTCGGCCTGTCCACGCGCGCGCTGCGCGTCGACATCGACGAACTGAGGCAGGTCGCCTGCCCGGCGATCCTGCACTGGGATTTCGACCACTTCGTGGTCTTGAAGCGTGTCGGCAGGCACCACGTAGAAATCCACAATCCGGCCGTCGGCGAGCGGCGGTTTCCGTTCGCCGAACTGTCGAAGCACTTCACCGGCATTGCGCTCGAATGCACGCCCACACCCGCTTTCGATCTCGCGGCGCGCGCACCGCGGTTGAACCTGTCGTCGCTGTGGCGCGGCATCGAAGGTTCGCGTCGCCCCATCGTGCAGTTGTTGGTATTGTCTGTGATCATCCAGCTGTTCGCGCTCGCAACACCTTCGTACATGCAGCTCGTCGTCGACGACGTGCTGGTGAAGCAGGACGTCGACGTGCTGCCGCTGCTCGGCGTCGGTTTCCTGCTGCTGGCACTGTTGAACGTAGCCACGAAGACGCTGCGCGGTTTCGCTGGTGTGTATCTAGCCAATCGCGTGAACTTTTCACTCGGCGCGCGTCTGCTCTTCCATCTGATCCGGCTGCCGCTCGAATACTTCCAGCGCCGCCACGTCGGCGACGTGATCTCGCGATTCCGTTCGCTGAAACCGGTGCAGGAATTCATCACCGGCGGCGCCGTAGCCGCCGTCATCGACGGCGCGATGGCGTTGACGACGCTCGTCGTCATTTTCGTGTACTCGCCGCTGCTCGCCGCCATTGCGCTCGTCGCGTTCGTTCTCTACGCGACACTGCGATTGGCATTGCTGCAACCGCTGCGCAGGCGCAGTCACGAGAGCATCGCGGCAGACGCACGCCTCGACTCGCACTTTCTCGAAACGATTCGCGCGCTTCAGGGAGTGAAGCTGTTCGGCAAGGAAGCCGAGCGCGAGCGCACCTGGCAGGACCTGTTCGTCGACTCGCTCAATGCCGGCTCGCGCGTGGCGCGGTTGAACCTCGGGTACGACGCGCTCAGCGGTCTGCTGCTCGGCGTCGAGAACGTGCTGATCGTGTTCGTCGGCGCGCACCAGGTGTTATCCGGTGCGCTGACGATCGGCATGCTGTACGCGTTCATCGCTTACCGGACGCACTTTTCGAACGCGATGAATTCGCTGATCACGCAGATCGTGCAGGGTCTGATGCTGACGCTGCACCTCGAACGAATCTCCGACATCGCGCTCGCCGAGCAGGAACCCGGCCTGCTCGCCCAATCGTCGTTCACCGCGCCGGTGCGCGGTGCGTTGCGCGTCGAGCGCCTCGGCTTCACCTATCCGGGCGACGAGCGACCGGTGCTGCGCGAACTCGATATCAGCATCGAGGCGGGCGAACGGGTCGCCGTGATCGGTGCGTCAGGGTCCGGCAAGTCGACGCTGCTGAGATTGCTGGTCGGCCTGATCCGCCCTTCGCACGGTCGCATCGACATCGACGGCGTGCCGCTCGATCGCCTCGGCGTACGTTCGTATCGCGCGGGCATCGCCGCGCTGCTGCAGGACGACGCACTGCTGTCCGGCACGATCCGCGACAACATCGCGTTTTTCGACCTCCCCCCAGATCCGGCGAAACTCGAACGCGCCGCGCGCATCGCACACATCTACGACGACGTCGTGCAACTGCCGATGGGTTTCGACACCCGTATCGGCGACATGGGTTCTGCACTGTCCATCGGCCAGCAGCAACGCCTGCTGCTCGCCCGCGCCCTCTACCGCGAACCGTCGATCCTCTTCCTCGACGAAGGTACCAGCCACCTCGATCTAACGACCGAACTCGCGATCATGCAGGCGATCGCAGATCTCGGCATCACCTGCATCTACACCACGCATCGCGATGCCATCGCACAACTCGCCGACAAGGTGATCTCGTTGGGACCCGATGGTTCTTGGCACCAAGATTGGACAGGCGCCCCTCGTTGATGTCGGTGGAACGGAGCTTCCGTTCACGGCGGAGGTATGTGCGTATTGTCTCGGACACGCTCGAGCCATCCCTGGGCGCTCCATCCGCGCCATCCATGGCGCTCCAGGGTCCTCGTCAACACGCACACACCTCCGCCTCGGATCGTGTCTCCATCGATCGAAACAATCGTGCCTGAACGCGCGCTCTGCGCGCGTTCATTTCTCACGAACGAAGTCGTCCCGTTTGGTGCGGAAGGGCGACGGGTGATCGGTGTGGAGGGGCATCCGGGGCCAGGGATGGCCCCGGATAGAGCGCCCACGGATGGCTCGAGCGTACCCGGAACACCGATCAGCCGTCGCCCCACCCGTCTGCAATCACGCCGCGATCACCGCATCCGCCGCATCAGTCCTTCCTGCGATGCGGACGCAATCAGCCGGCCGTCGAGATCGAAGAACTCCGCGTGATTCATGCCGCGTGCACCGCTCGCGGAGCTGGTGCGTTTGACGATCAGCAGCCAGTCGTCGACGCGGAAGTCGCGGTGAATCCACAGCGCGTGGTCGAGGCTCGCCATCTGGATGTCGGTGCGGGGAACGGTGTCGACATGCGGCAGCGTGGCGGTCGACACCATGCCCATGTCGGATGCGTAGGCAAGCAGACAGAAACGCAGTGCCGCGTCGTCGTCGGGAACGGGCGCGCGAAATCGTATCCACACCGGATTCCAGAACTGTTCGCGCACCGCACGCGGCTGGTCCTGCGGGAACACCGAGCGCGTTTCGAACGGCCGAGGGTGTTGCGCCCACGCGCTGATCTGTGGATTGGTTTTCGCCTCGCGGCGCGCGCGCGTGACGTCGTCTTCGAGGGCGTCGGGGCGCGGCACGTTCGGCATCGCGATCTCGTGGCTCAGGCCCGGTTCTTCGACCTGAAACGAGGCGTCCATGTTGAAGATTGCATCGCCGTTCTGCACTGCAACGACGCGACGCGTGGTGAAACTGGAACCGTCGCGGATCCGCTCGACTTCGTACAACACCGGTCGTTCCGGTTCGCCGGCGCGCATGAAGTAGCCGTGCAGCGAATGCGGTCTGCGTCCTTCCACCGTGTTCGCAGCGGCGCGCAGTGCCTGTGCGAGCACCTGGCCGCCGAACAGTCGGCCGAGACGATCTTCGTTGGCGCCGCGAAACAGGTTCAGTTCGATCGTTTCGAGCGCGAGGATTTCGAGCAGCCGTGCTGCTTCCTGGCTGATCGATCCGGCCGCGTTTCGCATCGTGTCGTCACCTCGCCGCGCGGTATAGTTCCGCGCCTGTCTTTCCGCTGATCGCTGATAAAGGAGAACGATGATGACCCGCAGCCGAGAAGTCCAGTTGAAGCGGCGGCCCGTGGGGCTGCCGAAGCCGGACGATTTTCAGATCGTCGATGTCGACGTCGGCGCACCGGGTGCGGGCGAAGTGCTCGTCAGGAACGTCTGCATGAGCGTCGATCCGTACATGCGCGGGCGCATGGTCGATCGCAAATCGTACGTGCCGCCGTTCCAGCTCGGCGCGACGATGAACGGCGGCGCGATCGGCCGCGTGGTCGAGTCGAAGCACCCCGAGTTCAGCGCCGGCGATTACGTGGAGAGCAATTTCGCGTGGCGCGAAGCGTTCGTCGCGAAAGGCGACGTGCTGTCACCGCTCGGCAAGCTCGTCGCGCCACCGTCCGCTTATCTCGGCGCGCTCGGAATGCCCGGCATGACCGCGTACGTCGGTCTGCTCGAAGTGGGCGCGTTGAAAGACGGCGAAACGGTGTTCGTCTCCGGTGCGGCCGGCGCCGTCGGCACGATCGTCGGCCAGATTGCGAAGATCAGGGGCTGTCACGTGGTCGGCAGTGCCGGCACCGCCGCGAAAGTTCGGCTGCTGACGGACGAGCTCGGTTTCGATCGCGCGTTCGACTATCACGGCGCCGATCTGCTGGCCGAATTGCGCGATGCCGCGCCGAAAGGGCTCGACGTGTACTTCGACAACGTCGGCGGCGACCACCTGCAGGCGGCACTCAGCCACATGCGGCCGTTCGGACGCATTCCATTGTGCGGCGCCATCGCGCAGTACAACGACTCTACGCCGCCGCCCGGCCCCAACAACCTGACGCTGGCGATCGGTCTAGGGCTCACGCTGCGCGGCTTCATCGTGTCGCATTTCAACCACCTGCGCGCGCAGTTCAGGCGGGATATGGAAAGCTGGATCGGCAGCGGCCGGATTCAGTATCGGGAAACGCGGATGAACGGCATCGAGAACGCGCCCGCCGCGTTCATCGGACTCTTCACCGGCGAAAATGTCGGCAAGATGGTCGTGCAGTTCGAGGAGTAACGAGCATGGTCCGTATCGCAACTCGCGCCGCACTGTTAGTCGCGCTGTCGATCGTTTCGACGCCCGGGTTCGCCGCTGCCACGGGAACCGATCCGATCGGCATCGCGGTGACCGATCCGACGCGTACCGAGGCGGATCGCACGCGCGACGAGCGCGACCATACGATCGAAGTTCTGAAGTTCTTCGGCATCGCGCCCGGCATGACGGTGGTCGATCTGTTCGCCGGCGGCGGGTACTTCAGCGAAGTGATCGGCCGGATCGTCGGGGGCGGCAGCAGCGGCAAGGTCTACATGCACAACAATGCCGCGTATCAGACGTTCATCGGCGATGCGCTGGCCGAGCGCGTCAAAGGCGGCCGCCTGCAGAACGTCGTGAAGCTCGACGCCGAAATCGGCCAGCTCGGCATTCCGCCCACGTCGGTGGATCTGGTGCTGATGTCGATGAGCTATCACGACCTGTACTTCAAGGCCGACGACTGGTCGGTGGACCCCAACGCGCTGTTCGCCGAAGTGCACGCGATGCTGAAGCCGGGTGGCGTTCTCGCGCTCATCGACCACTCCGCAATCGCCGGAACCGGCTCCTCCGCCGCCCAGACGCTGCATCGGATCGACGAGGCGTTTGTACGCAAGGACATCGAGGCGCGCGGCTTCAAATTCACCGGCAGCCTCGACGTGCTGCACAACGCCAAGGACGATCGGACCAAGACCGTCTTCGATCCCGCGGTGCGCGGACGGACGGACCGATTCGTCTATCGTTTCGTTCGCGAGTGACGGCATCGGACGTACCAACCCCTTGAATCGATCGTTCAGGGGTGTAGACTTCGCCGCCTCAATCGCGACGAAACACCCGCCAGGGTGTTTCCGTTCAACTGGAGGACGGCATGCGGCTCATCGACAACGGACACAAGACGCGCAGGTGAGCTGCCCGACCTGATCCGAGTTCTCTGGCTCTTCATCAGAGCTTCCCGGACCCGCGCAAGGCCCGCTCACCGTTCGGCGAGCGGGATCCTTTTTTCCAAAAAACTGCATTGACCCCGCTCTTATTTCGCAAGACGTAGGACGGATTCATGGCACACGCGAAACACGACAATCTCTGGGCCGTCACGACGGGGCAACGCGCGCGTTTCTCCGGCGCCATCGTCGCGATGGCGTTCGCGAACGTCTGCATGTTCGGCGCGCCGCTGATCGCGAAGTACGCGATCGACGTCGTGGTAGCGAAGGACGTCACCCTCGGCACGCCTCTGCTGGTTGCGCCGTCGCAGTGGCTCGAGCAGGCGTTCGGCTCGCAGAACGCATTCGCCTGGTACCTGCTGCTGTCGGCGGTGCTCGCGGTGGCAGTCACTGGCGTCGGCGGTGTGTTCCAGTACGTGCGCGGCCGCTGGTCGGCGATCGCGTCGGAGGCGATCGTGCGCCGCTTGCGCGAAACGCTGTATCGCCACCTGCACGATCTGCGCGCCGGATACTACGACGATGCCGATACGGGAGACCTGGTGCAGCGCTGCAGCTCCGACGTGGAAACGTTGCGTGTATTCCTGTCGAGCGACGTCGTCGAGATCGGCCGTTCGATCCTGCTGATTCTGACGGTGACGCCGATCCTGTTCTGGCTCGACGCGCGGCTCGCATGGGTGTCGCTGTGCCTGATCCCGTTCATCGGGCTCTTCGCGTACATCTTCTTCCACAAGGTGCAGCAGGTGTTCCAAGTCACGGACGAGGCCGAAGCGGCGATGACGGGTGTGCTGCAGGAAAACCTGACCGGCATTCGCGTCGTGCGCGCGTTCGCACGCCAGGAGTACGAGATCGCGAAGTTTGCCGAGAAGAACCGCATCCACCGCGACCTCAACAACCGGCTGATCACGCTGATGGGCCGCTACTGGGGCACGGCCGACTTCTTCTCGCTGATGCAGATCGGCCTGGTGTTGCTCGCCGGCGCGTTCGCGATCATCGATGGCCGCATTTCGGTCGGCACGCTGTTCGCGTTCCTGACGTACGAAGGCATGGTGATCTGGCCGGTGCGGCAGCTCGGCCGGGTATTGACTGACTCCGGTAAGGCGGTGGTCTCGCTCGGCCGCACGAACGAAATCCTGAATCAGATGGAGGAGACGCTCGAGCCGACGCCCAGCCGCGGCCGCGCCGACGGCGACATCCGTATCGAACATCTGACGTTCGGTTACGACGCGACCCGTCCGGTGATCAAGGACTTCTCGCTGCACGTGCGTCCCGGCGAAACGGTCGCGTTCGTGGGTGCGCCGGGCTCCGGCAAGTCGACTCTGATCCGGCTGCTGCTGCGGCTGTATCCGTATCAGCAGGGTTCGATACAGCTCGACGGCCAGGAAGTGAGCGACGTGAACCGGCACTGGCTGCGCCATCAGATCGGCGTGGTACTGCAGGATCCGTTTCTGTATTCACGCAGCATCGCGGCGAACCTGAAGGTCGGCCGGCCCGACGCGCCGGATACGCACCTCGAGCAGGCGTGTGTCGACGCGGCGATCCACGAGTCGATCCTGGAATTGCCGGAGCGCTACGAGACGCTGGTCGGCGAGCGCGGTGTCACGCTGTCCGGCGGACAGCGGCAGCGGCTCGCGCTCGCTCGGGCGTTGTTGAAGGACCCGCCGGTGCTGGTGCTCGACGACTCGCTGTCGGCGGTCGACACCGGCACCGAAGGACTCATCCTCGATGCACTGCGTTCGCGTAAGGGCCGGCACACGACGTTGATCATCGCGCACCGGCTGTCGTCGGTGGTCGAGGCCGACCGCATCGTGGTGCTCGACGCGGGCCGCGCGGTGCAGATCGGCAGTCATGCGGAACTGTCGACGGTCGATGGACCGTACCGACATCTGTGTCAGATCCAGGGATCGCTCGATGCGGAGATCCGCGTCGACGTATCCAGAGCGGGGAGCTAAGGAATCATGTACGACGACGACAACTACGACGACGGCTTCGACGAAGAAGCGCTCGCCCGCCGGATGCGGCTGCACCTGTGGGCCAAACTGTTCGCGTACACGCGACCGTATCGCCGCAAGCTCGTGATGCTCGGATTCTTCGCGACGCTGACCGCGCTGATGGACGTGTCGTTCCCGCTGATCACGCGCGCTGTGATCGACGCGGTCGACGCGCATGGCGCATCCGTCAACTTGTGGCCGTACGCTGCCGCGTATATCGCGTGCACGACAGTACTGTCGCTTTCGGTGGGCTGCTTCATCTGGGCCGGCGGCTACATCCGCTCGCACATCGGCCACGACATCCGTCGCGACGGTTTCGAGAATCTGCAGCGGCTGTCGTTTTCGTTCTACGACCACCGGCCGGTCGGCTGGTTGATGGCGCGGATGACCTCCGACAGCGAGCGGCTCGCGAACATTCTTGCGTGGGCGTTCCTCGATATCGTCTGGGGCGTGACGTTGATGATCGGCATCGCGATTGCGATGCTCGTCATGAACGTGAAGCTCGGGCTGCTCGCGCTTGCGGTCATTCCGTTCCTCGGCTGGGTCAGCGCGCGATTCCAGAAACGCATGCTGCGCAGCGCGCGCGAAGTGCGCCGCACCAACTCGCGAATCACCGGCACATACAACGAAAGCATCATGGGCGTGCTGACCAGCAAGGCATTCGTGCGCGAAAGCGAAAACCTGAACGACTTCAAGCAGCTGACCGGGAAAATGTACGACGCCTCGGTGCAGAACATGATTCAGGCGGCGCTGTACGTGCCGATCATCGTCACGCTCGCGAGTCTCTCGGTGGGGCTCACGCTCGCGGTCGGCGGCTTCGATCTGCTGCACGGCGCGATCAGCGTCGGCACGCTGGTCGCCTTCATGGCGTACGCGCGCAACTTCTTCGATCCGATCGAACAGCTCGGCCGCTGGTTCGCCGAGATGCAGATGGCGCAGGCGTCCGCCGAGCGGATCATCAGCCTGATCGATGCGGTGCCGACGATCCGCGACTCGGCGGACGTGATCGAAGCGACGGCGATGCAGCGCGGCCGCCCCACCCGGCAGTCGGTCGGCGAAGACGGCGGACCTGCGCGCATCGAACGCATCGAACTGAAGGACGTGTGCTTCGACTACGGCAACGGCCGCCCTGTGCTCGATCACATCAACCTGACGGCGAGCGCCGGCGAGACGATCGCGATCGTCGGCGCCACCGGAGGCGGCAAGAGCACGCTCGTCAACGTGATCTGCCGGTTCTACGAACCAACGCGCGGCGCCGTGCTGATCGACGGCATCGACTATCGCAAGCGCGGGCTGCACTGGCTGCAGTCGAACCTCGGCATCGTGCTGCAGAACGCGCACGTGTTCAGCGGTTCGATCCTGGAGAACATCCGCTACGGCCGGCTCGAAGCGACCGACGAAGAAGTGCACGACGCGGCGCGCCTCGCCGGCGCGCACGATTTCGTCACCGAAATGCCCGAAGGCTACAAGACCGAAGTCGGTGAAGGCGGCAGCCGGTTGTCGGCCGGTCAGCGACAACTGGTGTCGTTCGCGCGCGCAATCCTCGCCGATCCGCAGATTCTGGTGATGGACGAGGCGACGTCGTCGGTCGACACCGAAACCGAGCAGCGCATCCAGCGCGGCATGGCCAACGTGTTGGCGGGTCGCATTGCGTTCGTGATCGCACACCGACTGTCGACGATCCGCAACGCAACGCGCATTGCAGTGATCGAACACGGCCGCATCATCGAGCTGGGCTCGCACACGGAATTGATCGCGCAGCGCGGGCACTACTTCGATCTGTACCGGCAGCAGAGCCTCGGCGAGGCGACGCGCGAACTCGGCGATTTCAATCCGCGACTGGCGTGATGGAGCAGCGCGGCAAATGCGCGTGACGATCTGCCGCGCGCGTGAGTGAACTGATGTGGATCGGCGACGCGATCGGCGTATTCGCGACGCTCGTACTAGGCTATCTGACGTACCTGTTGTTGTTCGAACCGGGGCCATCGTATCGGGTCCCCGGTTCGATACACGGCCTCAACGACGCGCAGCGCGGCGATCTGCTGTCGGCCGTGCTCGCCACGCCATGGCTCCGGATCTCGACGTTTCGGGTGCTCGACGAAGGACGCTCGCTTTACGACGCCGAAGTGGCCGCGATCGGCCGCGCCACGCGCAGCGTCCATCTCGAGGCGTACATCTTCCGGCGCGGTGAGTCAGCAGACGCGATCCTGGCCGCCCTGTGCGAACGCGCGGCGCAAGGCGTGCGCGTGCGGGTGATCGTCGACGCCATCGGCAGTCTCTCAACGCCGGCCAATTACTTCGCGCGGCTGATCGCCGCGGGCGGCGCCGTGTATCGCTATCACCCGGTGCGGCTCGCAACGCTACGTCGCTGGAACAATCGCACGCACCGCAACCTGCTTCTGGTAGACGGGGAAACGGCCTTCATCGGCGGCGCCGGCGTTGCGGATCACTGGTCCAGAGTCCAGCCCGCGCCGTGGCGCGATTGCGTTCTCAACGTAACCGGCCCCGTCGTGGCCGGACTGCAGGCGGTTTTCGCCGAGAACTGGCTCGAGTGTTCCGGCGAACTGCTGGTCGACGGCGGTGCCTACCCCGCGTCTGACGTTGCTACGGAAGCGGGCGACGTCCGCGGTCTCGTCATCGGCAGCACACCCACCGCGGGTCGCTCGACGCGCGCGCGCATTCTGGTGCAGTTGCTACTCGCGTCGGCGCGCGAAAGCATCGAACTCTGCACGCCGTACTTCGTACCCGACCTCGGCATCCGCCGCGAGCTGTTGGCAGCGCGCGAACGCGGTGTCCGCGTCCGGATCGTCACCGGCGGTCCTTATGGCGATCACGGCATCGTGCGACGCGCGGGCCGGCGACGGTACGGGCCGCTGCTCGAGGCCGGCGTCAGCATCGCCGAGTACGCAACGCGCATGATGCACGCCAAGGTGTTGATCGTGGACCAACGCTGCGTATTGCTCGGCTCGTCGAATATCGATCACCGCTCATTCGGACTCAACGACGAGGTCAACATCGTCGTGGTCAGCGAAGCATTGGCGGTGCAACTTTATGCCGCATTCGAACGAGACCTGAGCAACAGCGATCTGCTGGACCTCGCCGGATGGCAGCGGCGCTCGTTGAGCGAACGAATCCTTGCGACGTTAGGACGCGTGACCGAACGCCATCAATGACCGTCTGCGAGGCTCAGCCACCGCGCGTCAGCATCCGGCGCCATACCGGCGCACCGAACAGCGAGTGCACGATCACGGCACCGACGTGAGCGGCGAGAAACGCCGGTATGAGGGCTTCGCCAATTTCGTGCGCTTCCTCTGCCGCCTCTCCAACCGCCCCGGCAAAGAAGTACAGGGCGATGCCGGTGGCGCTCATCCATCCGAACAACGCGAGCCCGAACAACTGCAACAGGCCGGCAATTCCTTCGTGCATGTTTCTCTCCGGGAGCCGGAGCCGGATCAACGAACGCAGGTCCTGAAGCACCCGCTGCAGGGCGGCAGCTCTGAACGGCCACCAGTACGCGAAGCGCATCTCTTTGCGGCCGACGGTTCCACTCAGCAGGCGCGCCAGGACGAAGGCTGCAACCGTGAACCCGAGGTACGCATGCAACAGATAACCGAACGAGGCGCGATCGCCCTCAGCACCTTCAGCAGTCAGATAGGCAAAGATCCCGAACGCGGCAAGACCGCCGTGTATCAGCTTTTCCCAACCTGTGTACTTCGTCGTCATGGTCGAATGATCGGACCACGGCGCGCGGCGGTAAATCAGGGATTCCCGCGACCGAATCTACGTGGTGTCAGTGATTCAGCTTGAACGAGACGCCGAAGTCCGCGAGGTTCGCCACGTGGGCCGCATCGGTGCCCTCGCCGGTGAACCGGTCCAGCGCGAACGCGGTTGCGGTATCGGTCTTCAGGATGCGCCAGCCGTGCTGATGAACGCAGTTGATGGCGATGCGTTCTGCGTCGGCGAACGTCTTGCCGAGCGCGAACACCGTGCAATAGCGGATGTTGTCGACCCACGCATAGGCGTCGTAAGCGTGGCGGACCCGATAGATGAACAGGTAGACGTCGCCGTCGCGCTGCGCGCGCGTTCGAGCCAGCGGCGGTGCCTGCACCGAACTGGCGCTCACCGGCGCCGGCCGCACCATTTCTGCGCGCTCGGTGACGGGTTCGACCACCATCAGAGCCTTTCCGTCTGCCAATGATCCCAGCGTTGCCATGTTCGTCGTCCTCAGAGCCACCACACCGCCAACTGAATAGCAATTCGCGTGCCGGCCTGTCGCCGTTCAGGTCGTAAACGCGCCAAGCGCCCTCTGTCGCGCCGCGCCGTGCTCGACGATCGGCGCCGGATACTGCCCGGCGCCAGCGCGGCCGAACCGCCACGGCTCGAACAGCGCCGGTGTTTCGAGATGCGCGAGTTCGGGCACCCAGCGCCGCACGAACGTCCCGTCCGGATCGAACTTCTTTGCCTGCATCACCGGATTGAAGATGCGGAAGTACGGCGCCGCATCGGTGCCGGTCGAAGCGCTCCACTGCCAGCCCCCGTTGTTCGCGGCGAAGTCTCCATCCACCAACAGATCCATGAAGTGGCGCTCACCGAGGCGCCAATCGATCAGGAGGTGTTTCGTCAGAAACATCGCCGTCAGCATTCTGAGGCGGTTGTGCATCCAGCCCGTGCCGGCGAGTTGACGCATCGCCGCGTCGACCAGCGGATAGCCGGTGCGTCCTTCGGTCCACGCGCGATACCCCGCCGGGTCGTCGCGCCACTTCACGCGATCGGCCGTCGGCCGGAACGCGCGACCCCGGCTGATGGCCGGAAATGCCGCGGTGACGTGCGCATAGAACTCGCGCCAGATCAGTTCGCCGATCCACGTGGCGGCGCCGGCGTCGCCATTCGCGAGCGCGCCGCGGTTGCGTGCGCGCGCGGCGGCGATGCAACGGCGCGCCGATACGGCGCCCACCGCGACATACGGTGACAGGCGACTCGTACCGTCGAGGGCGGGCCGGTCGCGGTCCGACTGATAGCGATGCATCGAGCCAGCGACGAACGCGTCGAGGCGTCGGGCGGCCTCCCGCTCGCCGCCCGGCCATACATCGCCCAATCGCTCGGCCTTCGTGCGGCCGAGCGTTTCCGGAATCGGATCCGGTTTCACGTCGAGCTTCGCCTGTCGCGGCGGCGCCGGCAGCGGCTGCAGCAGACCGTCGTCGGCCATTGCGAGCCAACGGCGCTTGAACGGCGTGAACACCGTGTACGGCGCGCCGCTTCCGGTCAGCACCTGACCGGGCGCGATCACGACGCAGCCGGAATAGCGCTCAAACGCGATGCCCGCCGCGCGACATTGCGCTTCCGCTTCGGCGTCGCGGCGCTGCTCGTCGAGCGGATACTCGGCGTTACACGTCACCGCGTCGGCGCCGTGCGCGCGCGCGAGGCGCACGACCGCGGCCGGGTGCGCGCTGAAGCGTCCCACCGTGCGGATCAACAGCGGAACGTTGAGAGCACTCAACGATCTCGACAACGCGGTCAACGACCGCAGCACGAATGCGCGCCGATTCGCACCGACGCCGTGCGAGGCCATCTGCGCCGGCGCGCACAGATACACGCCGATCGCGGCACCGCGTTCGCACGCGGCCGACAGGGCTGGATTGTCGTCGGTGCGCAGATCGTTGCGGAACCAGACCAGCGTGCGTCGGGCCGGCTGCGCCGCCTTCACAGCCCGCGTCGCAGACCTGCCGCGGGCGGGTGCGGCTCGAGGTAGATCTGTTCCAGCGCGTAGCTGTCCGCCGACCGGCGCAGGTGATGCCGCAGCAGCGTAAGCGGCGCCAGCAACGGAAGCTCCCCGCGCCGATAGCTGTGGATCGACTCGGCGAGCTCTTTACGCGTCACCGGGTCGAGGTCGTCTTTCACGTAACCCTGGAGATGCTGCAGCACGTTGGCATGCCCGCCGCGCGTCGCCGCGCGCGACAGCCCCTGCATCAGCAGCGGAATGTACGCGTCCGCTCGTTGAGCCGCGTCGCCCGACAGATCCGACAACAGCCGTCCCGCCTCCTTGTAGTGCGCGACACTGTGCG
>DATJGR010000323.1:0-2506 GCA_035494855.1 Pseudomonadales bacterium | reverse complement strand
CGCTTCGGCAGTTCGGCGCGCACGCGGTTCGCGCGATGCGCATCTGCATACGCTTTGGGTGTCACCCCGGTGATCGCCTTGAACACGCGGTGCAGGTGATAGCGGCTGATGCCGACGGCATTCGCCACCGCATCGAGCGTGGGCGGCGTGTCGGACGTCTCGATCATGCGACACGCACGCGCCACCGCATCCGCCTGGCGTTGAGCAAGCGGTGCCTCGTTCGGCCGGCAGCGTTTGCATGGACGGAAGCCGGCCCGCTCGGCGTCCGCGCAGGTTGCATGGAACGCAACGTTTTCGCGCCGCGCCAGACGTGCCGCGCACGTCGGACGGCAATACACACCGGTGGTGCGCACGGAGTAGAAGAACGCGCCGTCGGCGCGCGGGTCGCGGTGGCGTACCGCATCCCATCGCTGTGCATCGGAGTCGAACACAGTGGCTATCGGGGCCGGTCGGATCGGGGTGTTCATGATGCTCTCCTATCTGCGTCACCGGAACGTCGGTCACGCTCAGGGCATCAATCTAAGACCGCATACCCGGCGCAACACTCCGGGGCTTGCTTTCGAATTCACCGCTCAAGCAGGAAGCTTCGGGCCCTTTCGCGAAACCGAGGTCTTGAACAGCCGCGGCTTCACCACCAGCACGTCGCACGTCACGGCGTCGATCACCGCCTCCGCGGTGCTGCCGATGTGGGAGTGGCGCAGGCCGCTGCGCGACACGGCACCCATCACCAGCAGGTCCGCTTTCAGTTCGGCCGTGCTCGCAACCAGCGCGTCAGCCGGGATCCCCATCTTCAATACGCGCGTGGCCGCCGTAACCCGATTGCGCTTCGCGAGACGGTCCATGTCTTCGAACGTCACTGCGCCGATGGCGGCGTCGCTCGCCGGTCGCGTGATCAGCCGCGGCGGCAGGATGCGGCCGATGTCCTCGACGTGGATCAGCGCGATTTTTCCGCCGACCTGCCGCGTGACCGACGCAGCCGCCTGAAGCAGGCGGTCGTCGAGAGCGGCCGGTTTCGCGTGCGCGTGCGACGGGTCGATCGCCGTCAGCACGATCGGGTTCTTGGCAAGCCGCGCCTGCTTGACGAACCACACCGGGCACGGACACTCGCGGATCAACTCCCAATCGGAATTGGCGAGAAACCAGCGCGCGACCTTCGAATGACGATGCGACTCGGCCACCACCAGGTCTGGTTTGTCCGCGAGTACGCGGCGAACGATCGCGTGCGCCGGCGGGAAATCCCACGCAACGTCGCACTGCACTTCGAGACCCTGCGCGCGCAGCGGGCGTGCCAGTTTCTGCAGCTGGTCGCGGCGCTGCTTGGCCACCGCGCGCAGTATCGCTTTGGGGTCCGACGGCAGCGGATCCGGCAACGGCAACGGCGCAGAGAACGCGTGAAACAGTGTGACCCGCGCGCCGGTCGACGCCGCCAGACGTGCCGCCTTTCGGATCGCGATCTGCTTGCGCGCGCCAGGCTCCCGAACCGCGACCAGAATCGCCTTCCAGGATTGGGTCGGCATCGTCTAGATTCCGCTGCTTGAATCGATCGCCAATTGTTCGCCGAATCGCCTCATGCCGTCACTGGTAGAAGTTCGTATAGGAATCGGCGTTCGCGCCCCTGAACCTGCAGAAAAAGGGATCTGCTCATGCGTAACGTTTTCCGGGTCTTCGGATCGTGCGTGGCGATGCTGCTCGTCGTCGCCGGCTGCTCGCAGGAGAAGGTCTCCGGCGGCGCCGCGCTATACAGCGCCAACTGCGCGAACTGCCACGGCCGCTACGCGGACGGCCAAGGGCCGGCGGCGGCCGATTTGGCCGGGGGTTCCAGTCCGGACCTGCGCTATCTCGCGACGCGCAACGGCGGCACGTTTCCGCGCGAATGGGTGACGAAGGTCATCGACGGACGGGAAATCGTTGCAGCTCACGGTGAGCGGCAGATGCCGGTGTGGGGCAAAGCGTTCGCCGAGCTCGACGCCGCCAACGGATCGTCGAAGGCGCAGACGGAGGCGAAGATTCAGGCGCTGGTCGATTACCTGGTCGAAGTTCAGCAAACACACTGAGTCACTGCGACGTCGCGCGAGCGCGCCTGAGGGCGAGCGCAAGCGCCACGCTGCACAGCAGCGAGCCCGCCACCATCATGAGGCTCGCCGCGTAGCTGCCCGTCAGATCGTGAACGCGCCCGATCACGAACGGGCCTACGAATCCGCCGAGATTGCCGAACGAATTGATCAGCGCGATCGCGCCGGCTGCTGCGGTGCCGCTGAGGAACATCGTCGGCAACGACCAGAACACCGGCACCGCGCTCCAGATGCCCACGGCCGCGATCGACAGCGCCAGCACGCCGATGACGGGCGACTGTCCGAGCGCGCTCGCCGCCAGACCGACCGCGCCGACGGACGCGGACACCGCGATGTGTACATACCGATCGCCGGTGCGGTCGGAATGGGCGCCGACGATGACCATCGCGATCGCCGCGGCGACGAACGGAATGGCCGACACCAGCGCCACCTCG
>DATJGR010000322.1:0-8799 GCA_035494855.1 Pseudomonadales bacterium | reverse complement strand
GCTCGAATTGGAAGTGCCCATCGGCGACGGGTCCGATGCGGCAGCCGAGAATCACCGCCAACGACAGGAAAAAGCCGAGCGTTGCGGTCGTCTGGATCCAGCTCGTGTAGTAACCGCGGCGATGCGGCGGCGCGTGTTCGGCCACGTAAGTTGCCGCACCGCCGTATTCACCGCCGAGCGCGAGTCCCTGCGCGAGTCGCAACGCGACGAGCATTACCGGCGCCCAGATTCCGACCTGTGCATACGTCGGCAGCACACCGACGAGTGCGGTCGCCGAACCCATCACGATGATGGTGACGAGGAACGTGTACTTGCGACCGATCAGATCGCCGAGACGTCCGAACACCAGCGCGCCGAGCGGACGTACTGCAAACCCCGCGCCGAACGTCGCGAGGCTCGCGAGAAAAGCGGCCGTCTCGTTCCCCGGCGGGAAGAACAGCGAACCGAAGAACACGGCCAGCGTGCCGTACAGATAGAAGTCGAACCATTCGAATACCGTGCCGAGCGAGGACGCGAAGATGACGCGCCGGTGTGCGGGATCGATGCCCGACTCCGTAGCGGTGCTCGCGACCTCTGCCACTATCGCGCCGCGCCCGCCGCGATGAACGACGCGAACCCCTGCACGAAGTCGGTGAGCTGCTTGCGCAGCGCATCGTCGGTCAACACACCTTCCGTGCTGAATAGTGTCTGCGCGCGCGAGGCCATCAGGCGTCCGCCGAACCAGGGTCGCGTGCCGAGCGTGCGCAACACCGGCAACCACGCTTCCTGCGCGAGGATCGTACCGAAACCGCCTGGCGACGCGCCGATCAACGCAACGGCGCGGCCGCCGAACACCTTCTTGATGTCGCCCGGCGGACGCGACAACCAGTCGATGGAGTTCTTGAACACTCCCGGAATCCCGTTGTTGTACTCCGGCGTGACGAGCAGCAATGCGTCGGCCGCGACGATGCGCGCTTTGAGATCGACTACTGCCTGCGGAAGGCCGTCGGCCGCTTCGACATCGCCGTCGTACAACGGAATTCCGCGGATCGACGCTATGTCGATGGTCACGCCGTTCGGCACGACTTGCGCCGCCGCCCGCAGCAGCGCGGAATTCAACGATCCGGCGCGCAGGCTGCCCGAAATCCCAACGATGGTCGTCATCCTAAATCCCTTCCTCTTCGATACACCACGGTCAATGGGCGGATACGCCCCCTAATACACCCGTCAGCACTTCCAGTGACGGTTCCGCCTGCTTGGGATCGTTGTACAGGCCGCCGGTCGAAGCGATCACGAGCTTCCGGGACGGAATCACCCAGATGCGTTGTCCGCCGTTGCCGAATGCCGCGAACCACGGCGCGGGCGGCGTTGCCGCGCAACCGGCGCCGAGCCACCACAGATAGCCGTACTTCGTTCCGCATTTCGCGTCGCCCTCCACGTCGATGTGCGGCGTGGTCGCAGCCGTAACCCAGCTCTCCGGCACGATCTGACGACCCTCCCACCGTCCGCCGTCCAACATCAGAGCGCCGATACGGGCCATGTCGTTCGTGGTCAGCCGGAGTCCGGATGCCGCGCGCGGAATGTCGTTGCCGCCGCTCTTTGTCCATTCGAAGCGAGCGATTCCGAGCGGCGTGAACAGATTCTCCCGCGCGTACGTCTCGATCGGCGTTCTGGTCGAGCGCGCGACGATCGCCGCAACGATCGCGACGTCGCCGCCGGAGTAATTGAAGCGGGCGCCGGGCGCTGCGTCGATCGATCCCGACAGTACGTATCGATACGGATCGCCGGCGATATCCATTGCGATTTCGGAGTTGCGTACATCCGAGTACGGATACGTGCGCTCGTCCCAATGCAGGCCCGACGTCATGGTCAACACGTCCCGTATGCGGATCTTCATCCGCTCCGGCGTGCGCAGATCGGCGAACTCCGGGAAATAGTCGAGCACCGGCGTATCGAGGCTCTTGATCGCGCCGTTCGAATACGCGATGCCGAACAGCAGCGAGACGATGCTTTTCGTCACGGAGCGGACGTCGTGCAGGGTTTCCGGTGTGAAGGCAACGCGTCCGAGTTCGATCGGCCCCGTGGGGCCAATCGTGGTGTCGACGCCGTCGAAATACCATTCCGCGATCGTTTTTCGGTCCGCCATGACGACCACGCTGTGCACTCCGGGAATCGCACCCGATTCGATCCGCGCTTTCAGCTGCGACAAATCAGCTGGCCCGGCATCGGCACCGAGCGCCGTCGTCGCAAGCATCATCCAGCCGACGCGCGCTCCGAGCAGTCGTCCCATGGCTTGCCCCCGTCCCCTTCGCGGATCCGTCAGTCGACCTTCGACCAGGTCGAGTCGGGATTGAACGTCTTGATCGCACGCGCGAGTTCACCGGTCTTCGCTCCGAGGTCTTTCTGATACAACACGCCGTCCTGATTGATCATGAACGTCTGCACGCCGCTCTGCTCGTACTCGATCGGGTACGCGACCACGGCGAAGCCGCCGCTCAACTGTCCGTCCTTCAGGTAGCTGCGTGCACCGCCGGACGCTGCCGCACCCTGTGATGTCAGCAAGCGGTAGACATAACCGTGATACGGCTGCGGTCCTTCCTTTGTATTGTTGCGATAGCCTTCCGCGGCAGCGGTCGCGATGAACGGTCCGACGGGGCTCGCCCGTTCGTCCGGTTGCGACGGCCAGTACAAGCCGTTGTGTTTACCTTCGTCGCTCAGCAGTTTCTGCGCGTAAATGCCGGCGGGCTGACCGTCGTGGCCTTCGGATGCATAGTCCTTTTGTGCCTCGACGATGCCGCGACACGCCTCGATGGCACCGAGTTCGTTGTGGCCTATGCGGCGATAGACCACTTCGTCGATGCCGGCGTCGACGTCGAACGCCCATTGATCGCCCACTTTCACGACCGGAAACGGAAATGGCCAACCATCGTCGCCGAGCTCCAGCGTGAATTTGTCGGTACCGTCGGCGACGAGTTCGTGCGCCTGGTCGTACTGGTCGACGAACCGCGCGCGCGCATTGGCGTCGGCGACGTCGTCGCCCGACGACACCAACGCTTCCGCGCTCTCTCCCAATACCGTAATCAGGGCGTGGGAATCTTCGCTGCGCGCCGCCGCGACGAGCGCGTCGACGACTGCTTCTGCAGTCGGGTAGGTCTTGGGTGCTGCCGGCTCGTCTTCGGCGGCGGACAAAGAAGCCGCAGAGAAGAAGGTCAGCAGCAACGCGACCGTCGCGACGCGAGCACGGATGGCAAAACGCTTGTTCGAGTTCATCGTTGTCTCGCCCCCCCTGGTTATGATCGCCGGCCGCCGCCGCCCGCCGCGCGGCCACCGCCGCTGCGTCCTGCGCTGCGCGCGCTGCTCGACGGCCGCGGCGCGGATTTCATGCTGCTGCGACCGCGTTCGCTTGCGGCCCTGTCGGCGGCGCCCTCGTTGCGTCCCGCTCCGCTGATGGATCCACCGCGGTTCTGCGTCGCGGCTGAAACGTCCGGCCGGGTGCCGGTCGTCTTCGGATAGCCCCTGTCCACCCCTGCGCCGGGTCGTTGGGCAGCGGTCGCCGGTTGCCGCTGTGCGTTCTGGCGCTGCGTCGCATTGGCTTGTCCGGTTCGCGCGCCCTGATAACTGCCGGTCGTCGCGTTCTGACCCGTGGCCGGTCGCTGCGACGCATTGGCCGGCCGCTGTGACGTGCCCGGCCGCTGCGCGTTGGCCGGCAGTTGCGAGTTCGCCGTAGTTGCGCGCGGCCTGTCTGCGCCGTTGTAGGTGTTCTGGCCGCGGTAATCGTTGCGCGCGTTTTGCGATGCGACGGGCGATCGCGGGTTGTACGACGACAGACGGTTCTGGTTTTTGTCGAAGCGGTTCATGTAGTTGTTGTTGTTATTCACATTGATGTTGGTGTTGCGGTTGATGTTGTTGTTGCGGTTGTAATTGTTGTTGTAACGGTTTGCGTAGTTCGCCGGTGCGCGGTAGTACGGCGTCGGGCGGTACCCGGCGCCATAGCGCGGCGCGTATACGAATGTGTTGCCCGGGTAATACGGCCGTCCGCCGTAGTAGACACCGCCATGTCCCCAGTTCGGGTAGCAGTAGTCATCGTCGTCGTCGTCGAACAGGCTTCCTACCGCCATGCCGGCGCCGAACGCGAGCAATCCGCCGAGAACCGCATCGGACGTGCTGATGCCGGAGTCCGTCGTCGTAGTGGTCGTGGTCGTTGCCGGCGGCGCGGTGTACACCGTCGTCGGGTTGTACTGCGGCACGTAGACCACTTGCGGATTCGGATTGTTGATGACGATGACGTCCTTGTCGTTCTGCTTCGTCTGCTCCACGGTCATTTCCGGAGAGGACTTCAGATTGCCCGCCGCAGTCGCCTGCGCACGCAACCGCTGTACCGACGCGAGCACCGCGCCCTGGTCGGCGCTGAATGCAGCGCCCACCTGCTTCGTCCAGTCGAGTTCGCGACACATCATGTCCATGACCGTCGGAAAATGGACGAGCGCCTGTATGTTCGGCGAGAAGTCGGCGTCGGCGGCCGCCTTCGTCAGCGCGTCCCCTTGCAGCGACTGGTTGTCGAGTAACCAGTTGCCGGCGTCGAGCACTTCCTGCGCATTCGTCGACGCCGACAGCACTTGGGCGAGCACTGCGTCCGGATACAGCGCGATCGGCGCGAGCAATTCGTCGAGCGCGGCCGGCGTCCACGAGGCGGCGTCTTCGGTCGGCGGTGGTGGCGGCGCTTCCGGTGCCGCCACAGCAGCAGGCGGAGCGGCGGCTGGAGCGGCAGCGGTGTTGACCGCCTTCGCCGTCTCGTCAGCTTTCGAACAGCCCGCCAGTCCGGTTCCCATCAAAACGAGCGCCGAAGTGAACACCGCACGTAACGTCGATGTGTGTATACGCACGATCGAATCCCTTGAGTGAGCCGGGTCGAGGATGGTTCCACACATGTCGCTGGCGTGGCAATCGCCCGAAGCGCTGAGACGCGAGAATGATCGAGACGTGCGCGCCGATTGCGTGGGTACCGGTCAGGACACTGTTGGGCCAACTGGTGAAAGTTGGGACTGAAGCGGTCACTTCATCGGGATCGGCGTCGCGTGGTCCACCGCCACTGCGGTAACGCTGTTCTCGGGCGAGCCTTCGACGACCCGATCCGAGTAGGTGAGGTAGACCAGCGTGTTGCGCTTCGCATCCACCATCCGGACGACGCGCAGCTTCTTGAACACGAGCGAAATGCGCTCGCTGAACATCTCTTCCTGCAGCGGCAGCTTCTTCGTGAACGAAATCGGTCCAACCTGGCGACACGCAATCGACGCTTCGGCGAGGTCTTCGGCCACGCCCACCGCGCCTTTCATGCCACCGGTCTTCGCGCGCGACACGTAACACGCAACTCCCGTCACCTTCGGGTCGTCATACACGTCGACCACGATCTTGTGGTCGGGGCCGACCAGTTTGAACACGGTATCCACTTCGCCGATCTGTTCGGCGCGCACCGCCGCAGCGAACAACACGCACGCGATCACGAGCGAACTCTTCATCACACGTTTCCTTCTGCAGGTTGCAACCAGAGTCTGCGCCAGCCTTCGGGCCCGAGCCGGCGCATCGTCGTGATGTTCGATTCGTAAATGGTGGCCGCGTCCGGAAACGCCGCCACGGCTCGATCGACGCTCGCCTGCCGCAACAGGTGCAGCATCGGATACGGCGAACGGTTGGTGCAGTTCTCCACGTCGTCGGGCGCCGTGCCGGCGAACTGATAGTCCGGGTGAAAGCTGGCGATCTGAATGTCGTCGGCGAGATCGAGTGTTTCGAGCGTCGCTTCTGCGACATCGAGGAAGTCGTTGTAGTCGAGAAAGTTCTGCAGCACGCGCGGATGGACCAACAGCGTCGTTTCGCACTCGGCAGGATCGGCAGCGTGCAGGCGCCTCAGTTCCACGTCGAGATCGACCACGAGCGCGTCGGCATCACGCGCCGAACTGACGACGTAGCGTATGCCGCCCCCTTCGAACACGGTCCGCGCGAACGGGCACAGATTCAGGCCGATCACGGCCCGCTCGATCCAACACTGCGTCTGCGCAACGACGGAAGCTTCGTCTTCGGCCGCCATGTTTCCGCTCGATCGCCTCGCTTGCGAAGTGCGCAGATTACGCCGCGGTGCGCGCGGCTTCGACAGGTGTATCGCGTCTGCAAGTTCAGTAGAGTCGGCTCTCGCCACTGCCGGAGGTCCACATGCGCCGAACCACGCTCACGCTCATGGCCGCAGCGATCGTCGTGACAGCGCTCGCGCCGGCCGCGGCGAGCGACGCACCGACGCCGGGCCAGATTGCACGCAAGCAGATCGACGCGGGCGCGGCGCGCGACTGGCAGACGTTACGCACGCTCTATGCCGCTGACGTCCGCTACGTGGATCCGAACGGCGAAGCGCACGGCGTGGACGCTGCGATCAACGCCATCGAACGCACGCTGAAACCGTTCGGCGTAGTGAAAGTGGCCATCGCAAAAGTCTACGAAGGCAAAGACTTCGCAGTGGTCGAATGGTCCACCACGGCGATCAACAGCGCCGAGATCACACTCGCCGACGGCAGCCAGGCAGGCCCCACCGGCAACGAAGTGAAACTCGACATCGTGACGATCTACGACATCAAGGACGGCAGGATCAGCTCGGAACGCAACTACTACGACGCGCTGAATCTGTATGGGTCGTTAGGGTTGCTGGGCGATTAGGTTCGGTTGACGGAGCATCGGGTGATCGAAGCTGGTTGCGATGACGCGAGCGGCGGGTGATCGGTGTGCAGGACGCAGCACATACCCACCTCCGCCGCGTTCGAAGCTCCATTCCACCAACACCGACCCGAAGCTCCCGTTGAAACGCGTTCTACGTTCCCCTAGTGTCGTGCTTCAACGAGAGGGACGAGACGATGCAATTCAAAGAGCTGAGTTACGAAATGGATGGCGCCGTGGGTGTGATCACGCTGCGGCGGCCGGAAGCGATGAATTCGCTGACGTATACCTTATATATGGAGCTGGAGGACGCTGTGCGGTCGTCCAGCGCGGCGGCGCTGATCATCACCGGCGAGGGTCGGGCGTTCTGCGCCGGCGACGACGTCAAGCAGATTCTCGGCGGAACGGCCGGGCCGCCGGCGGAGGCGATCGAACGCGGCAGGAAGACCGGCGGGCTCACGCCGGCGGCGGACGCCCTGCTGCACACCGACATTCCGGTGATTGCGGCGATCAACGGTCCCGCGGTGGGCTGGGGCATGGAGCTCGCGCTGATGGCCGACATTCGCGTCGCGTCGGAGCGCGCCAAATTCGCGGAACTGTTCGTCGTGCGCGGCCTCTGTTGCGACGCGGCCGGGCTCGGTCGCCTGGCGCAGATCGTCGGTCGTGAGTGGGCGGCCGAGCTGCTGTTCACCGGCGAAGTGATCGACGCGGAGAAAGCGAAGGAGATTCGCCTCGTGTCGCGCGTCGTACCGCACGAGCAACTGCTGCAGACGGCGATGGAGATCGCGCAGAAGATCGCGGCCAATCCGCCGCTCGCGGTGAAAGCGTTGAAAGCAGGGCTGCGCCGTACGCTCGATCCGGACTGGCGCGACACCGGCGCCTGGGCCATCGCCCGGATTTCCGAGTTGCGCAAGACCGAAGATTCGAAGGAGAGCGTGCGTTCGTTCCTCGAGAAGCGTCAGCCGAAGTTCGTCGGGCGCTGAACGCGCGCCTCGTCACATTCGTTAGGATCGCCGCCATGACCTGGTTGCAACCGGTTACGTTGCAGAACGCGCGCGTCACGCTGGCGCCGCTCGACCGCAGCCATCGTGACGACCTTCGCGAGGCCGTCGCCGACGGCGAGCTGTGGAAGTTGTGGTACACCACCGTGCCCCCGCCGGAAAAGATGGCGGACGAGATTGAGCGCCGGCTGAAGCTGCAGAGCGACGGCACCATGCTGCCGTTCGCGGTGATCGACAATTCGTCCGCTAAACCGGTCGGCATGACGACCTTCATGAACGTCGACGCTCATCATCGCCGCGTCGAAATCGGCTCCACCTGGTATCGCAAGAGCGTGCAGCGCAGCGACGTGAACACGCAGAGCAAGTTGCTCTTGCTCGGCCACGCGTTCGAAACGCTCGGCTGCATCGCGGTCGAGTTCCGCACGCACTTCTTCAATCATCAGAGCCGCCGCGCCATCGAACGGCTCGGCGCCAAGCTCGACGGCATTCTGCGCAGCCACCAACGCGCCACCAACGGCACGCTGCGCGACACCTGCGTTTACAGCATCGTCGCCGCCGAGTGGCCCACGGTCAAATCACATCTAACGTTCCAACTCAGCCGCCCGCGCGATCAATGATCCTGCGGGATCATCGACCGAGAATCACCTCCACATCGTCTAGCAGCTGTTGCTGCGCGATCCATTCGCCGGGTCGACTGGTGAACGGCTCGGCCACCATGAAAGGCTGCCGCAGATAGGTGAGCAACCGGTGCGCTCGAGCGACATCCGGTTCGGTCGCCTTCTCGCTGGCCGTTCCGAACAGGTCGAAGTCCGGATCGATTGCCGCGTATCGCTCCATCACCTGTCGGGCACGCCTTGCCACATCGACGTGTCTGGCCTCGATCTTGCCGTCGACCAGCAGATCCGATAGCGAAGCCAACGGATCGATCGAGGGGAAAAGAGCTTTCTTCGCGCGTCTTCGGTCCAGAACGATCTGCGCCTTGTACGGCGGCGAGAGTTCGGCCCACACCGCCTCGCGCTTCTCTGGGAACGGCGTAACGACGATGGTCGTGATCGAGCTGCCGCCGCGATTCGACGACAAGCGCAGCAGGCTCGCGTCGACATCGCTCTCGAAGCCCGGTTCG
>DATJGR010000321.1:0-27018 GCA_035494855.1 Pseudomonadales bacterium | reverse complement strand
CGCCTCCTTGTAGTGCGCGACACTATGCGCCATCAACAGATACTTGTACGCGCTGTGGAACGCGATCAGGCGCGCTGCGGTTACGCCCGTTTCGACGAGCCGCCGCCAATGCGCGAAAGCGAACACCCGCGTCACGAAATTCTCGCGCAACACCGGATCTTCGAGCCGGCCGCTCTCCTCCACCGGCAGCTCCGGCCGCGCCTTGACGATTTCGGCCGCAAACACGCCGCGGCCGTGACCGTTCGGTGGGACATGCGCGTCTGCGTAGACCTTTACGCGATAAAGGCCGCAGGTCGGCGAATTCTTCATGAAGACGTAGCCACACACGTCGGCCAGCGACGGCACGATGTCGCGCGCGTAGCGTTGCAGGCGATCGGTCACGTCGATGCTCGGATCCTTCACGCCGCGCACCCGCGGCGACGCGACGTCGCCTACCAGACGAATGGGCTCCCTCGGCACGCCCATGCCGATCGCCACTTCCGGACAGATGCCGCGAAACGAGAACAGCCCTGCCAGCTGCTCGTGGCACAACGACGAACGCTTGTGGCCGCCGTCGTAGCGCACTTCCGATCCGGTCAGACAGTCGCTGACGGCTACGATGAGGGGAGGAGCGGGCCGCTCGGGCAACAGATCATGCAACGACGAAGTCCCAAAGCGCGTCGGCGCCACCATCGGCGATCTGCCGGCCGATGCGCAGTTGCCAATAGTTCTCGCGGCCGAACTCGTCGCGCCACGCGAGCAACCGCCGCGTGAAATGATGCAGCTGATGCTCGTGTGTGAAACCCATCGCCCCGTGCACCTGGTGCGCAATCTCCGACGCGACGCCGGCTGCTTCGCCGACGCGCGCTTTCGCCACGGCCACCTGCACCGGAAAGCGCGGCGTATCGAGCGCTGCGATCGCGGCGTCGGTAGCGCGCAACGAAGCAGCCACCTGCCCTGCGAGCAATGCGAGATTGTGCTGAATGGCCTGAAAACCGCCGATCGGCCGACCGAACTGTTTGCGCTCTTTCGCATAGTCGAGCGACAGTTCGAGCACGCGCTCCAGCGCGCCCGACATCAACGCCGCGCGCGATAGCGCCATCCACTCGAAGACGCGCGTTACGTCGATACCCGCCGGCGCGCCGCAGCGACCGGGAACGCCCAGAAAACGCACGTCGTCACGCGCCTCACCAGCGATGTTGGCATGTTCGGTGATCTCGCATTCCGAGACGTCGAGCATGACGATCTCGAGCGGGTCGCCGATCACGTAGCAGACGCGTTCCACGGCGCGCGCCCACGGCACCCCGGCGAGCGCGACGTTCACCTCGCCGCCCTCCGCGCTGTGCGAGTCGGCGATGCCAAGGCTGATGCGTCCATCAAACGCGCCGCATTCGGACGCACCAATCAGATGATTCGCGACGAGCGCTTCGGCGAGCGGCACCGGCAACGCGTGGCGTCCGGCGACGCGCAACAGCCGAAACGCGTCCGCCAGCGTGCCACCGCCGGCTGGAGTGGCGAGTTGCGGCAAGCCGTTTTCGGCAATCACCTCCCACAGGCGCGCGGCATAGTGATGTTGTTCTGCGCGGTCGAGCAGCGCCTTGTCGCAATGGTCGCTGAACATCCGCTGCGCGGTATCGAGAACGAGTTGTGTCGTGTCCATCAGCGCAGCCCCAATCCGCGCGCGATCACACCGCGCAGGATTTCCCGCGTGCCGCCGCGGATCGTGAACGCCGGCATGTGCAGCAGTGTTTGCGCGAGAGTCGCGCGAAAACGATGATCGTCCGCGACATGCGGCGCGGCCAGCCGCGCGATCTCCGGCAATTCTTTCTCGAAGTCGTTGCCGAGCGCCTTGACCAGCGCCGCCTCGACGGCCGGGCTCGAACCCGCCTGCAACATGCCGGCCACCGAGATCGACATCTGTCGTAGCGTCATCAGATGCGCGGTGAGGCGCCCGATAACCGCGGCCTGATGGTCGGTCGGCGACGGTCCCACAACCCGCACGAACTCCACCAGCACGCGAAACGCGGACAGGAATCGCTCGGGACCGCTGCGCTCATACGACAGTTCGCTCGTGACCTGTTCCCAACCGTTGCCGGCGCGACCGACGAGTTGATCGGCCGGAACGAAACAATCGGTGAACACGACCTCGTTGAAGTCTTCGTCGCCGGCAATGTTGCGGATCGGCCTCACCTGCACACCGTCACCGTGCAGATCGATGATCAGCTGAGTAAGACCTTCGTGCCGGCTTTGCCCGGGGGCGTCGGTGCGTACCAGCGCGATGATGAAGTGGTTGCGGTGCGCGTCGGTGGTCCACACCTTGGTGCCGTTCACGACGTAACCGCCGTCGACTTTGCGCGCGCGCGTGCGCACTGACGCAAGGTCCGAACCGGAATCCGGTTCGCTCATGCCGATCGAGAAGTAACTCTCGCCGCGGGTGATCGGCGGTAGAAACCGCTCTCGCTGTGCCTCGGTGCCGTAGCGCAACAGCAGCGGTCCGCTCTGCCGGTCGGCAATCCAGTGCGCGCTCACCGGAGCACCGGCCGCGAGCAGTTCTTCGGTGACGACGTACCTTTCGAAGAACGAGCGTTCGCCCCCGCCATATTGGCGCGGCCACGTCATGCCGATCCAGCCACGCCTGCCGAGCGCCGCGGAAAATGCGGCGTCGTGGCCGTGGTTGAAGTCGGAGTCCGGCAACGCGCTGGCAGGCAGATTGGAACGCAGGAACGCACGCACTTCGTCGCGCAGCGCCTCCGCTTGCGGCGGAAGGCCGATGTTGTCGAACCGAAGACCTTCCACTACCACACCGCGTCCACACGAAGAACGGGCTACGTTAGCGGCGCCATTTTGGCAATGCAAACCGGAGCCGGTCGCGCGACTTGCGGAGGGAGACGGCGCCGCTAACATGGGGGCTCGCCAAGACGAAGCGGCCGCGATGTCCGACAAGCCCAGTTACCTCAAGGTTCTGAACGCGATCGCAGTGGGCGAGGCGCGCGGTCACACCTTGTTCGAGGCGTGGGCGAAGGCGACGCCCGACGGCGAGCTCGCCGCCACGCTGAAGGTGGTTGCCATCCGTGAATGCGAACACGCGGCCGTCTTCACGAAGCGCCTCTGTGAACTTGGCTACGGTGTTCGCGACAAGCCTGCCGACGACTTCGAGGCGCGCCTGCAGAAGCTGTGCTCGGACGCGCCCGACGCCGAAAAGTTCGAATCGGTGTTCGGCTATGGACGCGAGCGCGGTGACGAAGGCCTGAACGGGATCTTCGCCGACACGACGATCGATCCGCTCACCGGCAAACTGCTCGGGCGGTTCATCGCGGAGGAGCGGGACACGCGCCGGCGTCTGCAGGCGCAATACGAACGCGTCAAAGCCCGTCCGATGCGCGGCGAAACCGCTGCGGCGAACGGCGAAGCCGCAGCCACGATCGACAGAGCCGATGCTGCGGCGATCGACGATGCAGTCTTCGCGCAGATCTCAGCGCGCTTGGAACGACTCACCCGAACCATCGAAGAACTCAAAGTGCTTCGCCAGAAGAGGCGCTGAACGTTGCGCGATTTCGACGATCGATTCGCACCGGTGCTGCGCGAGATCGAGCGCCGGTGCGGCGTGGCCGGCAGTTTCGTCGACAAGGACCTGTTCCGCGTCAATATCGCAACGCTGTGGGCGAACATCGTGCTCGATCCGTCCGAAGTCGGTCTGACCGACGACGACATAGAGCCGCTGCACGACTTCCTGAATCAGTCGATCGAGCCGGTGTTGGGGCACGCCCAGACACTCACGGAGTGTTTCCGCTTCATCAACAGCAAGGCCGGCGAGCAGGCGATGGATCGGTGTCACCTCACCACGACGCACCGGCAGATGCTGCTGTATTTCTGTTCGATGATCCTCGACCCGGAAGGCCACCGTCGCTGGGCGAACGCACAACGCGAGAAACTCACCTAGGAGCGCGCCATGAGCGATGCGACCACCGCACCCGACGTGGAAATTCCCGACCCCTATGCGATTCCGTTGGCGAGCATCGACGTGGCGCAGGCCGCGTTGTTTCAACGCAATCTCCAGGGACGCTACTTCGAGCGGCTGCGTAGGGAAGATCCCGTTCACTACTGCGCGGAGAGTCAGTTCGGGCCGTACTGGTCGGTGACGAAGTTCAAAGACATCATGCAGGTGGATACCCACCACCAGGTGTACTCGTCCGAGGGAGGGATCACGCTCGGCCCCCCGGTCGCGATGGAGCAAGCGCAGGTGATGCGCACGCCGATGTTCATCGCGATGGATCCGCCGAAACACGACGTGCAGCGCGCCACCGTGAGCCCCGTTGTCGAGCCGCGCAATCTGGCGACGCTCGAGAGCACCATCCGCGAACGCGCCGCCGGTATTCTCGATTCGCTGCCGCGCAATCAGACGTTCAACTGGGTGGAGCGCGTGTCGATCGAACTGACGACACAGATGCTCGCGACGCTGTTCGATTTTCCCTTCGAAGACCGCTACAAGCTGACGCGCTGGTCCGACGTGGCGACCGCAGCGCCCGGTTCCGGCATCGTCGAGTCGAATCAGCAGAGACGCGACGAACTGATGGAGTGTCTCGCCTACTTCACGCGTCTGTGGAACGAGCGCGTGAATGCACCGCCTGGGCACGATCTCATTTCGATGCTGGCGCACGGCGAATCGACCCGGAACATGCCGCCGATGGAATACCTCGGCAATCTGATTCTGCTGATCGTCGGCGGCAACGATACGACGCGCAATTCCATCAGCGGCGGCGTGCTCGCGCTGAACGAAAACCCGCAGCAGTACCAGAAGCTACGCGACGACGTGTCGCTGATTCCGCGAATGGTGCCGGAGATCATCCGCTGGCAGACGCCGCTCGCGTACATGCGCCGCACCGCACTCACCGACACAGATCTCCGCGGCAAGCGGATCCGCGCGGGCGACAAAGTGCTGATGTGGTACATCTCCGGCAACCGCGACGAGGAAGAGATCGCGGATCCGGAAGCATTCATCATCGACCGGCCGGCAGCGCGCCATCACCTGTCGTTCGGATTCGGCATTCACCGTTGCATGGGCAATCGACTCGCCGAAATGCAGCTGCGCGTGCTGTGGGAAGAGATCATGAAACGCTTCCGCCTCATCGAAGTAGTTGGGGAACCCGTGCGCACGTTCTCTGCGTTCGTGCACGGCTACACGCATCTGCCGGTCAAGGTGCACGCCGCTTAAGCGGATTCAGATCAGCCCAACACGTTGACGATCAGCTTCCGCTCGCCACTGTGGTGCCTGTGCTCCCAGAGGAAAATTCCCTGCCAGGTACCGAGCGCCAACGCACGTTGCATCACGGGAATCGACAGGCTGACCGCCGTCAACGCGCCTTTGATGTGCGCCGGCATGTCGTCGGCGCCTTCTGCGGTGTGGGTGTAGAGCGGGTCGAGTTCCGGAACGAGGCGGTCGAGCCAGCGCTCGAGGTCCTTGCGAACCGCCGGGTCCGCGTTCTCCTGAATGATCAGGCTCGCTGACGTATGCCGGATGAAAACCGTTGCGAGACCATCGGTTATCCCCGATTCGCGTACCCGTTCGGCCACTTTGTGCGTGACTTCATAGAGTCCCTGACCGTGAACCGCTACCGTCAATTCGAAGTTCATGGACTTTCTGCTGACCGGGTTTCGCGAGCCGCGAGCAACGGTGGCTCCAGGATAACGGAACTCCCCTAAGGACGCACAATGGACGCGTGGGCAGCACCGCGGCAACTCGATCAACCCGTTGCGCTCGCGGTAGCGATCGTGACTCTCCTCGCCGGCGCCGTCGTCTCGGCCGTGACGAATGGTCACGAAATCGCAGCGTCCCTGTTCCTGTTCGGCTTGCTCGTCGCGAGCCGCACCAATCACCGCGGTCTCGTGATCGGCAGCGCCCTCTTCGCCACCCTGTCGCATCTGGTCCCGACGCTGCTCGACACCGATGTCTGGCACGGTTCCGCATCGCTGCTGCAGGTCGGCGCGAGCCAGCTGTTGTGGTCGAGCCTGTACTGGATGAGCGCCGCGCTGCTGATCTGGGACCCGCGCCACCGTAATCTGGGTATCGCGCAGATCCACGAAGCGTTTGCACACGCGCCCGCCGCGATGGCGCTTCTCGACACCAGCGCCACGATCGTGCACGCGAACGCCGCCTTCATCGACCTGGTCGGGAAAGGCGATGGTCCGCTGGTCGGAAGCAAGCTCGAACAACTGATCGACGAGAAGACCTGGGACGAAATCCGCTCCCAGCGCAACGAGCTGACGTCGCAGCCGGATGCCCACATCCGGTTCGAGCGCGACTTCGTCCGCCCCGACGGACGCAAAGCGTGGGCGTCAATCTATGCTCGGATGTTGCGCGACCCTTCGGGTGAGGCGCGCTTCGCCGTGCTGCAGGTGCTCGACCTCACCGAACAGCGTCGCGCGCAGCGCGCCCTGGCGATCAGCGAGTCGCGTTTCCGGGGCATCATCGAAAACACCGGAGAAGTCACGCTGGTGATCGACCTCGAAGGTCGCATCAGCTACGCCAACCCGAAGGCGTACGAAGTGTTCGGCGCCTCGGCGACGTCGCTCATCGGCGCCAAGCCGCTGCTGTTCATCCACGCAGTGGATCGCAACGAGTTCGGACGCGCGCTCGCGCGAACGAACACGCGGCCGCGCGAGACCTTCCGCCTCACCGACATCCGCCTGCAGGCCTCCGACGTCTACCTCGACGTACAGTTCACCGGACTCGGCGACGCACCCGGCATTTCCGGCACCGTGGTGACGGCGCGCATCACGACCGATCAGGTGAAAGCCGAGAAACAGCTGCGGCTGTCGGAAGCGAAGTTCTCGACCGTCTTCCATTCGAGCCCCGACGCAGTGCTGATCCTGCGGCAATCCGACAGCATCGTCGTCGACTTCAACACAGGGTTCACGCGATTGCTCGGTTACACGCGCGAAGAAGCGATCGGCGTGCGGGAACCCGACCTGAAAATCTGGGGCAATCCGCTGGACCGCGAACGCGTACAGGCCGAACTCGAAGCGAACTACGAGTGCCTCGACTACGAAACCGAACTCGTCGCGAAGAACGGCGAAGTCCTGCAGACCGAAATTTCGGTGCGTTTCTTCGAGATCGACGACGAGCTGTGCGTGCTGTGCATCGGCCGCGACATCACCAAGCGAAGACTCGCCGAGGCCGCGCTGAAGGAAAGCGAAGAGAAGTTCGCGCGCATCTTCACCGGCAGCCCCGACGGCATCGTCATCATCAGCCTCGCCGACAACCGCATTCTCGACATCAACGACGCCTTCGTGGCGTCGTCAGGCTTCAGCTACGAAGAAATCGTCGGGCACCGCGTCGACGATCTACCCGTCTTTGACGACATCGAGCAACTGAAGCGCTCGACCGAAATCGTCGTGAAGGAAGGCAGCCTGCAGAACTTCGAGCTGACGTTCCGCACCAAGAGCGGCGAACAGATTCCCGCGCTGGTCTCTGCGACCGTCGTAGAACTGGAAGGCGAAAAGAGCCTGGTCTGCATCGCGAAAGACAACCGCGTTCAGCGCGAAACCGAAGCCAAGTTGCGCGTCAGCGAAGAGCGATTCCGCGGTGCGTTCGAGAACGCGCCGATCGGCATGCTGCTGACCGACACCGACGGCTACATCTTCCAGGCCAACAATTTCGCGGTGAAAGCGCTCGCCTACCCCGAAGCGGAGATGGTCGGCAGCCACATCAGCAGGCTCGTGCCTGCGCCGGAAAGACAGAGCCTCAAGGAGACGTTCGACCGCTTGCTGTACCGCTCGGGCAACGTTTTCCGCTCCGAACGCCGCATGCTGTGCAAAGACAGCATGGAGATCTGGACCAACTTCCACGTGGTGCTGCAGCGATCCGAAACCGGATCGCCGTTGTATTTCATCGTGCAGCTCGCCGACATCTCCGAGATGAAGCGCAACCGGGAACAGATGGAGCGCATGGCGTTCTACGACACGCTGACCGATCTGGCGAACCGCCGACTGTTCGGCGATCGGCTCGAGCAGGCGATCGCGCACGCGCAGCGCACCGGCACCTACGCCGCGTTGCTGTACCTCGACCTGGACCAATTCAAACGCGTCAACGACACCCTCGGACACGAAGCCGGCGACGAACTGCTGCGCGAAGTCGCGCGGCGCTTGAGCCACTGCGTGCGCGCCGAGGACACCGTCGCGAGGCCGGGCGGCGACGAGTTCACGATTCTGCTGTACGACATCAGTTCGCCCGGCGACGCGGGCGCGGTGGCCGAGAAGATCCTCGCGCGGCTGCGCGCGCCGGTCACCATCTCGGGCCATCATCTCGTCGTCACCACCAGCATCGGCATCACCATCATCCCGAGCGACTCGGTGCAGCCGAACATCCTGACCAAGAACGCGGACCTCGCGATGTACCGCGCGAAGGAACGCGGCCGCAACAATTACCAGTATTTCGCCGAAGAGATGAACACCAAGGCGCAAAGCCGTTTGCGCACCGAGAACGAACTGCGCCGCGCGCTCGAATCGAACGAATTCGAATTGTTCTATCAGCCGAAAGTGCGTCTGGCCGACCAGCGCATCACCGGCGTAGAGGCGCTCATTCGCTGGCAACACCCGGAACGCGGCCTGATGACGCCCGACAAATTCATCAGCGTGGCCGAAGAGACCGGCGTGATCGTCGGTATCGGCGCGTGGGTGATCCAACAGGCGTGCATTGCCGCGCGCGATCTGACGGCGCAGACCGGCGCACCGATTCAGGTGGCTGTGAACATTTCCACGCGTCAGTTCCGCGATCCTAACCTCGTCAACACCGTGCGACGCTGCATTCGCGAGTCGGGCATCGACCCTGCGCAGCTCGAAGTCGAAATCACCGAAACGATGTTGATGGACGACGCCGAAGCGGCCGCTTTCACGGTGGAGCGCCTGCACGAACTCGGCATCAAGATCGCGATCGACGACTTCGGCACCGGCTATTCGTCGCTGAATTATCTGAAGCGTTTCCCGATCGACACGGTGAAGATCGACCGCTCGTTCGTGATGGACATACCCGGTAACACCGATGACATGGCCATCACCGCCGCGGTGATCTCCATGGCTCACAGGTTGAGTCTCGTCGTCGTCGCAGAAGGCGTGGAGACGACCGAGCAGCTCAAATTCCTGAGCGAACACGATTGCGAATACGGCCAGGGTTACTACTTCTCGAGGCCGCTGCCGTTCGCAGAGATTCAGCGCTTCTTCGATCCGAACGTCGCGCTGATGCGACAACCCCGCAAACGTCCGGGCCAACCCCAGTAACCCGATCCGTCTCGCGATGCAGGGTTCGCCGGAATCCGTGTAAGGTCTGCGGACGCGGTTCAATCACGGGGCGGGGCGGAGATGGGGCGTTATTACGAGGACTTCGCGGTCGGAGACACCTACAGGCACTGGCCGGGCCGGACGATCACGGCCGCAGACAACACATGGTTCACGTTGCTGACGATGAATCAGCATCCGATCCACTTCGACGAGGCGTACGCCGCGCGCTCCGAGTTCGGCAAACCGCTGGTGAATAGCGCGTTCACGCTCGCGGTCGTCGTCGGCATGAGCGTCGCCGACGTGAGCCAGTTTGCGGTCGCGAATCTCGGCTGGACCGACATCGTATTGCCTGCGCCGGTCTTCAACGGCGACACGCTCTACGCGGAGTCGACGGTGCTCGACATGCGCGAATCGAAATCGCGGCCGACGCAGGGCGTCGTGACCGTGTCGACACGCGGGTGGAAGCAGGACGGCACGACGGTGATGACGTTCAAACGTTCGGCGTTGATTCCGAAACGCGGCCATGGCATCGAGCCCGCACGATGAGCATTCAGGACGACGAGCCGCGGCGGCAGCCGGACGGTGCTCTCACCGGCGTTCGCGTGATCGACTGCACCCACGTGATCGCGGGCGCGTATTGCTCGATGCTGCTCGCCGATCTCGGCGCCGACGTGATCAAGATCGAACCGCTCGACGGTGAAGGCGGTCGTGAAGCGGAGGTCGGACCGTTCAGGGCGTTCGACTTCATCAATCGCAACAAGCGCGCGATCGCCGTGGATCTTCAGCGCGCCGAGGGCGTAGCGCTCGTGCGTTCGTTGGCCGCGGGCGCGGACATCTTCGTCGAAAACTTCCGGCCCGGCGCGTTCGATCGACTCGGCCTCGGTTACGACGCGTTGCGCTCGCTCAACCCGCGGCTGATCTACTGCTCGATCTCCGGCTTCGGGCACAGCGGTCCGTATCGCGATCGCGGCGGCTTCGATCTGGTCGCTCAGGCGATGGGTGGAATCATGAGTCTCACCGGCGAGAAGGACGCAGCGCGACCTGTCGCAGCCGGCGTGCCGTTCTGCGATTTCAGCGCGGGTACGTTCGGCGCGCTTGGCGCGCTGGCCGCGCTGAATCGTCGCTACGTGACGGGACTCGGCCAGAAGGTCGAAGCGACGCTGCTCGAGTCTGGGATGGCGCACGCGGTGTGGGAGGCCGGGATCTACACGACTACCGGCGCGATCTCCGGACCGGTGGGTTCGGCGCATCGCCTGGCGGCACCCTACGAGGCGTTCGCAACGGCCGACGGCTTCATCGTCGTCGGCGTCGCCACGCAGAAGATCTGGACGAAGTTCTGCATCGCGCTCGACGCGCGCCACCTCGAAACCGATCCGCGTTTTGCGACGGAACTCGGTCGACTCGAACATCGCGACGCGCTGAAGGTGTTGATCGAAGCGGTGCTCGCGCAGAACACGTCCCGCCACTGGCTCGATCGGCTGCTCGGCGACGGCGTGCCTGCGGGACCGATCAACGACATCGCTCAGGCGGTCGAAGATCCGCACATCGTGGCGCGTGGCCTCATCGTAGACGTCGACGGCGAACGCTACACCCGCGCGCCGATCGGCCTCTCGGACACGCCGGTCGCACTGCGGCGCGGTGCCGCGCGCGTCGGGGAGCACACGCGCGAGGTTCTGCGCGAAGCGGGACTCGACGACGATCGGATTGCGGCCCTCGAGCGTTCCGGCGTGGTGTCATCGCGCGGCGATTCCTGAACGCTGCGGCCAAAATTGACCCGGGTCGAGTTCGTGCAATACCCTGCCGCGCGGCAAAGCAGCCACGTCGTCGCGATCGTCCCAATGCCTGTTCCGGGAGCACGGCCATGTCCTTCGAGGCAATCGTCGAATCATTCGAGATCGCTGCGGAACGCGGCGACGTGGCTCCGGCGATCTACGAGGCCTACTTCGCCCGCTGTCCCGAATCCCGCGAGTTGATGCGGTATGTGGACACGCACATGCGTGGCCGCATGCTCGACAGCGTGTTCACGTTGCTGATGTCGGACGAGGCGTCGGACGAATTCCGTTACCTGCAGTTCGAGGCCGCTGCGCATTCGAGCTATGGCGTGTTGCCGTACATGTACGGCAACCTGCTCGCTGCCGTGGAGGACACGGTCCGGCAAGCGTGCGGCAACCGCTGGACGCCCGCGATGTCGGACGCATGGCACGCGCGCCTCGACATCGTGTTGCGCGAAATTCGATCCGCCGTGGAACCCACCGTCGCGTAATTCCGTTGCGTATCGCGTTCGGCTGGTCGGCGCGCCCGCTTGTCCCACTGAGCGACCCGATCAGGCGAAACGCCGACCCGCAAGTCCCGCACCCTGCACCAGCGCTTCGAGCTTCGCCCAGGCGATCTGCGGGTGCACGCGTCCGCCAAGACCGCAGTCGGTGCCGGCGATCACGTTGGCTGCGCCCACCAGATTGGCGAAGCGTTCGATTCGGTCGGCGATCAGATCCGGATGCTCGACGACGTTCGTCGCGTGCGACACGACGCCCGGAACGAGGGTCTTGCCTTCGGGCAACTTCACCCGTTCCCACACGCGCCACTCGTGTTCGTGACGCGCGTTACCCGCTTCGAAGAGATACGCCGAAGCGTTCACGCGCAACATCAGATCGACGATGTGTTCGAGCGGAATGTCGGTAACGTGCGGGCCGTGCCACGAGCCCCAACACAGGTGGAAGCGGATGCGATCTTCCGGCAAGCCGCGCAACGCATGATTGAGCGCGTCGATGCGCAGGTTCGTGAACGCGCGGTATTCGTCGACGCTCGGCTCCGGCACGATCATGTCCCAGTTTTCCGCGATCGACGGATCGTCGATCTGCAGGATGAAACCCGCATCGAGGATCGCGACGTATTCTTCGCGCATCGCATCCGCGCATGCGTACAGGAACGCTTCGTCGGTGTCGTAGCAGGCGTTGCCTATCCGCGAACAGCTGCCCGGCGCGATCGACGTCATGAAGCCGGTCGAGAGGCCACTCGCGGCGAGCGCCGCCTTGAAGTGCGTGATGTCGGCGGCGATCGCGTCGTGGCCCGTGTACGTGAGCTTGCCGGTACACGTCGGAAACAGTGCGGGGCCTGGTGCAGCACCAACCGCGCGCGGCGCGACGCCCGCGTTGGGATCGCCATACGCTTCGGCGAAACGTTGCCAGTCGCGCCGTTCGCCGAAACTGGCGAGCGCGACTTTGTCGGCCGTGCCTTTCGCGCGCGCCCGGTCGCGCATCAGGTCGAACGTGCCGAGTTCCAACCCGCCGAGCCGCTGGAACGAATAGCTCCACCACGCGCCGTAGTCGACCTTCTGACTCATCGCCTTGCCGTACTCGCCGTCGCCGACGACGTCGATGCCGATGTCGCGTTGGCGCTTCACGACGCCGTTCACCGCCGCCTGCAGCTGCGCGCGGTGCGTCGCCTTGTCGACATCGCCTTTACGCAGCGACCGGGTCAGTTCGATCAGCGAATCGGGCCGTGGCAGGCTGCCGGTTTGTGTCGTCAGGATGCGTGCCATCGTTCCCCCTCGCTCGCCGCCGCTGTCATCGGTCGGTCAAGGCCCCGTGAGGGGCAACATACCCAGGTCCACGATCGACTGGCTGCCGTCAGCGACCAGAACCGCGCCCTTTACGAACGAGCCGGACAGAATCACGTCGCCCGGCTTTCCTGACGTCGTCGTCGCTCAGCATATCGCCCCCTGTCCAAGTCGTTAGTCCAGAATGTAGGCGGTGAACGACGCAGACACTGATTTCGCGTCTGTGGCGATGTGCGTATGGCGCGCCGGCCGCGAGTCCACGTCGGGGAATTTCTCGTTCCACGGCGCCTCGCACGCATCACGCGCTTCTGCCACAGGTGCCCAGAATTCCATCTTCGCGACGTGGCGCCAGTCGCCGCCCGCTGCCTTCAGCATTTCGCCGACGTGGCGAAAGATGTTCGCGTATTGCGCAGGATATCCGTCGGGCACCTGGCGGGTGCCGGGATTGAACGGTGCGATGACGCTGGAGATCAGCAGCGGTCCGATGCGCGTCGCCACCGGAATGCCGGTCAAATGGCTCAATCCGTCGATGTGAATGCTCTTGCGCGCGCTCATGGTCATTCCTTCGAAGGTACCGCGAAAGTCGGAGGACCGGTCCGGTCCTTCCGGGCGGCCGCCCACTGTTCGAACTCGGCCGTGCGTTCCTTCGACAGCGGGAACAACCCGACCGTCGACTCACCGGCGGCCACGCGTTCGAGTGCGAAGCGTTCGCGCTCTTCCTGAACCAGCGCGTCTTTCACCACATCGGCGACCAACGCGATCGGAATCACGACGGCGCCTTCGCCATCGCCGACGATCACGTCGCCCGGCACGACGAACACGCCGGCGCACGTCACCGGCTCGTCCACCGAGAACGGCATGTGCTGCCGCCCCAGCGTCGCCCCGTGCGACGAGAAGTGATAGACGGGGTGGTGCAATTCCGCAATCGCCGGCGTATCGCGCAGCGCGCCGTCGGTAACGATACCGGTTGCGCCAAGGCTGAACGCGCGTGTGGAAAAGATGTCGCCAATGGTCGCAGCGTCGGGTACGCCACGCGCTTCGATCACCAGCACGTCGCCGGGCTTCAGTGCTTCCACAGCCCGCCGTTGCGCGTTCATGCCGCCGCCGTACTGTTGCTGCAGATCTTCGCGCAGCGCCACGTAACGCAGCGTCCGTGCGCGGCCCACCATGCGCAGTTCCGGGTGCAGCGGTTTCAAGCCTGAGAAAAACGTGCTGCGGATGCCGCGCATCTGCAGTTGGTGCGCCAGCGTCGACGTCGCGATCGTCTTCAGTGCCTCGATGCGCTCGTGGGTCAGTACGTCCGATGTGGTTTCGTTCGCCATTGTGTCCTCCGGTATCGGCGCGGCGTCGCTTAGCGCGGCGTCAGCGGGAACGATGCAAAACGGGTCTCGGTGTAGAACTCGCGGCTGTGGGCGCCGCCTTCGCGGCCGGTGCCGCTCGACTTGATGCCGCCGAACGGCTGGCGTAAGTCGCGCTCGAAACCGGCGTTGATCCAGATCATCGCGGTCTGCAGGCGGTGGCTGACATAGTGCGCGGTCGTCTGCGATTCGGTCCAGATGTAGCCAGCGAGGCCATACGCAGAATCGTTGGCAATGCGCAGCGCATGGTCCGCATCGTCGAACGGCATGATCACCGCGACCGGTCCGAAGATTTCTTCCTGGCACACGCGCGCCGAATTTTCGACGTCGACGATCGCGGTCGGTGCGACGAAGTAACCTTTGTCGAGTGCCGGCGGACGACCGCCGCCGAACAGCACACGCCCTTCTTTCTTCGCGACGTCGAGATAACCCATGACGCGATCGTACTGGCGCTTGTGTACAAGCGGGCCGAGGCGCGTCGTTCGGTCGAACGGATCGCCCGGTGTCCAGCCCGCCGCGGTCTTTTCGAATGCCTCGAGGAACTGCTGATAAATCGGCCGCTGCACGAGGATGCGCGAGCCGGCGACGCACGCCTGACCCGAGTTCATGAAGATCGACATTGCCGCGGCCGGTACGGCCCGTTGCAGATTGGCATCCGCAAAAATGACGTTCGCCGATTTGCCGCCCAGTTCGAACGACACGCGCTTCAACTGTTTTGCGGCGCGGCCGGCGATGTCGCGCGCGGTCGGTACCGAACCCGTGAACGACACGCCAACGACGTCTTCGTGCTCGACGAGCGGCACGCCCGCTTCTGCACCGTACCCGAGCACCATGTTGTACACACCTTTCGGCATGCCGGCTTCCTGGAAGATCTCGCACAGGATGCGCATCGTCAGCGGCGACAGCTCCGACGGCTTGTGCACGGCGCTGTTGCCGTACGCGAGGCACGGCGCCATTTTCCACGTCGACAACATGAACGGGCCGTTCCACGGCGTGATCAAACCGAACACGCCGACCGGATCGCGCATCGTGTACGTGAGCAGGCTGTCGTCGCGGTTGAACGATTCGTTACCGGCGAGTTCCTGCTCTTCGGCGAAGAAACGGAAATTCCACGCAGAGCGTTCGATCATCGGATGGGGTCCCGGATGCGCCGGCCCGATCGGACCGCCCATCTCGAGCGACTGCAGCTTGATGATCTCGTCCGAGCGCGCCTCGATCAGGTCGGCCGCCTTGAACAGAACCTTGCGTCGGAACGACGGCTTCGCGCGCGACCACGCACCACCGTCGAAGGCATCCTTCGCGGCTTTGACTGCGGCTTCGATGTCTTGCGCGTCGCCGCGGGCGGCCATCGTCGTCAGCGATTCGGTGGCCGGATCGACGACTTCGAACGTGCCGCCGGAACGCGCTGCCACGAACTCGCCGTTGATGAAGTGCCGTGGGCTCTGCACCGTGGGTCTGGCAACTGTAGTCATCTGCGTCTCCTCCGGCGCGGGCCGGCTCAAATGGAATCTCGACATCAATAGGAAAGCGAAGCTAGAGGCCGTTTACTTCTGCGGCCGCAACACGCCGAGTTGCACCGATCGCCCCGTTCCGATCGTCGCGCTCATTTGTCGATGCTCATACCCGGCCCCATGTCGCGGTTGAACACGTGACCGTACGTATCGCGCGTGTAGTACTCCGATTGATGCGTGGCCGGCCGGCCGCCATAGCCGATTTCGATCAGGAATCCTGACGGCGACGCGACGTAGAACGAAAACATGTGGTCGTTCGCGTGTTTGCCGAGGCTGATCATCACCGGGTATTTGCTGGCCTGGACGAGGTCGTGCGTCATGAACACGTCGTCGAGGTTTTCTACCTCGAGCATCAGGTGGTTGATGCTCTTCCTGCTCGGCGGACCGAACGCAACGGTGTGATCGCGCTCGTTGCAGTGCATGAACAGCACCTCGGCGGTTTCGCCGTTGGGTCCCGCGGGTACCTGGTATTCGACGCCGCCGCGCATGCCGAGCAACTTGTAGAACTCGTATGCTTTGTCGAGCCCGGCATTTCGCAGAATCATGTGGCCGACGCCGCCGTGATCGCCCGTCAGGAAACGGCCGTGCATGCGCCGACCCGGCAGGAACGGCTTGTAGGTGTCGATGCGCGGACCGTGGAATATTTCGATCGGATTGCCGGCGGGGTCCGCCAGCTTCATGATTTCGAGCACCCGGCGCGACTTCGCGAAGTCCTTGCCGCCGATTTCGAATTCGATGCCCGTGTCTTTCAGCAGCTTCCGCATCGCGTTGAACTCCTCGACGCCGGCGACGCGGAGTCCCGCCGCGAGCAGATCGTCCGCCGGGTTCTTTTCGACGATGATCCGGTGGTGCCAATAGTCGGTGCGCAGGTACAGGCGGTCGGGCTCGCCCGGCTCTTCGAACACTTCCAGACCTAACAGATTGCCGGCGAAGTCCCGCCACGCCGCGAGGTCCGAGACGCCAAAACACACGTAACCGAGTTCAGTGACCGCGACCATGATTCACTCTCCTATCCCATAATTGACGTGGGTCAAGTTTGAAGCTTGCTCTGCAACGCGACTGACGTCGCGACGACCATCACGAGCACGGCTCGTTCAGGAACCGTCCAACGAGTTCATTCGCCCGCGCTCGATCGGCCATCATCTGCGCCATCTGATAGTTGCGCGCCGCCGACGCGAGATAGAACCGTTCGTACTGTTCGTTTCGGGCCGCGAGGCCGCTGCCCGCAAAATCCCAGCCCAAGCGGAAGATCCGTGCGCGCCGCTCCGCGTCGACGCCGCCCGCGCCCTTCAGATGATGATCGATCAGCGGCCGCAGCACAGGATCGTCGAGTTCGCCCCGCGACGGCACGGTGAAGATGTTGTGCGAGCCGAGTTCCTTGATGATTTCGTTTACGCGCACCATCCAGCCGGGCATCGTCGCGCGCAGCGCCGTGAATGGCCGCTTGTCCGGCAACCACACGCCGTTGCCGGTATCGCTCGCGCCGTCTTCGGCCGCCTGCAGACACGCGCGGGTCATCTCCTTGTACGTCCAGATCTCGCCGAGCGCCTGCTGTGTCGGCGGCTGGCTCGCGTTGATCGCATCGGCCATGTGTGTGGCGATGCCCCACGCGAACTCGAGCTTTGTGAGCGCACGGATCGTGGTCTGCTGCATGATGTTCTGCCACCAGGTGTGGCTCATCACGTAGTTGTATACCGCGAGGTTGCAGTCGATGAACAGCCGTTCGTAGGGAATCTCGACGTTGTCGAAGATCACGAACGCGTCCTGCTCGTCGAAGCGCGACGACAGCGGGTGGTCGAACACGTTGCCGGTGCGGGAGTACGAATCCCTGCAGAGGAACTTCAGGCCGGGCGCGGACATCGGGATGCAGAACGACAGCGCGAAGTCGTCCGCGCCGTCCGGCAGCGGCGCGCCGGGGTAGACGGCGAGCTCGTCGGCGAACGGCGCGAGCGTCGACAGCACGCGCGCGCCCGATACGACGATACCGTTCGCGGTCTTGCCGACCTTACGCAGCGAGACCGTGTTGCCAGCCCGCGGCGCATCGCCCAGCGCCTTGTCGATGGTCGGCTGCACGATGGTGTGAGTCAGCGAGATGTCTTCGCGACGCAGCCTCTTCTGATACTCAACCAGCCGCGCCGCGCCCGCGTCGTTGCCGTTGATTGCCCACTCCTCGGCGCGGCCGGCGAACCCGGCATACGTGACGTTCATGTAGTCCGGCGTGCGGCCCATCAGCCCCACAGAATATTCGGCGATCGCGGCCAGACAGTCGTGGCGTCTGCGCAGGTCGTCGCGCGAGCGAGGGATCATGTGGCTTGCACTGATCGGCTCGCCCGTGTCGGGGTCGGCCATCAGACAGCGGTCGGCGTGACGATGCTGCAGATCGAACACGTCGGCGAGCGCCTGTGCCGCGCCGGCGAACGCCGGATGCGATACCACGTCCCGGACGCGGTGTCCCTCGACCCACACCTCCCGGTCGCCGCGCAGTCCGTTCAGGAACTGCTTCCCCGTGCGTGCCGGCATCATCGTCTCCGAAAAAATGAACGCACTCATTTTCGTCAGCGACGAGGCTGGAAGTCAAGCACGCCGCTGGTCCACTATTACGCGGTTGATCGTTCACCAAACCGAGGTACCAACGTTGGCCGCGCACCCGAAGCCGCGCTCCGCCAAGCGCAAACGCGTGGACTCCGCGCAGAACGGCGAAGGGCGCCGCGAACGCAACAAACGCGAAAAACGCGGCCGTATCGTCGCCGCCGCCCGCGGCCTTTTCCAGAAGCAGGGCTATGCGAACACCACGGTACAACAGATTTCTAAAGGGGCGAAGATTGCGGCCGGAACGCTGTTTCTGTACGCGAAGTCGAAAGAGGACCTGCTCATCCTCGTGTTCACGGACGAGATGATGGAACTGATCGAGAGCGCGTATCTCGAGATCGATCCCGACCTCCCGTTTATCGAACAGGTGAGCGCGCTTTTCAAACGTTTCATCGCATACCACGCACGCGACGTGGACATCGCCCGCGAACTGATCCGCGAGATCACGTTCCTGAGCAATCGGGATCGCGCCTCGGACCTCGTTGCCATCACGCAGGCGATCCTGGAAAAACTCGTCGCATTCGCCGACCGCGCCGTAGAGCGGCGCGAACTGGATCCGGGCATCGACGGCGCAGTGCTGGCCGACTGCCTGTTCTCCATCTACTACCAGCAGCTGCAAAGGTGGCTTTCGGGCTACACGACACGCAGGCAGTTCGAGCGCAACCTGGCTGCGATGCTGGCGCTGCTCATCGATAGCAGCCGCTACCGCAAACGCTGAACGGGTATGCGAAGATGCGCGCTTTGTCTGGAGGACAACGCGTGTCACGTCGTCTGTTGTTCGTCAGGGCCAGCATATTCGGCGCCGGCGGTCAGTCATCCCAACTCGCGGATTCGTTCATCAAACGTTTTCTCGAGACGCATCCGGGATCGAAAGTCGTCGTGCGCGACGTGCAGAGTCCAGCGCTGCCACACCTCGACGCGGCCACGTTCGTGGCATTCGGGAAACCGTCGGCGGCGCTCACGCCGGACGAAATCGACCAGCTGCGCCTCTCCGATGAACTGATCGGCGAACTCGAATCCGCCACCGACCTGCTGATCGGCATGCCGCTGTACAACTTCGGCGTTCCGTCAGCGTTCAAGGCCTGGATCGATCACGTGACGCGCGCGCAGCGCACGTTCCGCGTCGGCGCGCGCGGCGCGGAAGGAATGCTCGGGCACATCGGCCGCTGTTGGGTGATCGCAGCGCGAGGCGGTCAGTACCAGGGCACGCCGCGCGAGAACCAGGTGCCGTACCTAACGACCATGCTCGGCTTCCTCGGCATTCCGCCGCCGAAGTTCGTATTTGCCGAAGCAATGCTGCGCCCCGACCTGCGCGACGATTCGCTGGCCAAAGCGCGCGACGCGATCGAGCAGCTCGATCTATGACGCTGCGCCTCGATGCCCGTCAGCGGACGGGGCTGGTGCTCGGTCCTCTGCTGTTCGCGGCTGCCGGCGTGTGGCTCAGCACCCAGGGTCTCGCCGCGCCTGCCGCATGGGCCGGTGCGGTGGTGGTACTGATGGCAACGTGGTGGATGACCGAACCGATTCCTCTTTGGGCAACCGGCTGCATTCCACTACTCGCGTATCCGCTGTTCGGGGTCGCGAGTCCGTTTGCCGTGCTGCTGCAGTACTTCGATCCGGTCAACTTTCTGTTTCTGGGTGGCATGATGATCGCCGCGTCGATGCAGCAATGGGGTCTGCACCGACGCATTGCGCTGACCATCATCTCCGCCATTGGTGTGAGTCCGCGCCGCATCGTGCTCGGCTTCATGCTGGCGACCGCGTTCGTCAGCCTGTGGATCTCGAATACCGCCACAACCGTGATGATGTTTCCGATCGGCATGGCGGTGCTGCTGAAAATGGGCGAGCAGATGGGGCCCGATCATCCGTTGGTGCGCCGTTTCGGACTCGCGCTGATGCTCGGCATCGCATATGCCGCGAGCATCGGCGGCATTGGCACCAAGATCGGCACCGCGCCGAACATCATCATGGTGAAACAGGCGGCTGCGGTGCTCGGCACCGATCTCGGTTTCGCCACGTGGCTGATGATCGGGTTGCCGATCGTGCTGGTCGCGTTGCCGATCGTGTTTCTGTTCCTGGTCCACATCGCCGCACCCGTTCCGGCTTCCGGATTCCCCGGCGGCGCCGACGTGATCGAGCAGGAGCGCATCGGCCTCGGCCGGATGAGCCGCGGCGAACTCGTCTCGTTTGTCGGCTTCCTCACCGCCGCGCTGCTGTGGATTTTCCGCAACGACATCGAACTGGGTTCGTTCACGATCCCGGGTTGGTGGCCGCTGATCACGTTCGGCTGGGAAGACATCATCCGAGTTCCGGTCGACAGCCTGCCTGCTCCGCTGGCCAAACTGATGCATCAGGATGTCGGCGACGCCGCCGTCGGCATGGGTGTCGCGACCGCGCTGCTGCTGGTGCCGATCACGCTGCGTCCGCTGCGCTTCGCGCTGGATATTCAACGCGCCGCGCGCGTGCACTGGAGCCTGCTGGTACTGCTCGGCGGCGGCCTCGCGATGGCGTACGGCATGCAGCAGAGCGGGTTGTCGACCTGGCTCGGCGATCAGCTGAAGGGCATCGGCCAACTCGGCCCTTACTCCGCGATCGTGATGGTCAGCTTCGCGAGCCTCGCGCTGACGGAAGTCGCGTCGAACGTGGCGACCGCCAGCATCCTGGTGCCGATCGTCGCGGCCGGCGCCGAAGGCTTTGGCCTGCACGCCGCGCCGCTGATGTTCGCCGCGACGATGTCCGCCTCGTTCGGCTTCATGCTGCCCGCCGGAACGCCCCCCAACGCGATCGTCTACTCGAGCGGCTACATCACCGTACCGCAGATGGTGCGCGCCGGCATCGCCGTCGACATCTTCGGGGCGCTGCTCGTCGCAACGATGTGTTATTTCCTCGTGCCGTGGGCGCTGGGGTAGTCGAACGCGATCGGTTTGCAAGCGGGATCGTGCGGGCTGTGAATGACGTGACCATGGGTGATCGGTGTTCCGGGTACGCTCGAGCCATCCTGCGCGCTCTATCCGGAGCTCCCTTCCACCGACTCCTACCCGACGCTCAAGCAGAGCGCGGCAGCACCACCACGTTGTCGAACGAAAGTCTCGCGATGTCTTTGGATACTGCTTGTCCGAACGCGTTGCCTTTCTCGCTGTAGGCGTACGGATACAGTTTGCGGGCGCGGTCGCGATAGCTCGCGAGCCCGGCTTCGAGGGCGGCTTCGGCGCGCAGGCGATCGCCTTCGTCGAGCATCACGTCACCGAGTCTGGCGCGAAGCAACAGCAGGTCGTGGTGTTTGCCCAGCGCGGCGCAAAGGCGATCGAGATACCAGCGCCGCGCCCGGTTCTCCGCGCACAGTACCGGTCGAATCATGTCGAGCTGGTAGAACGCGTTCTTCGTCCAGCGTCGCCAACGATGCATCAGTGCCGCGTCGTCGTGTTCGAGCACGCGGCGTCCGAGGCGACGACCGCGTTGGTACGAACGCACGAAACCCTCTACCAGGCGGGTGTCGTGTAGCGTCTCGACATCGAGGTCGCGCCACACGCCCGACTCCTGCTGATATCCATCCGACACCTGGTCCATCGAGGCGCGCGTGATCGGGCCGGCTAAATGATCGCCCAACGTATTGGCAACCATCGCCAGCGCGACCTGGGTCTTCTTCTTGCCCGATTTGGCAGCTAGGACGCGCGCGAGCCCGAGCACGGCTTGCTCATCGCGCGCAGGCGCCAGAATCCGGTGGATCGCCTTCAACCGGGCTTCGGCGTCGTTGAAAACCAATTCGGGCACGTCGCGCTGCAACAGGCGCCAGCTCGCGCGCAACCGCTTCACCCCGATCCGAAGGCTGTGAACGGACGTGTCCGATAACGGCGCGGGATAGGCAGACAGAAGATGCAGGCAGCGATTGTTCTCCTGCAGCGCGTGATAAACGACGAAGTCACTGAACCGCATCACGCAATCCTTCATGCGTTCGCATGCTCCGAGCCGCCGTTGCCGCTGTCAAGGCGCCGGTCACCCCGACCAGCATCAGCGTCAGCAGCGGCCACGGCGTGCCGTTCTGCAATGCGCCGAGCGTCTGGCTCGCGACCGCCGCGAACATCATCTGGGAGAAACTGGTGAGTGCGGATGCGGTACCCGCGCGCGTCGGCGCCACATTGATCACCTCAGCCTGGGCGTTGGGCAGTCCTACACCCTGCCCGAACTGCGCGAGCATCACCGGCAGGAACAGCGTAAGCGGCTCGAGCCGACCCGCCGCCGCGAACGCAAAAGCGATCAGCACACCGGTCAACGCGATCAACATGCCCGCCGTCATCAACGTCAGCGCCTCGAATCGCTCCGTCAGCCGTACCGACGCGAAGTTGCCCAGCATGAACCCGCCCGCCACCAGCATGAAATACAAACCGTACTCGGTGGCAGGTCTGTGCAGCAGCACCACCATTACGTACGGCGCGCCGGAGATGAACGAGAAAAATATCGTCGACGAGAAAGCCGGATACAACGCCAGCACCACGAACCGAGGCGATACCAACAAATGCGCGAAGCCGCGCAGCATGCCGACCGCCGACTCCATGCGATCCTCCGGCCGATGCGACTCCCGAAACAGAATCAGGACTGCGCCGACCGCGGCGATACCCGCGATGCAGACCAGCACGAATATCGCGCGCCAGCCCGCCAGGTCGGCCACGACACCGCCGATCGCTGGCGCGACCATCGGCGCCACCACCATCACCATCGTCAGTCGGGCGATCACGCCCGCGGCTCGGCTCGGTCCGTAGTGATCTCGCGCCACGGCGCGGGCGATCACCATGCCCGCCGCCCCACCCGTTGCCTGAATGACGCGCGCGGCGATGAGCGTATGAATGTCGGGAGCGAGCGCGCAGCCGAGGCTGCCGGCGACGAACACCGCCAGTCCCAACAACAGAATCGGGCGGCGACCGTACCGGTCCGACAACGGACCGTAGATCAGCGTGCCGACCGCGATCGCCACCATCGAAACGCTCAACGTCAGCTGCGCCGTTGCCGGCGAAACGGCAAAGCTCTGCTGTATGGCTGGCAACGCCGGCAGGAAGATCTGCATCGCGAACGGACCCGTCGCCGTTACGGCGGCGAGAATTGCAATCAACCAGAGTGGCGGCGGTGCCTCGGGAGCGATGGGTTTGACCATCGGTCCCAGAGTAGCCGCGGCGCGGTGCTTCCGCTATAACAACGCCCCAACCCACGCGACGGAACAAAGAGGGCGCTGCGATGGCGAATTCGCTGGTACTGACCGAATCGGACGGCGGCATCACCGTCGTAACGCTGAACCGCCCCGAAGCACTGAATGCGCTGTCGCGCGCGTTGCGCGGCGCCATCGTCGAAACGTTCGAGCGTCTGCGCACCGATTCCGCTACGGAGGTCATCATCCTCACCGGGGCCGGTCGTGCATTCACGGCCGGGCTCGACCTGAAGGAACTCGGCGGCGAGCGCGACGCCGACACCTCGGCAGTGAGCGATCGCGATCTGTTGCGCGTATTCGCCGAAGTCGGACGCCCGATCATCGGCGCGATCAACGGGTACGCGATCACGGGCGGTTTCGAGATCGCGCTGATGTGCGACTTCCTGATCGCTTCTACGCAAGCGAAGTTCGCAGACACGCACGCGCGCGTAGGCGTAGTTCCGGGCTGGGGCCTGTCGCAACGCCTGCCTCGCCTGATCGGCATCAATCGCGCGAAAGAGCTCTCGCTCACCGGCAACTACCTGAGCGCAGAACGCGCGTACGAATGGGGGTTGGTGAACCGGGTTGTAGAGCCTGCAGAGTTGCTGCCGACCTGTAAAGCGCTGGCGCGCGACATTCTCACCACCGACCCGGCCACGCGCTCCGAGATTCGCCGGATCATGGATCAGGGCTGGAATGCGACGCTCGGCGAAGGAATGGCGATCGAACACGACGCCAGTCGGCAGCACTCGAGCCGCGAACTGACGCCGGAGAAGGTGGCGGCACGCCGCAAGGGTATCCAGGAGCGCGGACGGTCGCAGAGCCGCTGACGGCGCTCTCAAGGGGCGCGCAGGATCGCCTCGAGCTTCGGCGCGATCGCTTGCATCGAGTACTTCGCTTCCACGAGTTCTCGTCCGCTCGCACCCATGCGGCGGGCGGCGATCTCGTCTGCGCGCAATGCCTGCAGCGCCGCGCACCAGTCGTCTGGTGTACTCGCCAGGAACCCGTTCGCTGCGGTCACCAGCTGCCGGTTCACCCCGACCGGCGATGCAATCACCGGCACGCCGCATGCCATGTACTGAATCAGTTTGTAGCCGCATTTACCCCGTTCGAACGGCCCGTCGCGGAGCGGCATCAGCCCGCAATCGAACGACGCGAGCTCGGAAGCTTCGGTGGCTTCCGACCACGCACGCGCTTCGTATGGAACGCCGAGATCGAGGCCCGCCGGGCAACCGACGAAGACGTACCGGACATCGAAGGATTGACGCAGCTTCTGCAGCGCCGGAGCGATCTCCTTCAAGTAGTGCGCTGTCTGGGGCGTGCCGATCCAACCCACCGTGAACCGCGCGTCAGCGCGCGAGAGACCTCGCACCGCATACCGGCGTAGGTCGACCGCCGTCGGAACGATCTCGATTCGCCGCGCGCCTGCGCTTCGCGCGCGCTCGGCGAGGTAGTCGTTGCCCGCAATCACGACTGCGGCGTTGAGCATCACCGAATCGATCTTGCGTCCGAGCAACGCGCGCACCCACCGCGACGGGTGCTGGTCGTAGCGATGAAAAATCGCGTCGTCGTAGTCGACCACCGTCGGTGTACCGTCGAGTAGCAATCGCTCTGCTGCCCCCGGAAGCCACGGGAACGCTTCCTTCTCCAACCACACGACATCGAAGGTGCCGATCATGCGTCGCAGCGACGCTCTCCGTGCATACGCGCGCGCGAGCCGTCGCCACTGTGTGCGACGACCGGCGTAGAGGTCGTCGAGATACACGTCGTCGAGCAGGCTTTCCAGGCGAAAGTCGATACCGCGACGCGACAGTTCGCCGATGTACTGCAGCGTGCGCAACCGACTGCTCGCGCCTTTGTGGGTGTATCGCGGCAGCGCCAGCACGCGCGTCATCGCAGTATCCACCGGTACAGTTGGGCGTACGCACGCCACACCTCGGTCAACTCCGTCAACGACCCGCGCAACACCGCGCGAGCACTCCGCACGAGCGGCTCTATCGTCACCGATGCAAGCCAAACCGCGGCATTCGACGCAAAGCCGAAATGCTTCGACGAGAATTGCAATCGGCTCCTGACGGAATAGAAGAGGCGCGTCGATTTGATCGACTGCGTCGTGCCGCCGCCGACGTGGTGCGCGATGGCGTCCGCTGCGTACATGCACTTGCCGCCCGCCGCGCGAACGCGTTGCGACAGGTCGAGATCTTCCAGATACACGAAGAACCGCTCGTCGAAGCCGCCCAGCCGCTCGAACACGTCGCGACGGATCAGATAGAAAGCGCCGATCACGTGATCGACCAGGCGCGTCTCGTCGTGAGCCCAATCCGACATCACGTAGCCGCTGCTCGGCACCAGCCGGTCGATGCCGACGCAGTGCGCGAGCATACGCGGCACCGTTGCGGTCCGGCTGCAGGTGCGCTGCACCCGACCCGTTGAATCGATCAACCGCGCGCCCACCACCCAGACATCGCCACGAAGGTGCGCGGAACACGCCGCGATCGAGTCCGGTTCGAGGCGCGCGTCGGGATTCAGAAACAGGATCCGATCGGCATGCCCCATGCGCGCGCCGATGTTGCACGCCGCACCGAAGCCGAGGTTCGTTTGGTTGTGGACGATGCGAAGTGGCAATCCGGGTGCGGCGATGTCCGCGGAGCCGTCGGTCGACGCGTTGTCCACGACCGAAACGCTGGCGATGCTCCCGGCTTCGACACGCACGATGCTGCGAATGCAGTCCGACAGAAATGAGCCGGAATTCCAGTTAACGATGACGAGATCTACTACCGGTGTGCTCACTGCGTCGCAGCGTTGGCAATGATGTCGAGAAACTTTTGCCCTAGCACATCCGGCGAGTAGTCCGGCGGAACGGTTCGTCGAGATGGATCCACGCAAGCGTCGAGGAAGGCTTCAATGGTGGGTGATGTGTCGATATTCGGCATTGGTGAAATCGTGAAGACGTGGGGGATATCACGACAGAATCTGACCACCTCGCTGTCCGGCGGCGCCACTGCCAGAATCGGTCGTCCCGTCGGGAGATACTCGAACAGCTTCCCAGGAAGCTGTGATCTCGAGGCAGTCAACATCAACAATCCGGATGCCGCTGCCAGCATCCTCAGCAATTCGCCGCGCGGCACCGGCTCGCGGCATTCGAGGTGCCAGCCAGCTGGAAGACGTTGGCCGAGGCGATCGATCATTTCGAGATCGCGCTCATGGTGATCGCCCGGTAACAGCACCTCTCCGGCATCCACCCTGTGCTGCAGAGCACCGAGTAGTGGGTCGAGGAGTGCCGTCGGATTCCTGCGCGGGTCCGATCCGAAGAAGCGACCGGCATGTACGAGCCTTAAGCGCGCATCTTCGTCACCGGAAGACGGCCGCACGTTGTATAGGGCGAGCGCCGGGTACGCGTTCGTAACGACGTGGACCTTCGAAGCGGCACTCGAATAACGTTGTGTGAGCAGTCGCCTCCAGCTCTCGGACGTGACGACGACCGCTTGCGCTTGAGCCACGCAGCGGCGCTCGAGGCGAGCTTCGCGCCACCGCCTCAGCCGAGACACCTGCAGCAAAGGACGTAGTGGTTCATCG
>DATJGR010000320.1:0-4113 GCA_035494855.1 Pseudomonadales bacterium | reverse complement strand
GACTCCGGCGGCGATCCGAAACACTTCCATCGACAGATGCGAGACGCCGCCCGTCCCCGACGAGGAAAACGCGAGCTTGCCGGGTGACGCCTTCGCGAGCGCGACGAGCTCCTTCACGTTCTTCGCCGGCAGCGAAGGATGCACGACGAAAACGTACGGTGCGCGCGCGGCGAGCACGATGTGCGCGAAGTCTCTCAACGGATCGTACGGCAGATTCCTGTACAGCGCGACGTTGAGCGCATGCGACATGGACACCGTCTGGATCGTGTAGCCATCGGGGACCGCTTTGGCGACGATGTCGGTGCCGATCGTGGAACCCGCCCCCGGCCGGTTGTCGGCGATCACCGGAAAGGGCCACATCTCCGAGAGCGTCTGCGCGATGACGCGCCCTACGACGTCCGTGCCGCCGCCCGGCGCAAACGCGATCACCATGCGCACCGGTTTCGTCGGATACGTTTGCGCGCACAGCGGACCGCCAAGGCTCAGCATCAATGCGCCCAACGAATATAAGCCGCGCGCAAGCCACGGCCGCGCGGCCGAAACAACACGTCCACCGGAAATCATTTGGTTTCGATCGCCTTCGAAACCGCGAGGCTCTGCCCCCCCGCCGTCGGCAGGAACATCGACTTGCCGCCCGCGCCACCGGCGACCACCACCAGCAGGTCCCTGGGCTCCCACACGATCGGCACCGTGGAAGAATCGTCGTTGCGATCGACCCACACGGGAAAACGCGGACCCTTCGACTTGCCGCGATTTTTAACGAGGCCCCACGGTTGTCGCGCCCGCTCGAACAGCGCACGCTGCAGGTCCTGCTTGGTCCAGCCCGCGACTGCGATGTGCTGCGCGTGCTCGATGCCGAGCACGAGGACCGGGTTGCCCTGCGAATACAGATTGTTGACGCCGAGCGTACCCATGCACGAGGCGAACGTCCGCACGATCTCGTTCGGATCGGTCTGGATGTTCTCCGTCATGCTGTGCGGCGACTCGGTATTGACGACCGTAACGACGCTCTGATCTTTGCCAAAGCCGCGCTCGACGTGCAGCGGCTCCCACGGATTGGCCGCTTCGTATTCCGCGATGCAGAAGGTGTACTTGCCCGGATGTCCCGTCTGCGACGCGTCGACGCCGGGGTTCGCTCCACCCACGTTGACGAGCACGAGGCGCAGCGCGCGGCCGATCGTGGCATTCGCGCGCCAGCCGGGACCAAACACGCCGCGTCCGCAGTTGATGCGCAGACGTTCGACGATCGGGCCGTTCACGATGATGAGCGGCGCACCGGCATGAGTCGTCGTCTGCCGGTGGGCAAGTCCGTAGATCGGCTCCGAAACCGCCTGCAGTGCCGCAACCACAACCGGCAGGTACTCCGGCTTCGCGCCTGCCATAACCGCGTTGACGGCGATCTGGCGCAGCGTGGCGTGTCCCATGCGCGGCGGCACGACGTTGATCAGGTCGTCGGCGGCCCGCCAGGGCATGCCGGCGAGCATCTTCTCGACACGCTCGTCGGTCGGCGGCACGATCGGCAGACCGTCGGTCCAGCCGCGCTCGTAGAAATAATCGTTGACCGCGTCGATGTCTTCGGCGGCGTCGACCAGATGAGGATGTTTCTCGGTCATGTTCATCGCGGCATCACGCCTTTCGGCAATGGATGCTGCTTGCCGTCGAACTCCCGGGCTAGCTCGTCCATCGGAGTGGTCAGAACACGCACGCATTCCTGGGCGATATCCCTCCCGCGCTGGCGAATCAACTGTTCGTCTCGGTCGCCCACGGGGTGAGGAACCACGACGATCGGCAGACTTACATGGCCGACGCCTTCGCCGGTCACCTGTGCGAGCGCCGCGAAGGCGGTGCTGATGACCGTTACGGTCGGAACGCCGAGGTCTTCGAGTTCGGCCGCGTCACGCGCGGTCCACGGTGTCGAAGAGCCTCAGTGGCCGACGCCGTTGATGACCGCGTCGCACTGGGCTGCCATCTCCTTCGCGTACGGCGAAGGAATGCCGAGGTAGCTTTTCTGCCAGAACCTGACTTCGGCCACGCCGTGCTCGCGCTCGAGCAGCTCGGCGACACCGCGCAGCACGATGTCCGCGAACTCCTTGCAGTTATCGAGTATTCCGATGCGCGCACCCCGAATGCTTTTCAGGCGCGGCGCAAGCGTCTTCGACTGCGTATCGACCGCGCCGATCGGCACGTAGACCGACACGCCGCCGATCGTCTGCTTCTGGTGAGTGGACATGAGTGACTCCTTAGGGTGCCGCGATGGTAGCAACCCCGTTCGGACCGGGACAAGAACGGCGGGCTATGCGCCATATCCGTCGGTTATACTCGTTCGGCGACCCTCTTATGAAGCTGCACCAGCTTCGCTATCTGTGCGAAATCGTTAAACGCGACCTGAGCTTTTCCAGCGCCGCCGAAGCGCTGCACACGTCGCAGCCCGGAATCAGCAAGCAGATGCGTCTGCTCGAACAGGAGCTCGGCGTGGATCTGTTCATACGCAGCGGGAACCGCATTATCGATCTGACGGAACCGGGCCGCCGCGTCGCCGAGATCGCGAACGTCATCCTGCGCCACACGGAAAGCATCAAGGCGGCCGCTCAGGAATTCGTCGAAGGCGGGGTCGGACAGCTCAGCGTCGGGGCCACGTTCACGCTCGCCCGATATGCGCTTGCGCCCGTGCTGCAGCGCTTCATCACCCGGTATCCGCGCGTCGAGCTGAAACTGCTGCACGGAAGCTCCGATCACGTCTGCAGGCTCGCGGCTTCCGGTGAGGCCGATCTCGCGCTGACGACACAACCGGCCGCGGCTTTTCCCGATCTCGTCATGCTCGAGTATGCGCGCCTGCCGCGCGCGCTGTTCGTCCCGGGTGACCACCCGCTGCTGACAATAGAAAGGCTTACGCTCGAACAGATTTCCGCATATCCGCTCGTAACGCTCGATGCCGGCTCCCATGGGCAGGCGCGGATGCGCGAAGTCTTCGTGAGTCACGGACTGCATCCGAACATCCTGCTCTCGGGTGCGAACATCGACGTGGTGAAGGCGTTCGTCGAGGCCGGGCTCGGCATCGCCATTTTGCCGCGGCTCGCATTCGACGCGCAGCGCGATGTGTCGCTCCGTGTGCTCGACGTCGATCACCTGTTCGAGCCGCATCGCGCCAGTATCGCCGTGCGCCGGAATACGTACCTGCGCAGCTACGCCTACGATTTCATACAGATGCTGGCGCCGGCGCTCGACCGGCGCGCAATCGAGAGTGCCGCTTCGAGTGTCGCGCCGTGAGCCCACTGCATCAGCATAACGAAACGATATAGCTCATAGCCGACGGTTTCTGTCCGGCCTGCGCATGCAGCCGGTACACTCCGTTCATCGCTGCTGACCGGGCAAACCACATGGCTGATTTAAAAACCACTCCCGACAAACCGCTCGCCGCGCACGTGGCGGATTTCGTGGCGAACACGCGCTACGACGACATTCCGTCGGATGTCGCACGCATGGCGAAGAAGCACATCCTCGATACCATCGGCGTAGGACTCGCGGGCGCGCCATCGGACGGGAGCGAAATCGTCAGGCGCTACATCGAAACGCTCGGCTGCGGTGGCGGCACATCCACGATTTTCGGCACGCGACAGCAATCGATCCCGCGCTTCGCCGCCCTCGCGAATTCGAGTGCGATGCATGCCGACGACTACGACGACACCTATCATCCGACGCGCTTCCATCCTTCGGCGCCGGTTATATCGGCGGTGTGCGCCGAAGCCGAGCGGACCGGCCTGTCCGGGCGCGATGTCCTTGCCGCGTTCGCGGTGGGCACGGAAGTCTCGGTCAAGCTGAGCCATACCATCGACAAGCAGCACTACCTGCGCGGCTTCCACATGACGAGCACGTGCGGCGTCTTCGGTGCAACGGCCGGCGTTTGCAACGTGCGGCGCTTGGCGCATGATGCGACGCTCCGCGCGATCGGTATCGCCGGCAGCAAATCCTCGGGCGTGCGCGAAAACTTCGGCACGATGGTGAAGCCGTTTCATTCCGGCCGCGCGGCCGAGAACGCAGTGGTCGCCGCGTCGCTGGCCGACATGGGCTTCACGTCCTCGCCGACGATACTCGAAGGCGCGCGCGGCTACTTCA
>DATJGR010000319.1:0-21270 GCA_035494855.1 Pseudomonadales bacterium | reverse complement strand
ACACCGGTCGAGATGCGGCATGCAAATCTGTAGGCTGTGCCAACGGCACACCGCTCTGGAAAACCGTTCCCATGTCCGATTCCTCGTCACCCGACACGCCAACCTGGTCGCGGCGCCGGTTGCTCATGGCCGTTGGCGCGGCCGGCGGGTCCGGCGCGATGTATCGGCTCGGCACCACCCTCGGTCTGATTCCGGGGTTTGCCAGCGCAGCGCGCCCTACGTTGGCGCCCGCGCGCGGCCGCCGCACCGTCGTGATTCTCGGCGCCGGCATATCGGGGCTGGTCGCCGCGTACGAACTCGGCCGCGCCGGCTACCACTGCACCGTGCTCGAAGCGTCGCACCGCGCCGGGGGACGCAACCTCACGCTGCGCCACGGCGACAAAGTGGATGAACTCGGCAATCCTCAGACCTGTCCGTTCGACGACGATCCGGATCTGTATCTGAACGCCGGTCCCGCGCGCATTCCGAGCACGCACGAACGGTTACTCGACTACTGCCGCGAGTTCGACGTTGCGCTGACGCCGTTCGTGAACGATAACCACAATGCATGGGTGCAGGACGATGCGATGTTCGGCGGCAGGCCGGTGCGCAATCGCGAGTACGTCACCGATGCGCGCGGTTTCATGTCGGAGCTGCTCGCGAAAGGTCTCGCCGCGCACAAGATCGACGCGCCGCTCGATGCCGCCGACACCGAACGGCTGATGGGCTTCCTGCGCGCCTACGGCGACCTCGACGAACACCACATCTATCGCGGCTCTTCGCGCGCCGGCTATCTGAATGCGGGCATGGTGGAGCCGCCGCTGCACAAAGGCGTGCTCGACTTCAGTGAGCTGCTCAAGTCGAGCTTCTGGCAATCGAACATGCACTTCGCCGAGGGCGTCGATCAGGCACCGATGATGATGGAGCCGGTCGGCGGCATGGACAAAGTCGTCGATGCCTTCATGGCGAAGGTCGGTTCGCGCGTACACATCGGCGCGCAGGTTCGCTCGGTGATGGTGCGCGACCGCGACGTGGAGGTGGTGTATCGAGAACGCGGTAAAGACCAGCAGATGTGGGCCGACTACTGCCTGAACTGCATACCGATGCACCTGCTTGCAGGCATCCCGAACAATTTCCCGGCGGATTACAGCGGCGCGTTCACCGCCATCGCGCGCGGCAAACTGCTGAAGCTCGGCTTGCAGGCTCGTGAACGGTTCTGGGAGCGCGAGCAGATCTACGGCGGCATCAGCTGGACCGCGCAGGACATCACGCAGATCTGGTATCCGTCGCACGGCATCCACCGCAGGAAAGGCGTGCTGCTCGCTGCCTACATCTACGGCGGACCCTCGAGCGACCGATTCGCCGACCTGCCCGCGGCGCAGCGGCTGGAACTCGCGATCCGCCAGGGCGAGAAGGTGCATCCCGAATATCGGCGCTACATCGAGAGCGGCGTGAGCGTGGCGTGGCACCGGATGAATCACATGCTCGGTTGTGCCGCCGAATGGAACGAAGAGTTGTACAAGCAATGGTTCGCGCGCCTTCAAGCACCCGTTGGCAATCACTACTTGATGGGCGATCAGGTGAGCCTGCACCCCGGCTGGCAGGAAGGCGCGATCCACTCGGCGCTGCACGCGATCTCCGACATCGACCGGCGCGAACGCGCTGCGCAACCGGGCAGGCTCGCATGACGCGCGCGCTCATCCTGCTGTACATGCTCGCGCTCGTGCCGGCCGCAGCTGCCGGCGACGACTTTCTGTACTGCACCACGTGCCACGGCGCCGACGGCAACGGCAATCGCGCGATCCGCGCGCCGAAAATCGCCGGCATGGAGCCATGGTACGTCGAAGCGCAGCTCGCTGCGTTCCGCGCCGGGTGGCGCGGAACCGATCCGGCCGACGCGCCGGGACACGAGATGCGACCAGTCGCTGCGGTGCTTGCCAACGATGCCACGGTGGCGCGAGCCGCAGCGTACGTTGCGGCGTTCGCGCCGGGTGCCGCACCGGTCACCGTCGCCGGCGATGCCGCACACGGAGCCACGCTGTACGCGGCCTGTGCGGCGTGCCACGGCGCGGACGGCCGCGGCAACGAAACGTTCGCGGCACCCGCGCTAGCCGGCCAGAACGACTGGTATCTCGTAACGCAGCTCCACAACTACCGCGACGGACGCCGCGGCACGCACGCAGACGACGTTCATGGCGCCACCATGCGCCCGTTGGTGGCCACACTCGTCGACGAAGCAGCGATCGTCGACGTGGTCGCGTATATCAATTCGCTGCACTGAATCGCAATCGACCACGGAGAGAGACATGACACGAACCCTCGCACATCTCACGCTGATCGCCGCCTCGATGCTCACCGGCAACGTCGCGCTCGCGGCCGACTCGATCACCCGTTCCCCGCTCGGCGGGGGCTCCACGTTCCCGATCGCGCGCGCCGTCGAAGTACCCGCGGGGTACTCGCTGGTGTTCCACAGCGGCCTCACGCCGGCGCCGGCGAACAAGGACGCGGAGCAGAACTCGGCGGCGTATTGGGGCGACACCAAGACGCAGGCGTTGTCGGTGTTCGGCCGCATGAAGGAGTCGCTCGATTCGCTCGGGCTCGGCTTCGGCGACGTGGTCGCGATGACGGCGTATCTGGTCGGCGATCCGGCCAGCGGCGGCCGCATGGATTTCGCGGGCTTCATGGCCGCGTACAGCCAGTACTTCGGCACCAAGGAGCAGCCGAACCTGCCGTCGCGTTCCACCGTACAGGTGGCCGGCCTCGCGCAGCCGGGCATGCTCGTCGAAATCGAAGTGTTCCTCGCACGACCGCCGAAGAAATAGGACGCGCAATGCCGCTCAGCACCGCGATGGTCGGCGCGACCACGCAGCCGGTTACGCACGACGTCGACGCGCGCTGGATCATGGCGTATGCGGCCGGCCTCGCCGACCGCAATCCGCGCTACCTCGACACGCAGGCCGGAACGGTGGTGGCGCATCCGGTATTTCCGGTATGCCTCGAGTGGCCGGTGATACTCGGCAGCCGACACTTGCCGGGTTATGAAGCATCGACGCCTGCCGAGGGTGCGCGCGGCGTGCACGCAGCGCACGATCTGCACCTGTACCGGCCGATTCGCGCAGGCGAACGCCTCACCACGCGCGCCACGATCATCGGCTTGCGGCGCATCAAGCCGGGCGCCGCATCGACGACGCGGCTCGATACCGTGGACGAGAGCGGCGCCCTGGTCTGCCGCACGTATCAGCTCGGCATCAGCCGCGACGTCGACGTGATCGGCGAAGCGAAAGACGTCGAACAGGCGCCTGCCGTGCCGCAACTGAATACTGCGTGGACGGATGCGCAGCGATTTCCCATACCGGTTCCGGCCGGCGCCGCGCACGTCTATACCGAATGCGCGCGCATCTGGAACCCGATCCACACCGACCGCAAAGTGGCGCTCGCCGCCGGCCTGCCGGACATCATCCTGCACGGCACCGCAACGATGGCGTTAGCGGTGAGCCAGTTGGTCGATCGTTACCTCGGCGCGGATCCGACGCGAGTGACGCGCCTCGGTGGTCGCTTCACGGCGATGGTATTGATGCCGTCGACGCTGACGCTCGAAGTCTCTGGCGACGAACGCGGTACGCTGTTCTTCCGTGTGCTCACGCAAGACGGCCAGCTCGCGTTCAGTCAGGGATTTCTCTGCTATTCGTGATCCGCGGCTTGATCCGCGCGCGCAATCCGTTCAACTCCTCGAGCAGATCGAGCGCGAGCGCAACACCGGCGAGGTTTACGCCGAGGTCGCGCTGCAGGCGCAGCGCGATGCTGGCGCGTCGTACCTGGTTGCCGCTGAAACGCCACGCGCGTGGTTCGCGGCCAATCGGTGCGAGCACGCCCTCTTCGACCAGCTCGATGATGTACTGCGCGTGCACCGAGCAGCTGCGGCTGACTTCCGCAAGCGTCAACTCGACCTGCTCTTCGAGAATGACACCGGTCAGTCGCACCCGTGTTTCGTTGTTGGTAAAGGTGTCTTTGTCGGCCACGTTACACCCCCAGCTTCTGGCGCGGATTGAACGGTTTGAATACGTCGGCCATGTTCGCGTATAGCGCCTTCGCTTCGGCGTTGGTGGCAGGCGGCACCGCAATCTGCAGCTCGACGTAGAAGTCGCCCGCCGGAGAACCCGGCAAGCCGCGGCCTTTCAACCGCAGCTTGCGTCCGGACGCGGAACCCGGCGGTATCTTCATTTCCACCGCACCGGCCGGCGTCGGCACTTTCACCGACGCACCCAGCGCGGCTTCCCACGGCGTAACCGGCAGCTCGAGAAAAACGTCGCGCTCCTCCACCCGATAGTGCGCGTGCGGCTTGAACTCCACTTCCAGAAACAGATCGCCCGCCTTGCCCTGTCCGAGCCCGGGTGCGCCCTGGCCGGCCAACCGCAGATGCTGGCCGGGACGGATGCCTTTCGGAATCGTCACGCTCAGCGTGTGATCTTTGGTGACCACGCGCCCCTGCGCATCGACGTCGGGAACACGTAGCGTGATGGTGCGCGTGGCGCCGTTGTACGAGTCTTCGAGATCGATCAGCACGCGCGCGTGGCGGTCCTGCCCTTGTGCATGAAACGATCCACCGCCGCCGGCGCGACCGCCGCTGCGGAAGCCGCCGCGTCCGAACAGCGATTCGAAGAAGTCGCTGAATTCGGCCGAGTCTCCACCGGTGAAACCGCCGCCCTGAAATTCGAAGCCGGTGTTCCAGTCCGGCGGTGGCCGGAAGTCCTGACCCTGTTTCCAGTTCGCGCCGAGCTGGTCGTACGCCGCGCGCTTTTCGGTGTCTCCGAGCACTTCGTACGCTTCGCCCACTTCCTTGAACCTGGCTTCGGCGTTTTTTTCCTTGCTGACGTCCGGGTGATATTTGCGCGCGAGCTTGCGATACGCGCGCTTGACCTCGTCCTGGGTCGCGTCGCGCGCGACGCCCATGATGTCGTAGTAATCCTTGAATTCCATCGGCGGATTCCGTGAGGCTCCTGAGACTGACTACAAACGCCGCAGTTCCGGCGCCTCGCCGGTGCTGCCTTTGGTAACGCCCGACACTTTCGCGGTGCGCGCCGACGTGCGCGGGAATTTCTTCGACAGATCCGGCCCGGCCGCGGTCAGCCCGCCGTCGACGATCAGCGCCTCGCCCGTGACGAACTCGGAATCGTCGCTCGCGAGAAACAGCGCCGCGCCGGCGATGTGTTCGCCACGCCCGTAGTCGGGCCACGGTTGCGATTTCGCAAACGCCGCTTGCGTCGCATCGCGATTGGCGCCCTGCGCGAGCGGCGTAACGATGAAGCCGGGACAGATCGAGTTCACGCGAATGCGATCGCCGGCGAGTTCGACCGCGGCCGACTGGCTGAGGCTGATCACCGCGGCTTTCGCGGCGGAATACACGAGCGGGCCGCCATCGCCGCTCAGCCCCGCGATCGACGCCGTGTTGATGATCGAGCCGCCGCGTCCCTGTTCACGCATCGCGCGCGCGGCGTGTTTGATGCCGAGGAACACGCCTTTGGCGAGCACGTCGAACGTGTAATCCCACGCTTCTACAGTCGTTTCGGTGAGCGGACCGATCGCGCCGCCGACGCCGGCATTGTTGAAGACGATGTCGACGCTGCCGAACGCGTCGCGCGCGAGCCGGATCATCGCTTCGATGTCGGCTTCTTTCGCGACGTCCGTGCGGATGAAACGCACCGCGTCGGCGTAACCGCCGCGCGCCGCTTCGGCTACCGTGTCTTCGCCGGTGACGGTGTTGAAGTCGGCGATGACGACCTTCGCGCCTTCGTCGAGGAAACGCAGCACCGTCGCGCGCCCCATGCCGCTCGCGCCGCCCGTTACGACCGCCACCTTGTTCTGCAGACGACCCATATCAACCTCCATCCGTTGCCTTCAGCGCATGCCGAGAAAATCGCGTTTGCCGATCTCGAGCCCATTGTGGCGCAGGATCGTGTACGCAGCGGTGAGGTGGAAGAAGTAGTTCGGCACCACGAGCCGCTGCAGGTAGTCGATGCCTTTCATCTGCACCGTCTGCGCACCGAGCGGCACGTCGATCGTCCGGTCTTCGGCGCCGGCGGTCTTCTCCGGCGTGATCGTGTCGAGGAACGCAATCGACTTCGCGATCCGCGCTTTCAGCTCGTCGAACGTGGTCTCGCTGTTTTCGTACTTCGGCGGCTCGAGCCCGGCGAGCCGCGCGCAGTTGCGCGACTGGTCGGTAACGGCCTGCACCTGACGCGTCAGGTGGAACATGTCAGGCGCCAGCCGCGCCAGCAGCAGTGCGTTCGGATCGATCTTCTTCGTTTCGGCCCACGCTTTCGCCTTGTCGAGAATCGCGTCGAGGCTCTTCAGGCCGGCTTTGAACGGAACGACGGATATCTGGTGCGCTGTAATCGTCATGGATGTCTCTTTTCCGGTTGCGATACATGGGTGCGGAATGGCAACTCTACAAGACTGCAGCGCCCGTGCGCTGCCCCGCAAGGTCGATGGCGGAAATCAGTACAGGACGAGCGCGACCGCGGTGACCACCAGGATGCCGAGTGCGATCAACGCCGCATGCGCCACGTTGATCACGACGAACTTCGCCGCGGTGCGGCGCCAGCTCTCGAGATAGAAGGTCTTCAGCGCGAACAGGTAATACACGAGTCCGACGCACTTCAGCGTATCGCTCGCGAACGACCCCACACCGGTCAGCGTTCTCACTGTCGCGGACGCGGAGGCCGAGGCTGCATCCGGCAGAATCAGGATGAACGTGCCGATGAAGAACAGGAATGCGTGGAGGTGCAGCGCGAACACCAGATGTTCCGAATAGAAACGCCGCCGGTACATCAGCTTCAGCCACGCCGCATAGAGCGGCAGCGTGAGGAACATCGCGGCCGGCAGATCTGAGATCACGGTTTCGTAGGCGCCGCGCGGATTCTCCGCGAGATCGAGCACACGATCGGACAGCGCGCTTTCGAGCGCGGACACCGACGTGGGCGGTGCAGCACGATCGGCTTCGTCGAGCTCCGCGAGTTGGCGCCGCACCGCTTCGGTAGCCGCCCCCTGCTTTTCGAGAATCATCCGCAGCCGCGTACGCTGCGCATCGCTCAGCTGCCGGTAGATGTGACTGATTTCAGGATCCACGGCGATGTCGTGTTGGGCGTCCGGCGGCACCGCCGGCGCCACGTCGTTCGACTCGAAACGCGTCATCAGCGACAACACGCCGAAGAAGACGAGACTGACGACGATGTACAGGCGCACCGGCGACACGTAACTGGCGCGCCGCTCGCTCGCGAACTCGCGAGACAGATAGCCGGGGCGCAGCACCAGGAACCGCAGCGTTCGGCCCAACCGCGAGTCGAGGTCGAACACCTCGCTCAACACGTCGCCGACGATTTCGCGCGTGGCGCGCAGATAGCTGCGGCTGTTCTGGCCGCACGCCGCGCAGAATCGCTCTGCCCGCGGCGCGCCGCAGTTGGGGCAGTGAGGCGTCGGCTGGCTCAGCGTTTCGCTCATCGTGTCTGCAATGAGACACCGGTGCCAGGCACCGGCGGGTGCGAATCGACTCGAACCATCCCGCCGCTCACCGGAAAGTGGATCCAGGCGGATTCGGCGAGGCGCGCTCCGGTCGCCGCGATCATCGAGCGGTAGCACGCGAGCTGTCCCGAATGTTCAAGCGCTTCCGTGCGCCATTCACTCTTCGGACGCGGCGACGACTTGTGGTCGATCACCACCCATCCGTCGGCGGTCTCCACCAACACGTCGATCCAGCCGCGCATCGTCTGGCCGTTGGCCAGCGCTTCCGCGGTGGGCCATTCCGCCAGAATTCGAATCGGCTTGAAGCGCTCCACGACGAACACCCGAAAACGCCGCGCACAGGCGACCGCAGCGTCCGGGTCGATGAAATACTCGGCGCCGTAACCCTGCAGAATCTGCCTCGCACGCGCCTCGGCGTCGGCGCGACCGGGATTCACCAGCTCCATGGCAATGACGGCGTGCAGCGCGCGGCCGATCAGCGTCATGTCGTCGCTGCGAACGGCGACGCGCGCGCCCAGTTCCACCACTTCGCCGATCGCGGCGTTCGATGCCCCGATCGCACGCGACGGACTCAGCGTGGCCGGCAGGATGTCGAGTGCACGCACCCGTTGCGGGAACCATATCGGTGCGTAAGGCAGCTGCGGCGACAGCGCCGTGTCGTTGGCGAGCTCCGCAAAGCCGGTACCGATCACGTCGCCGTTCGCCAGCTGGAACGCGTCGCCGCTCGGCAGCAATTGCGGTGTGGCGAACGCATTCAACCACGCCTCCGGCTTCACCGGCTTCGCCGGCAGCGCGATGATCAGGATATCGCGCGCACGTGTCATTCCTACGTACGCGAGCCTGCGTTGCTCCGATTCGCTGCTGCGTTCGCTGGCGTGCGCCTCCTCCGACGCCAAGATCGCGTCGAGAATCGGAACGTCACGCGTGTGGTCGCCGAACAACCGCGGCCAGAAACGGATCTCGCGATGCGCGAGCGGCGCATCGACGTCGAACGGCGCCGTGAGATTCACGCGAACGTCCCATAAGTCGCTGCGTTCGGTGTAATCGAAATCTGCCGTGACCACCACCGGCCACTCCAGGCCCTTCGCACCGTGGTAGGTCAACACGTGCACCGCGTCGCCGGTGGTGACGGTGGGCTGCAGATCGAGCTCCGGGGAATGCGGATTCTGCACCCAGAACAGGAAGCCGGTGAGCGTGGCGGCTTCGTGCTGCCCTTCACAGTACTTCTCGTACTCGACCGCAAGGTTCAGGAACGCATCGAGATTGCGTTGCCGCTGCATCGCCTTGATCGCGTCGCGACCCCAGCCCGCGATCACTTCGCGGATGCCGACGTCGTTCAGCACGCGCGCCACCGTTTCCACCGGCGACTGGTATGCGGCCGCACCGCGCAATTGCGCCAACCGTTTTACGATGGGGTGCGTCGAGTCGAGCCACTCGTTCGACGGCGCCTTGGCCGCCACGTGGCGCAAACGATCTGCCAGCCACAATTCGGGCGCGTCGCAGTCGGCAAACGCCACGATCTCCGCCGATGCCAGCGTATCGGCGGGATCTGCCAGGCGGCGCAGACACGCCCTCGCGAGGCACACCTCCGGCACCTTGAACAGTCCCGCGAGCGACATCTTCGTCGGCACGCGCGCGGTCTTGAGCGCATGCGCAATGTCTTCCACGTGCTGTTTGGTGCGCGCCAGCACCGCCACGTCGCCGAATCTCACCGGCCGCGGCTGCTTCGTGTCCGGGTCGATTACGCGCGTAGCATCGGCCACCAGTTTCGCAATGCCGCGCGCGAGCGCGTCGAAGTGCATGCCTTGTCCCGGCATGCGCCATTGCAGTACTGCCGGCGTTTCGAGCGGTTCGTCGCGTTGCGGCTGCAATGCCACCTCGTCGGGCTGGATGTCGTCCGCCGCGAACGCATGAACGAACAGCTGGTTCAGATAGCCGAGGAGCTCGGGCCGCGAACGCCACGACGACCGCAGCACGTCGGTGCGCGCACCACGCCGTTTCAGATCGGCCAGCGTTGCGTCCACCAGTTCGGGGTCGCAGCCGCGGAACGCATAGATCGCCTGCTTCACGTCGCCGACGAAGATGACGCGTTTCGCCAGATGCGCGAGCTTCACGAACAACGCGAGCTGCATCGGATTCGTATCCTGGAACTCGTCCACCAGCAACAATTCGAGCTCATCCTCGAGACACTCCCGGACCTGCGGGTTGTCCACCGCGCGTAGCGCCAGTTGTTCCATATCGGTGAAATCGATCAGGCCCCGCTCGGTCTTCAGCGTCTGAAAGCGATCGAGAGTTTGCGCGGCGATTGCGTACACGCGCTCGATGTAGGCCCGGATGTCGGCGTGGAATTCGGCGCTCACTTCGTAACTTGCCGCGGCCGACCGCACCGGTGCCGCGAACGCATCGTTGCGCTTCGCCGGACCGCGCTTGCTCAACGAGATCCACTGCAACCACGGACAGTCCTCATGCTGCAGCAGGTTGTGAGCGGTCTGCAGCCGCTCGAGGTAGTCGCGTGTGGTCTTGGTGGAGTCGAGCGAGGCATCGATGTCGGCGCGTGCGTCGACGATCGCGCGTGCGAAGGCGGCGCGATGATTGCCGATCTGCGGCTTCGGAAAGTAGGCCAGCAGCGCATCGGCGCTGGCGCTGCCCATGCCGATGAGCGCGGTGACGTCGATGTCGTTGTCGCGCGCGCGATCGGCGATCCGGCCGACCTGGTCCTGCCATCTGCCGGCAGACAACCGCGCCGCTAGACCGTTCATCGCGCGCACGTCGGCCAGCTCGGTGACTTCGTCCAGCGCCTGATGAAACAGCCGACGATCTTCCACGCCCAGCACGTTGAGTTCCGGCGACAGACCCAGTTCGAATGCGAAGCGCTTCAACAGCCGTTCGCACACGCTGTGCACCGTGCCGAGGAGCGCCTGCGACATGCGCTCGGCCAATTGCGTGCGGCCGCTGCCGATCAACCGCTCGCGCACGCGGTCGTTCAGTTCGCCCGCCGCTTTCACCGTGAACGTCGTGCCGATCACACCGGCCGGACGCACGCCGGCAACCAATGCGCACTCCAGCTCTTCCGTCAGGCGATACGTCTTGCCGCTGCCGGCGCCCGCGCTGATGAACGTGACATGTGCGAATTCGCTGCGCGTCATTTGTCGAGCGCCGGTTCCACGAGTCGTTCGGGGGCGATGTCTTCGAGCGTGCGTCGCGCAGTTTCCGGAAACAGGAACCAGATCGTGGCCGGCACCACCAGGCTCAACGACGCGACGATCAGAATGGCGGTCCACGTGCTGCCGACCACGCCGTACAGCGCAGATACCGACATCAGGCCGACAATACCGCCGGTGACCGAAACCAGGTTCGTGGCGCCGCTCGCCGACGAGCGCATCGACGTCGGAAACAGCTCGGTGCGATATGCGGACAACGTCACGTCCGTGCCCATGGAAAAGAAGATGCAGGCGATCCACAACACCGGCAGCAGCATCCCGGAGAACGAATAGAAAGCCAGAACCGCGAGACCGTAGCCAAATGCGAACAGCGAGCCGGTCGGACGCCTGCCGAAACGATCGCTCAACCAGCCGCCGAGCGGATTGCCGATGATCGCGAGACCGCCGCCGATCAGATTCATGATTCCGATCTGCGACGGCGACCAGCCATGCACTTCCTGCAGGTATTTCGGCGTGAACGTTCCCGCCGAACTGCCGGCCATACTGACGCAGAAGAACGTCAATGCGAGCACTGCAAACGATCGCGGATGTTCGGTTGCGGCGCGCCAGATGTTCGAAAACAGCGGCAACGGCTTCGTCAACGCTTCACTGGCGTGGGCGAGCCGAGTGAACTGCCCCGTTTCGGGCAACGTACGGCGCCAGTACGCGACGAAACAAAGAGGCACCACGCCCACCGCGTACAACGCGCGCCAGCCGAACGGCAGAACATCCACGAACATGAACATCACCGCGGCGAAACCTGCACCGCATGCCTGGATCGCGGCCGCCGCGCCAATTCCCCAACCGCGATTCTCGGGGGCGAACTCCTCGACGATCACGACGGTGGCCAGCAATGCCTCCGCAACCGCGAAGATCCGCGCCAGGAACTGAAGCGCGACGAACGTCTCGGTGTTCGGCGCCAGCGCCGTCAGCGCGGTCATCAGCGTGTACGCGACGATCGTCGCAATCAGCACGCGACGACGACCGAAGCGGTCTGCGAACGGCACGATCAGCAGCGCGAAGAATGCGCCGCTGCGAACGAACGACAGCATCAACCCGAGCGACGCTTCGCCGATTCCGAGTTCCTGCTGGATCTGCTTCAGGTTCAGCGCCATCAGGTACAGATCGTAGCTTTCGAAGAAACCCACCGCAGACACGAGACCGAGCATCAGCCATTGCCGCTCGGTCAACGGTGGCGGACGGCCGAGGAACCACGCGAATCGATACCAACGCGGCGGTTTGATCGCAGGAGCGACTATCGAGTCGAGCGAAGTGTCGCTGTTCATCGTCTGCTCATTGATATTCGGCCCATCCGGTCAGATTGACGAAGTCGTCGAAGCGGTCTGGGTCGTCGGACGCATCCAGCGCCGCTGCCGGCGGATTGGATTCATCGGTCGGTTGCGTAAAGGCGACGTTCGCCTCGACGCGGCCGCGCGCGAGTTGCTTCCAGCGCCAGTCGTAGCTCGCGCCGACGCGCTTCCACAGATCCTCGACCGACTCGCCGCTGTCCGGCGCGTACACCGTCGCGTCGGGGAAAACGCTCGCGTCCTGCGCCAGAATGTGACCCGACTCGATGATGAAGAAGGCCTGATACGGAAATCGCTTCGTCCGGCGCAGGTAGGCGTACGCGGCGAGCTGCACGTGCCGGTTCGCGCGCAACTGATCGCCGCGGAACTTCTCGGCACCCCATTTGATGTCGAGCACGCTCTCGCGGCCGCGTCGATCCGTCAGCAACAGGTCGATGTCGCCGCCGATCCTGATCGACTTGAACGGCGCTTCGGCATGCAGTTCGGGCTGCACCGACACGACGTCGGCAGAACGCAGATGGTCGATCAGCGAAACGAGCGCGCGTTCGAGCGTGGTGCTTACGCGCTGCTTCTCCACACCGCGGCCGGGTTCGAGCAGAAGCGCCGCCTCCGTTTCGATCAGGGTCGGCAGTTCGCTCGCGAACCACGCGCGGCGACCTTCGGCGTCGAGCAGCGCCCACAGCACATTCTCGTTGAAGTAACGCTCGAACAGTCGATGCGCGAGATTGCCGTACAGACGATTGCCGTCAGCAACGTCCTGTGCGCGTCCCGGGCGCAGATTCGCCGCATACCGCAGCACGTAACCGTGCGGCCAATCGAACAGTTTCGACAGGCTCGAATACGATTCGATGGGGCGGCGCGGGATTTCGACGTCGTCCGGGAGCTGCCACCAGCGTTTCGCACGCGTCAACGCGCGCACCGGCAGCGGCCGCGTTGCCACGCCGATCGCGCCGGGCGACACCCCGTTCAGCAGCGCGTCGTCGATGCGCACTTCGAGCACGCCGTCGAACAGATTGCTGATCTGCGTCCACAGCGGGTGGTAGCCCTTCTCCGAATCGTGCACCGCCAGCGTCAATCGATCGCGCGCGTTGAGGATCGGCCGCAACCAACGCCGCGTCCGGTTGCGCAACACGTCGTCGATGTCGAACAACGCAACACCGTGCTCGCGCAGCCACGTGACTTCCTTTCGCGACCAGGGATAACCGATGTCGCGCGCGGGCGGCGCCAGATCCCACCAGTAGATCTGCCCGCACGCCTGCAGCACCGCGGCTGGATCCGTTGCAGCGCGAACGTGTCGCGCCTGCGCGAACGTGTTGGGATCCGGTGCCACGCTCGCGACTTCGTCGATGAGACGGTCCACGTCCACCCGTTTGACCAGCAGCTGCCCCTGCGCGTCGAGCACCCGCAATGCACGCAACAACGCCTCAGACTGGCCGAGCGCGCCGGCGAACAGGATTCGCTCGGTGGTGTCGTCGAGCGCATTCAGCTGACGCACCAGATACGTCGAACAGAGTTGCGCGCGCCGTGCCAGCGCGGCAATCGGTGCGCCTATCGCCGGGTCGAAGCGTTCGTCGCCGAGCCATTCCGATATTTCGGCCTGCGTCCTTGCGATCTCGCGTTCTTCGGCGCCGAACTTCTCGCGCATGCGCGATTCGATACGCGTCAGCGCGTCGCGCCATTTGCCTCCGCCGAGACCCGGTTGCTCGGCAACGGCGGTCGCGAGTTCGTCGCGCACGTGCCGCGACAACGGTCCGATCGGATGGATCAGAAACTGCAACAGAAGATGCGGACTGACCGGACGCCACAGCAGCGCCAGCGCCAGCTTCAGCACCTGTGTGACGGCGCGAAAACGCGAATAGTGCTGGAACCCGGCGCGCGGAAGACCGACCCGTTCGAACGCGTTGTCGAGAATGATGCCGTCGTGTTCCGCGATGACGAGCGCTTCGTCGTGCGCCATTCCGCCGATGATTGCTTCGGCAACCGCCTGCGCGGTGATGTCGCGCGATGCACCGCGAAGCACCACGAACGTACCATCGCCGCGCAGCGCGCGCCGGGCGACCAACCGTCCGTCTTGTGCGGCGGCGAGTTGCGACAGCGTGTCCTGCAAGGTGCGCAGATCCGAGCCTTCGCGTGCGCGCGGCGCCGGATCGAGCGCCGGATCGACGGCAACCCGCAACTTCCGCATCAGCATCCGCCAGACCGGCGGCAACTCGTCGATGTCGTCGAGCAGCTCGACGCGTTCGATCTGCGTGGTGAGTTCGTCGAGCGCCGTGACCACGCGCCGAACACGCTGCCCGCGACACAACGGCACGCGTATCGCGGCGAGCGCTTCTACGTCCGAGAGATCGCGCAGGCGCATCGGGGCGTCGCCAGGGAAGCGACCCGCCCAGCCGAATTCATACAACGTCGCGCGCCAGTCGAGGAGCGTGCGGCCGACGTTGATCGGATCGAGGGCGAACGATGCGTGAAAGAAACGCGATGGCGCATCCGCTTCAGCGAGGCACGCCTGATACGCCATCAACGTGTCGGCCGACGTCGCAATCACCGGCGGCAGGCCGAGCTGCACCTCGAGCAGATCGAGCAGTCCGAGCGGTCCGCGCACCGCTTCGCCGATGCCGGTGCCGGACTGCAACGGCTGCAGACCGTCGAGGTGCATGCCGAAACGGATCAGCACCGGCGCGTGAGATCGCCGAAACGGCGTATATGAAGCGGTGAAGACACGTCACGGTTCGCAACTGCAGGCAGCGCCGAGTGTACGCCGATCCGCGTCGCTCCTGTCACCAGGCAGGCGTACTGGCAGGTGATGCAACGGCGCGCGCCTGGCACCATCGCGATTCCAGCAACAACAGAGTTCTACGGATGGCACACGCAACGATCAACGGCGCGCGGTTGTGGTACGACGTGCGCGGCACCGCGACGCCAGGCGCTGTACCGATTCTGCTGCATCACGGCTATACCGCGTCGCGCGTGAACTGGCAGCCGGTGGCCGACCGGCTGATGCAGCACCACCAGGTGATCGTGATGGAGTGCCGCGGCACCGGCGACAGCGAACACACCGCCGACGGTTATACGCTCGAGCAATACGCGGCCGACGTGATCGGCCTCGCGGACCATCTCGGGGTCGACCGGTTCGTGTACGCCGGGCACAGCATGGGCGGCGGCATCGGCTACGTGCTGGCGCTCACCTATCCGCAACGCCTCGAGCGGTTGGTGCTGATGGCGTCGGTGCCGGCGGACGGATTTCCAGCCACCGATCCGCGGATGCACGAGCTGCGGCGCGCGCTGCGCAGCAAGCGCGACCGGGCAACCTTGTTGGCGCAGTATCGGGCCACCTGCGTGCGGCCCGACGTCGAAACGGAGGCGTGGTTCAACAGTCGCGTCGACCACATCTTCGGAGTTTCCGACGGGCACTTCGACGGCGGCGCCGAGTCGATGCGCACGCTGAACGTCGGCGCGGAGCTGGGTTCGATCGGGACGCCGACGTTGGTGATCGCCGGGTCCGCCGATTCGCTGCTGCCGGCCAATCTCGACGATTTCAGACGCCTGCCGAACGCGGCGCTGCAGGTGTTCGCGCGCGCGGGACACGATGTCGCCATTCACGAACCGGACGGGGTGTCGGACGCAATCGATGCATTCGTCCGTAACGGAATCGCGCGACCCGCTAGCTGACCGGCGGCTCCGCCGGACTCTCGGGCGCCGGCAGGCCGTGTTTCCTCGCGTTGACCGCGTCCCTGATCTGCTGGATGCGGCGCACGTAGTCGACCAGCACGCTGCCCGACCATCCGAACGTGAAGAGTCCCGAAATGGCCATGATCGGCGCCACCATCTCCCACTCGGACGAAAGTACGAAGGTGCCGTAGCCGATGGTGGTGTAAGTGTTGCCGGCGAAGAATCCGGCGTCGTGCCAGTTCGGCACGAGGCCGGAGAACACCAGCGCGCACGACCAGACGAAGATCTCGAAGAGATGCAGCGCGAGCAGCAGGAAGATGATGCTGCCCATCAGCAGGTCGGCGTGCCACAGGGACGGACGCTGCAGGATCGAATGCACGCGCCGCGATACATGGTCGCCCACGAAACGCAGACCGGTCGCGTGCACCAGCACCACGACGATCAGAACGCCGCCGCCGAACACCAGATCCGCCACCGGAATCACTTCGGCGAGGTGGTGCAGCATCGGCAACTCGGCAATGTCGCCGGGCAGCCGATCGATCGTCTGCAGCCCCTTCTCTAACTCGTTGGGAAGCTCCGAGCTCTCGGCCGCAGCGGCCACGAGGCGGAACATGCGATCAGCCGGCGAGCGGCGAGTGCCGCGGCCACGGCTGCGCGGCTTCGTAACGGCGCGCAACTGCCAGCAGCAGGTCTTCTCGATGCCGCGGGCCGACGATCTGCAGACCCACCGGCAGCCCATCCGACGTGAGGCCGGCCGGCAGCGTGATCGCGGGCAGATTCGCGAGGTTCGCGAGCATGCCGTGAATCACCGCCATACCGCCGTGACCGGGTATGCCGGCCACCTCGCTCGGCATCGGACCTTCGGCGGCGAAGGCCGGACGCGCCACCATCGGCGTCAGCAGCAGATCGAAATGCTCGAAATAGCCGGCGACCTGGTGAACCAGCTTGCGTCGGTCGGATTCCACCGCGGCCGACTTCGGCAGCGTCACGGTGCGCGTCTTTTCCCAGCCCGGTGCAATCAACGGGTCGAGTTCGTCCAACCGGTTCTGCCACAGGTCGGGATCGATATCGACGAACTTGTCGACGCCCTCGATCCGCGCATACGTGCGGATGTAATCCTCCAAACGAACCTTCACGTCGACGCGGCGCGCGTCGATCGCCGTCATCAACGTGCGCGCAGCGCGCTCGCACAGCGCGGCCACTTCAGGCTCGACGATCGCGAAACCGAGATCGAGCGACCACGCAGCGCGCGTACCGCGCACGTCGAGCGCGTCGATGGCCGCGACGTAGCTGCCGCTCGGCGGCGGCAGGCAGGTGCGGTCGCGGGCATCCGGTCCTGCCATGACGTCGAGCAGCAGCGCGGTGTCCGCAATCGTGGTGGCCAGGCTGCCGACGACCGCGTTCTGCGCGATGTGCGTCGCGCCGAACGTGGGAATGCGTCCGTAGGTGCATTTCAATCCGACGAGTCCGGTGAACGCCGCGGGCGTGCGGATCGAGCCGCCGCCATCACTCGCCGTACAGAAAGGCACGAGGCCTGCGGATACCGCGGCGCTGGAACCGCCGCTCGAACCACCCGGCGTACGATCGGTGTTCCACGGATTCCGCGTGACGCCGAGCAACGGACTCGCCGTGTACGCCCACGCGCCGAATTCGGGCGCCGCCGTTTTGCCGATCGGTATCGCACCCGCTTTGCGCAACCGCGCCACGTGGATGTCGTCGACGGCCGCGTTCGGGCCATTCGCGAACCAGCGGGATCCACGCGTCGTCGGCATGCCGGCGCAATGCTCGAGGTCTTTCACGCCGAACGGTATGCCGGCGAGCGGACCCAACGCGCCGCCGGCTTTGACAATGCGATCCACGGACCGGGCTTCGGCGAGCGCGGCGTCGAAGTCGAGGTATACGAAGGCGTTCAACACCGGATTGTGGCGCTCGATGGCGGCGATGCATTCGAGCGTCAACGCTTCCGACGTCAACCTTCCCGCTCGAATCGAGCGCGCCGCTTCGACGACCATCGGCATCTTCATCGCGCCTTCTCCAACGCCCAGGGTTCCAACAACCAGAGGTCAAACGATCGAATCAAGGGGCGGCGACGACCCGATAGTAAACTCCATTGGCACCATACGATGGCAGGAACCAGTTGTTGCCGCAGAGGTAATACGACACGCCACTCACCGTAGGCGTCATGCAACCGGACGGCAGCGTCGGATAGATACCTCCCATCACGTACGAAACCGAATTGTTCACGCCGGCAACGTAACCCGCCGAATAGGCGCTCGACGTACCCGCGGCCACTCCTGCGTTGTATGCGTTCGTCGTGTTCGCGGCATTGGCCGACGAGGCGGCAGCGGTCGCGACGGCAGCGCCGACGACGACACCGGCGGCCGCGGCACCGGCGGTGGACCAGCCGCCGCAGTTGTAACAACCTGAGCTGTAGTAGTTCACGGTGGTCGGCGGATGGTACGCGGGATACACCGCCGTCGTGCCGTAGTAAGCGCTGTGATAGGCGGTGGTGCCGTATGCGCTCGTGCCCACGGTGCCGTAGCCGGCGTAGTGCGTCGCGCTACCGCCATAGGCGCCATACATTTCCGTCGTGCCCGAACCTTCCGCGTGATACGCCGTACCGCCGTACGCGCTCTGCGCAGTGGTGCCTTGACCCTGGTAGTGCGTGGCGGTGCCGCCGTACGCGTTCGACATCTGCGTTTCGCCGGAACCTTCTTCGTGCGTCGCCGTGTCGCCGTAGCGATTGGTCGCGGTGGTCCCCTCGCCTTCGGTATGCGTCGCGCTGCCACCCCACGCGTTGGTGCGGGTCGTCGAGTCCGAACCCTGCGCGTGGAATGTGCCGCCGCCCCCGTACGCATTCGCGTGCGCCCACGCGAACGCAGCAGGGCTCGCACACGCGAGCGTGCCTGCCGCAATCACCATTGCTATCTGTTTCATGTCGTTCTCCTCAAGGCGTCTTCGCGGGTTTCGGGGCGGTCGGCGGCGTCATCGGCGGCTGCGCCGACGTACCGGCCGGCATCACATCCGGACGCGCAAACGCGATCTTCATCGCCGACGCGGCTTTTGCCGGCGCGAAAGTGCCGGCCGGAATCTTCGGATCGAGCGACCAGTTCGACAGATCCATGTCGTGCCGCAGCATCAACGGATCGTTCAGATACACCGCGCGCAGTTTGCGCGGCAGCTTGTCATCGACGCCGACCCACACTTGAGCGAACACGTTGCGATTCGCGAACGCGATCATGTCTGTGGTGGTGCCGCCGACTTCCTTCGACTGACCGATGTAGAACGCCACTTCCATGCCTTCGGCCAGATCCTTGTACGGATCGGCGACCACGAGATCGGAGAACGGGAAGTAGATTGCTGCCGAATCGAACGCGGCCGCGAGCGTCGCATCGATGGTGGCCGGCGCCACTGCAGTGGCGACCAGGTTCTCGGTCGGCGCGAACGCCGTCATCGTTTTGCCGTCGTAGTAGAACTCGGTGGCGGGACCGTCACCGGGCGTGACCACCCGCAGCTTGTCGGGGCGTTGCAGCGTGACGTCGGAGCGCGTGGTGTAGACGAGCGACGGGCCGAACACGCTCGGACTCTCGTAACTGACCACGGCCGTGAACGAAAGCGCGCGTGCCGCCGCGAGGCGCGCACTCGCCGCTTTGAGAACGTCGATCGCTTTCGGTTCGAGCTGCAGCGGGTTTGCTGCAGGCGCCGCCGGCGCATCTACCGATATCGTGCTCGGCACTGCCGGCGTAGCCGCTCCGGCCGCAAAAGGCAGAGCGAGCGCCAGCGCGCCAGTAACCAGAGAGCGTGTGAACATCATGGGATCAGTCCGCACGTGAACATCTTGTTGGCGATCGGACCTGCGACCTCATTCAGGAACACGGTGCGCATCTGCGGGTCGCCCTGCAGGATCTGGATCAGGTTCTGCTCCTGCGCGGTCTTCGGCTTGCCCCGCGCTTCCCACAGCTGCTCACAGGTAGATGACTCGTATCGTTGAATCACCTTCTGCGCAACCACGTCGAGCATGGGATATTGCGACCCCGATACACTGACCGCGACGAATGCGGCCAGGATGGCGAATATGGTCGGGCGGCTCAGCACGATGTTCTCCTCCGTTCTTTGTCTGTTGTTCGAATCGGGGCGTGTCTAGCGATTGAAATCGACGCCAGCTGCGGGCGACGACAGCAGCGCAGAGCTTACACCGTCTTCGCGACCTCATCCTCTTCCCACCGCCGGCCGGGCAGCGGTTTGCTCGCGATCAGAACGTAACCGGCGATCGACGTCGCAACGATCAGCGTCATCACGATCATCGCGGTGCGATATCCGGAGGCGCGGATCATCGCACCGGCCAGCACCGGCCCCAGAACGCCGCCGATCATGACCGTGCCCGGCACCAGCGACGCCAACCGTCCGGTGCTGTCGCGGCCCGCAACGAGCCCTATGACGAACGGAATGAAGAAGTTCCAGCTGCAGTTGAAGACAAACACCGCGAAATAGAACTGCGCCGTACTGCCGACGAACGTGAGCATCGCAAACGACGCAACCAGCAGCAATCCGGCGAGCGACTCCGGCCAGATCCGCTTCGTGCGTCCGCCGAACACGGCTGCTCCCAACGAGCCCACTACGCCGACGAAGAGACCCACCGCGATGGCATTGCTGGCCGTACCGCGTTCGATGCCCGCGTGTACCGCGACGCGCTCGAGAAATGCCCACACGCCGATGCCGCCCACGTAAAACACCATGATGGCGAACAGAGCGAGCCATGCCGATTGCGGTGCGTCGCGAATTCTGATCGGCGCGCCTTCGGCGCGCGCGGTCTGAATGGCGCGTAACGGCAACTTCGACGCCAGCGGCGCGACGACTGCACTGATGCAAGCGAGCGCGGCCACGTACCCCCCGAGGCCGAGCGTGGCGGCCGGCATCAGCGCGAGAAACGTGCCGGCGAAAATGACATCGGTCGTGATCTTGATACCGTACGCGCGGGTCGGATTCGGCAACGACGCAACGACGGTGAGACACACGCTCGCGATGACCGCGCTCGAACCGCCGGCCAGCGCCTGCGCCGTGAACAACGAAACCGTGCCGGGCGCGAACCGCAGACCGAGCAGACCAACTGCATCGACGACGAGCGCGAGTGCAATCGTGTAGCGACAATCGACGCGCGCGATCCAATGCGGCGCACTGAGGGATACGAGGAGCCCGGTCAGCGTTCCGATCGCGATCAGAAAACCGACCTCGACTTCGTCGAGCGAATGGAAGTCGGACAACAGACCGGCCAGCACCGGTAACACGTTGCCCGGCATCGCAGCGATGCTCGCAATGACGATGGCTGTCAAAGCAAAAGTCGGCATGGACTGTCAAGGCCAGCGGGTGGGACTCGAGGCACGCGGACGGTGCAGGGTTCGATTGTCGGTGTCAACGGACCCACAACGACCTTCTCGAGGCGACGCTGCCTGACAATTGCATAAACCACTTAACAAGAGCTCACGCCACCAGTGATAATCTGTTGGGTGAGGCGGTCCCGCCTCATGGGGAGAAAGTAGATCTCATAAAGGAGAGTTTGCTGATGCGTGGCTTACGAATAGCTTTGGGGTTGGTCGGCG